>CAJUMA010000007.1:32905-71434 GCA_910587065.1 uncultured Bacilli bacterium | reverse complement strand
TTAGTAGAAACAATAATGTCAAAAGCCAATGAAGATAGTATAAATAATTATAATGCTGGAGATAAAGGAGAAGTGTATGCATTTAATCATGCTGCAACAGCTCAATTAAAAGCAAATACAGATTATAGATATATAGGTTCTTCTCCAAATAATTACATAATGTTTGATAATGAACTATGGCGAGTAATTGGAGTATTTGAAGATGAAAATGGTGTAAAAAGAGCTAAAATAATGCGAGCAGATTATGCTTCTTTACCTTATCAAACTAGTAGTAATCCTTTTTATTGGAATGAACCGAAAGATCGTACAAATCAAGATAAACCATCTTATTTATTAGCAAATACAAATTGGGAAGATTCTGATTTGTATAATCACGTTGTCAAAAGAAATATAACAGATGGTGGTCTTGATCACGTTGATGATGTTAAATTTTATTTAGGCTCTTCAAGTGATACTTTTGCATCAGCTTCTCAGTTTTATAATGATGAGAGAGGAAATCAAACTTATTCAAGTATTATTAATCCAGAAAATGGGACTGCCTCTTTAAATAAAACATATATGAATGGAAAAGTTGGAATCTTGTATGCATCAGATTATTTTTATACGTATGCAAATGGAGTAGATGATATATGTTTTAATAGCCCTGCTAGTTGTAATACACGTTTGGGTGGTGATCCACAAAGTAGTTGGATTAATAATAGTCGAGGATACCAAGAACACTTGATTAATACATATGCAAATGGAAGTTCTGCGTTTTTTATTACTCCATGGGGTTCACAATATCAAATTAGTTTAAAAGGTACAACTGAACAAGCTTATATAAGGGAAGTTGTTTATTTGAAAGCTGATACAGTATCTGAGGAAGGTGATGGAACGGAACAAAATCCATATGTTATAGAGTCTCATGACACAAAAGATTATATTGAATCTTTAACAAATGGTAGTTCAGTAAGTAGTTCAAAAATTGAAAAAATAACATTTATTAACTCTAATGAAGTTCCTAGCAATGCAATAAAGTCTTGGGATGCCAGTGCTACAAAGAATGGAAGTATTATGGCTTATACTATAGATGAAGATGGAAATGATATGTATGAATTGTATATTGGTAAAAAAGGAAAAGTATATACAGATTATCGTGTGAATTCTTTGTTCTCTTTTCAAAACGTAAGAGAAATAACAGGATTTGAAAATTTCTCAACAAAGAATGCTTATGATTTCTATGAAATGTTTAAAAATTGTGGTTCTGAAAAGCTAGATTTACGTTCTTTTGATACAAGCATGGCTGCTACTACTGCTGATATGTTTATGGATTGTGACAATTTAATTGAATTAGATGTCTCTGGTTGGAATACAAGTAATGTTGTTGATATGCAAAGAATGTTTTGGGGCTGTGATAAGTTAAAAAAATTAGATTTAAGTAGTTGGGATACAAGTAATGTGACTAATATGCGTGAATTATTTGTTTATTCTTCAGAGTTAGAAGAGATAAATCTTCATGGTTGGAATACTAATAAAGTGACTAATATGAGTCTTATGTTTGATGGTTGTACTAATTTAAAAAATGTTGATGTAAGTACATTTGATACTAGTAATGTTACTAATATGGGAAATATGTTTCAAAATTGTGAGAGCCTAGAGTCTTTAGATCTAAGTAATTTTGATACAAGCAATGTAAGAAATATGTATGAAATGTTCTTTAAGTGTTATAAACTAAAAAATTTAAATATAAGTAATTTTATATTTTACGGAGTTGATGCTAATCATATGTTTGCATATTGTTATGATTTGAATGCTGTTGTTAATTTCCCTCAGGCTGCATTTTCTGGATACGATAAGATATTTTTAAATACAGCTAAAAATGATGGAGCTCAATTAACTGTTAATTATTCTACATCTAGTGAATCGTTCGTTGATTATTTGCTAAATCAAAAAGATTCTTATCCTGAGTCAGTTGGAACAGCAAATGTAGTAAAAGGAAATATACTTGTGTAAGTTTATAAATCAAAAAGAAGAAAAGTTTTAAGAGACTTTTCTTCTTTTCTTTTCGAATGTAATAACTTTATCTTTGGATGAATGGAATTGGTATGATGTAATATCTCTTTCTTTAAATTCATCAGGTGTAAATACTTTTCTTCTTCGTTCATCATATGCAAAATCACTTATACTGGTATGTCCATCGTAGCTATTGTAAATATAACCGCATTGGATTATACCTTCTTTATTTAAATGCTTACTTAATATATGAATATATCTTTTATAATTCTTTAAAGTATTAATATTCCATATATTATTAATTGAATCACTTATGTTTGATAAAAGCATAATATCATACAAGTTATTTAAGTTATTTGGTAAATCTATAAGGCTTGCTTCTATAAAGTTAATTTCCTTACCATCAAGTTTATTTTTTAATTCTTTAAAATTATCTTCGCCCATATAAGCATTAACCCGTTCAAGTGTACTTATGGTAGGGTAAAAATCATAGGCAATTTTATTAAATATATCTACATTATTATAATTACTATACAAATAATCAAAGAATTGATTGGTTTCATCACTTAGATAATTACTAAGTTTTTTATAGGTATCACTTCTTAGTGTACATCCATTTAGTGGCAAGAAAAATTTATAAAATTCTTCGTAATCAAGTTTTTGAGCAGCAGTAAATTTTAATTCAGCTTGGGCACCAGCCAGTGGATTAATATCAAATAAAGTAACATTGCTTGCTCCAAGGAAGTAAGCATTAAGTGCTTGATCACCAGAACCAGCAACAGATAAAACTTTTTTATCTTTTATATCAATTCCATCAAGTATGCCTTTGATGTTTTCTGTTGTGTTTAAATATATTTTACTATATTTTTGAAAATCATCATGTAATTCATAACTTTGTTCAAAAATGGTTTTAATAATTTCTAAATCAATATCCATAATAATCCCTCGTTAATGAGTCATATTATAGCAAATTCATATTATTTTGTCTAATTTAGCTAAAAAAATATGAATTTTATTTAACGTATTTTCGTAGGATAGAGTTAGTTTTTATAATTCTTTTTAATTTTTTATTAAAAAGTAGTTGACAAAAATCGTTCTTATTAATACAATGTTAATAACAAGAGCGAAGAACTCTTGAAAATTTAAAGCTTATGTTATTAATGAAGTGATAATAACATAAGTGGAAAGAGGAGAGTAAATGGAAAGAAATGAAGAAAAGAAAAAAATAGGAGGTAATAAAGTGAAAGCGAATAAGTATAACAACAATAGACAGTATCGCGAGTATTTAAGATTGATTCGAAATATGAATCATACTCAAAGAGAAGCATTTGAAATTTTATTAAATGATGTTAGACAAATGAAGGATGCAGCAGAAGAAAAAAACATTACAAAAAAGCAATTTACAAAAGCTTTATTTATAGTAGATATGAATAATGGATTTGTAAATTTTGGAGCTATGCATAATAAAGAATACAATAAGCTTGTTCCAGAGCAACTAAGATTAATTGAAAAATTTAGAAGAGAAGAACAACTAGTTAACTTTATAATGGAAGGTCATCTAGTAGATGCAGTTGAGTTTATGCTTTATCCTGATCACTGTGTGGATGGTTCAGAAGAAAGTGAGCTAATTCCGGAGTTTAAAGCCGAAGAAAATAAAGAAAATACCAATATTTATTATAAGAATTCTATTAATGGTGGACTTAATATGGATTTAGCTGTTGATTTAGAAGATTGGCAAGATTTAAAAGAAATCGTAATTGCAGGTGTATGTACTGACCTTTGTGTTTTAGATTTTGCTAAAACTTTGGCAAGACTAGTTGAAGAAGTAAATAAATGTGTACATATTTTTGTTGTAGCAAGTGCAGTATCAACATTTAATGCACCAGGACACGATAGAGACGCAGAAACAGAATATGCATTTGAAGTAATGCGTAAGTCAGGAATTGAAGTAGTTGATGATTTTGAACACTTAGAAAGACGTGAAAAGGAATTAAAGCTTGTAGCTTAATATTTTTTACGGACTTGTTATTAATAAAAAATAAATAAGAGAAAAAGAAAGAGAGAGATTAATTTTATGAAAATGTTTAATGGATATGAAAGATTACCAAGAAATTATAGTTTATTATCAGATAATTATGAACACAAGATGGGTCAAGGATATTTACTTGACGGAAAAAAAGATGAAGTAGCAGGATTTGATGTCTTCTTTAGAAGAGTGCCAAATAATGGTGGATACGCTGTTATGGCGGGACTTGATAAAGTTATATCTTATATTGAAAACCTACACTTTGGTGAAAGAGAATTAAGATATTTTAAAAGAGCAGGATTTACTGATGAATATATTGAATACTTAAAGAATTTTAAATTTAGTGGAACTATTAAAGCTATTCCTGATGGAACACCAGTATTTCCAAATGAACCTTTAATTACTGTTATTGCACCAATTATTGAAGCACAAATTGTTGAAACAGCTGTACTTTGTTTAATAAATGGAGCAATGGAACATGCAACAGGTGCAAGACGTATAATTGAAGCAACTCCTAAAGGTGTTGGAGTTATGGAATTTGGTTCACGTCGTGCTGATGGAACTGAAGCGGCAATTGATTCATCACTTTATGGAATGATGGCTGGCTGTGTTGGAACTAGTAATGATTTAGCTGCTGATATGGTTAATAAAATTGGTTTAGGTACAATGGCCCACAGTGATATTGAAAGTTATCCTGATGAATTATCAGCATTTAAAGCATTTGCTAAAACTTATCCAGAAAATTGTATATTATTAGTTGATACATATGATACTTTAAGAAGTGGAATACCTAACGCGATTAAAACTTATAAATGGATGGAAGAAAATGGAATTCCAACTGACCATATTGGTATTCGTATTGATTCAGGAGATTTAGCTTATCTATCTAAAGAAGCAAGACATATGCTAGTTGAAGCAGGATTTCCACAAGCAAAAATTTGTTTAAGTAATGGCCTAACAGCAGAAACTATTGAAACTTTAATTCAACAAGGTGCAGAATTTGACTCTTTAGGAGTAGGTGATAATATTAGTAAACCAGAAGGTAGAATGGGCTGTGTTTATAAAGAAATTGCTTTACAAAGTGATGGTGAGTGGGTTCCTAAAATTAAATTAAGTGAAGATGCTATTAAGATAGTTAATCCCGATTTAAAAGATTTATATCGTGCATATGACAAAGAAACAGGATATGCTGTTGCAGATATTATGACTCGTGTTGGTGAAGAAATTAATATTGATGATTTGATTATCGTAAGTCCAACAGACTACCTAAAAAGAAAAAGAATTATCGATTTTACTATTGTGCCTCTACAACAAACAATATTTGAAGAAGGTAAACTTGTCTTTGATGATCCAGATTTAGATACTACTAAAGCTTACTGTGAAGCCCAAATGGCTACAATTTATCCAGAAGTTAAAAGAACTAATAACCCTCAAGAATATCATGTTAGTGGAACTGAAGAATATGTAAACTTTAAAAATAATTTAATTGAAGAACATAGAGCTTTGGCTTTGAAATAGGTGATTCAATGAAAACTCGTAAAATAATTGCCGAGCTTGAAAAATTAAAGGATGAATTAAGTGTTGTTAGTATGAAGGAAATTCCACCACTTGAAAAAAGTTTTTTAAATATTGAGAATTATCAAGTTATTTTAAAAAATGGAGCAATATTTTCAAGACAAAAACTTGTTAAGAATAAAAGAAAAGGAGACGCTGTAGTGGTAGTGCCAATAACAGAAGATAATAAATCTTTTGTTATTGTGCAACCGCGTGTATTTACAGAAAGTGGACTTGGTATTGAGGTTCCTGCTGGTTATATAGATTCTGGTGAAAGTGCAATGGACGCCGCGATAAGAGAACTTAGAGAAGAAATAGGTTGTGATGCTAAACAAATGATACCTTTAAAATCTTATTATCAAGACCAAGGAATATCTGGGGCCTTTAATACTTGCTTTTTAGCATTAGGCTGTGAACAAAAATACCCACAAAATTTAGACAAAGATGAGTATATTAAGTATCTAAAATGTAATTTTTTAGATTTAGTCTATTTATTAGATAATGATTATATAAGTGATGCTAATAGCATTATCGCGATTAATGAAGTAAAAAGATATTTAAGAAAAAGATAATAAGTTATATAATATAAACAAGAAATAAAACCATAAAAAACTGGAAGGTGATGAAATGGATAAAAAGTTTGGATTTATGAGAGTTGGTGCATCTGTTCCAAAAATAGAAATAAGTAATGTAGATTTTAATGTTGAAGAAATTAAAAAAGTTATGGATGAGGCTTTTAAAAGGGGAGTGGAAATAACTTTATTTCCTGAACTTTCCTTAACAGGTTATACTTGTGCTGATCTTTTCTTGAATGAACATTTACTTAAAAAAGCCTCTGATGGACTGATTGAATTAAAAAAATATTCTAAAAGAGTTAAAGGTGTATTCATAGTTGGTGTACCAATTAAGGCAGATAATCAACTATTCAATTGTGCAGCAGTTTTAGAAAGTGGTCATATATTAGGTATTGTTCCAAAAACTTATATACCAAATTATGGTGAATTTTATGAAAAACGTTGGTTTAGTGAAGATAGTAGACGTTTAAGTGAAGTAATAAACATTGATGGTGAAGAAGTTCCTTTTAAAACAAATATGATCTTTCAAGAAAAAGGTGATGAAAGACGTACTTTTGGAATTGAGATATGTGAAGATTTATGGTGTATATATCCCCCAAGTAATGATTTAACTATTAGAGGAGCTAAGATGATTTTTAATTTATCAGCTTCTAACGAAATAATTGGAAAAGAAGAATATCGTAAGAGCTTGATTAAGAGTCAATCGGAAAAAACAATAAGTGCTTATATTTATGCATCGGCTGGTATTAATGAATCGACTACGGATCTTGTATTTTCTGGAGCTTCATTTATTTATGAAAATGGTCGTGCTTTAAAAGAGAGTGAAAGATTTGATTTTGAATCTAATTTGATATTTGATGATGTTGATTTAGCAAGACTTGAAGCTATGCGTTACAAAGATATTTCTTATATGGGAGTTATAAAAGATAAAGAAAAAGAGTATACAAAAGTTTATTTTGATGGTTATAACCCTGATAATGAACTTGTTCGTGAGTATTCACCTTCACCTTTTGTACCAAAGACAGTTGAACACCGCAATGATAGATGTGAAGAAATTTTAAATATTCAAGCTTATGCATTAGCTAAAAGAATGAAATCTACAGGGATAAAGAAAAGTGTTATTGGTATATCAGGTGGACTAGATTCAACTTTAGCTTTCTTGGTCGTAGTAAAAGCTTATGATATTTTGGGTCTTGATCATAAAGATATTTATGGTATAACGATGCCAGGCTTTGGTACAACAAGTAGAACTTATAATAATTCATGTGAGTTTGTAAAACTTTATGGTGCAACTTTAAAAGAAATTAATATTAAAGATGCTTGTTTGCAACACTTTAAAGATATTGAACATGATCCAAAAGAGTTAGATGTAACTTATGAAAATGTTCAAGCAAGAGAGAGAACACAAATATTAATGGACTATGCTAATAAAATTGGCGGACTTGTTATTGGAACGGGAGATTTATCAGAATTATGCTTAGGATGGTGTACATATAATGGAGATCACATGAGTATGTATGCTGTTAATGTTTCTATTCCAAAAACTTTAGTAAAATATTTAGTTTCATATTATGCAGAGACTGAGAGTAGTGATGAGAGAAGAAAGATTATTAATGATATATTAGAAACTCCAGTGTCACCAGAATTATTACCTCCAAGTGATAAAGATGAAATATTACAACAAACAGAAAGTATAGTTGGACCTTATATCTTACATGATTTCTTTATATATCATTTCTTAAGATATGGAGCAAGTCCAGAAAAAATTAAATATTTAGCGATTCATGCTTTTAAGGAAAGTTTTCCTGAAAAAGAGATTAGTAAATGGCTTTCTTTCTTTGTTAAAAGGTTTTTCTCACAACAATTTAAACGTAGTTGTATTCCTGATGGACCAAAGGTTGGGACAATTAGTATTTCGCCAAGAGGAGATTTAAGAATGCCAAGTGATGCATCTAGTGAGATGTGGAAGATAGATTAAAAAATATTAAAAATAAAATTGTTAGAGGCTGGAAGTGATTATATGAAAATATATGCTATAATATGGTTAAAGGACGTATTTAGGTAAGTAAGGGTGGTTTTGAATGAAAAAAGATATGCGATTAGTTGTTTTAAATTCAGCTAAAGAACTAGGTGATAAGGTAAATGAACGTCTAGTTAAAAATGGAAAAAGTGATTCTTTAAAAGATTATCGTGTAGAACTTAGTGAAACAAGATTTTCTAATGGTGAAGGAAAAATAAGACTTGTAGATTCGGTTCGTGAAAAAGATGTTTATATTCTTGGTGATGTGGGAAATTATAATTGTACTTATAATATGCATGGAAGAGAACATCATGTTGCTCCTGATGAACATTTTGCTGATATTAAAAGAGTTATTGGTGCTTCAGCTAATCATGCGCGAAGCTTAACTTTAATAATGCCTCTTTTATATGAGTCAAGACAAGATAAAAGAACAGGAAGAGAATCACTTGATTGTGCGCTTTCTTTAAGAGAACTAGAAAACTTAGGAATTAATAATTTAATTTCTTTTGATGTTCATAATCCAGCAATTGCTAATGCAATCCCAACAATGGCTTTTGAAAATTTTTATCCAACGAGTACAATATTAGAAAATTTAATAGAAAATGAAACTATGATTGAACTTAGTAATAATTTATTAGTACTAGCACCCGACTTTGGAGCAATGCCAAGAGCAAGATATTACGCTGAAATGCTGGGGTGTGATGTTGGGGCTTTTTATAAAAGAAGAGATTACTCTCGTATTGTTGATGGTAAAAATCCAATTGTTGAACATTCTTATTTAGGGCCAGATATGGATAATTTAAATGTTATAATTGTAGATGATATGATTGCCAGTGGTGGAAGTGTTTTAGAAGTAGCACGTGAGGCTAAGAAAAGAGGAGCTAAAAGAGTATTTATCTGTGCAACATTTGCCTTATTTACAGAAGGTATTGAAAAAATTGAAAAAGCATATCGTGATGGAATGTTTGACTTTATTTATTCTACTAATCTTTCTTATGTACCTGATGAAATAAAAAATAAGAGTTGGTATGTTGATGTCGATTGTTCTGAGATGATTTCAAGAATTATTTGTACATTAAATAAAGGAAAATCACTTGAACCAATTCATCATGAAAATCTAGAAACGTATAAACGTTTAAGAAGAAAATAAAAAAGGAATGATTTTATGAAAATAGGTATTTTTGGAGGCTCTTTTAATCCTCCACATAAAATGCATGAAAGTATTGCTACCTATTTAACGGATAATAATATTTTAGATAAAGTTATATTTGTTCCGACAGGAAGTAAATATAAATATAAAAACAATTTAGAAAGTGATAAGAATAGATATAATATGCTGAAACTTATTACTGATAAATATGAGGCATTTGAAACTTCAGATTTTGAACTTAAAAGTGAAGTTGTCTATACTTATGAAACTTTAAAACATTTTAAAGAAGAGTATATGGGTTCCGAGATTTATTTTATATGTGGTTTAGATAATTTAAGTTATATAGATTCTTGGAAAAATGCAGAGTACATTTTAGATAATTTTAAAATTTTAGTTATAAGAAGAAATACTGATGATTTAGAGGAAGTATTAAATAGACTTGATAAATATAAGAATAATATTATTGTTGTTGATATGGAAGAAAACGCAGTTTCATCAACAATGTTGAGAAGTGATATATTATCAGATAATGCTAGTGTTTATTTAGATAAAGATGTGTTACAATATATAAAAGATAATAATTTATATAGATAGGGGTAAGTTAATGAAAATATATGAAGATATTATTCATATTTTGCAACTAAAAGAAAAAAGTGTTGCAACTATGGAATCATGTACAGGTGGGTCAATTGCTAGTGAAATTACCAATCATAATGGTGCTAGTGAAATACTTAAATTTTCGGCTGTAACTTATTCAAATGAATATAAAATAAAAATGGGAGTTAATCCAGATATAATTGATAAGTATTCTGTATATTCTATTGAAACAGCAGAAGAGATGTCTAAAAATATTAGTAAGTTTGCTAATTCTGATTTTGGTATTGGTATAACTGGAAAACTTAATAACCCTGATCCCAAAAATCCGTCAGGTGAAGATGACAAGGTCTTTATTTGTATTTATGATAAAGGGGCAGATACCTTTTATAAATATGACATAAAAGCTAATAAAACAAAGACAAGAAAAGAGAATAAAGAAATAATAATTGAGTTTATTGGCGAAAAGTTATTTGATATAATTAGTGAGTAGAGGTGTACTATGGAATATAAAAGTGAAAAAGATTTTTTAGAAGCTTATAATCCAGAAGAATTTAAAAGAGTAAGTGTTACAGCTGATGTTTTACTTTTAAGTGTTTCGAGTTATGAAAATGATAATTACCGTAAAACAGATGAGAAACATATGTCAGTTCTTTTAATAAAAAGAAGTACTTATCCTTTTAAAGATAAATGGTGTTTCCCTGGCGGATTTGTGCAGTATGATGAAAATCTTGATGATGCACCGGCAAGAATTTTAAAAGATGAAACTAATTTATCAGATATTTATTTAGAACAACTTTATACTTATGGTGATGTAAAAAGAGATCCTCGTATGCGAATTTTATCAACATCTTACATGGCTTTAGTTGATAAAGATAGGTTAACAGGAAAACTAAGTGATGATGCTAGTTGGTTTGATATAAAAATATTTGAAGAAGGTAAAAATATTGATATATTTTTAACTAATGGAGAAAAGGATATATCAATAAAATTAGAAAAAGTATTAAGAGATGCAACTACGGATAGATATGATTTTAAAATATTAGAGAATAAAGATCTTGCTTTTGACCATGCTAAAGTATTGCTTTCAGGTATTGAACGATTAAGAAATAAAGTTAATTATACAGATATTGTATTTAATATGATGCCTGAATATTTTACTTTAGGAGAATTACAAAGTGTTTATGAAGTTATTCTAAATAAAAAGCTTTTAGATCCAGCATTTAGAAGAATTATTGAACCAAAGGTAGAAAAGACAGATAAAATGCGTACAGGTGAAGGACATAGACCATCAGTATTGTTTAAGTATAAGAAGGAGAAGTAAGATTATAATACCTTTAAAGTTCACACTAAATAAAAAGAACATAAAAATATGTTAGAATTTATTTAGAAAGAACTTTGGAGGTGTTTTTTCATGGGTAAACAAAAGAAGTGGACTTTAGAAGAAAAGGTAAAAATAGTTAAAGAATTTAAAAATGGAGCAACAATATCATATTTAATGAAGAAATATGGAATTCCGAGCTGTGGAACAGTAAGTATTTGGAACAAAAAATATGATGAGGGGAAATTAGAGGTAGATAATCGAGGGAAAAGAAAGGAGCAACCAAAAATTGAGGATATTGATATATTAAAAAAATCTTATGCTCTTCTGATAGAAATCCGCTCTCAGCAACACAAATAGAAAAATATCAAATAATTGATAAATTAAAAATTGAATATCCAATTCTAAGGATATGTAGAGTTTTAAATATAAATAGAAGAAGTTATTACAAATGGTGTGAAACAGGAAAACCAATTGCCAATAACTTTAATGAAGATATAGCTAGAGTAATATCAGAAGAGCATAACAATTTAAAAATGACTTATGGAACACTAAGACTAAAATATCACATAAAAAACAATCTAAAATTAAACTTAAATCATAAACTAATTAGAAGATATAAAAAGATATTGGGCTTAACAGTAATAGTAAGAAAAGGTATGGGATTAGCTAATAAAAGGGCAAATGAAAAGAACCTTAATAATAAGGCTCCATACTTGGTTGAATGTAATTTTAAAACAAATAAATTTGGAACAAAATTTTCATCAGACGTAAGCTATATAAAATGTACTGATGGAAATCTATATTTATCAGCAGTAAAAGATTACTTCAACAATGAAATTGTATCATTTTTTACATCAAATAACAATAATGTAAATTTAATTATTGAAAGTTATAAAAATGTAAAAAATTATAAGAATGCATTAATGAATACTGATCAAGGAGCTGTTTATTTTGCTTATGAATATATTGAACTATCAAAAAATATGGATTTTAGAAGAAGCATGTCACATAAAGGACATTGTTGGGAAAATTGCCCCATTGAAAATTGGTTTTCACAATTAAAACAAGAATGGTTATATCTTTTAGGCAAAATAACACGAAAGCAGGCAACTGAAGAAATAAAAAAATACATTCATTGGTATAACAATGAACGCATTCAAAAGAAGTTGGGATACTTGTCACCTGTACAATATCGACTTCAAAATAAAAATTAATTTATCTTTTTATTTAGTGGGTACTTGACAGGTACTAGTATCTAATTCTTCTTTTTTTATGTAAACTAGTGTATAAATTAACTACTTTTTCTCTTGACAGAACGATTAGGTGGTGTAAAAAAAAAAAAAAAAAAATGTTATGATTATGGTAGGTAGGTGTGCCTAAAGAGGGAGAAAGTATATGAAAAGAAGGAATACAATAATAGTATTAGTAACTCTACTAGCAATAGGTTTTGCTGCCGTTAGTACAACACTAGTACTAAATGGATTAATAGGACTAGGAGAAAGTAATGATTTTAAAATCATATTTACAAGTGCTAGTATAGATGGAACAAAGAGAAATGATGTAATAAGTGAAGGTAAAACAGAAATAAGTTACGGAACAAAAGTTTTATCGTTAATAGATGAGCAATCTGTGTTAGAATATGAGGCAACAAATACAAGTAGAAACTATGATGCCGATGTACAAATCGTATGTAATATAGTAGATGAAGATTCGAATATCATAGAAGGTGAAAATGAATATGTTGATATGACATATGCACCAGAGAGTATGTCTCTTTTAGCAGGAGAAACAAAACAAGGTTCAATTACAGCAAAACTAAAAAAAGCAGTAACAGAACCAATGGATATAAATGTTAAGTGTACATTAACAGGAACACCTAAAGAAAGAGATGAGTTAGGTGATGAAACTTCTGATCCGAACGAAATTGGTGGAAAGTTGATGGCTCGCAAATCAGGAACTTCTTTTTGGAAATATAGTTCTAATATAACAAAAGTAATATTTGAAAATGCATTAAACACACATGAAACAAAGGAAGACTTAATCTTTGATGTATCAGAAAACCAAGATAAAAGTGTAATGTCGTATCTTGTACCAAATGAAGATACAACAAAATATACTTTATATATAAATTCCGATGGAAGAGTAGTAGCAAATGAAAATAGTTCAGGATTATTTTACAGTTTTTCTATTTTAAACGAAATAGAAAACTTAGAATATTTGGATATAAGCAATGTAACTGATATGTCTTGGATGTTTTATTCTTGCAGTAGTTTAGCAAGTTTAGACTTAAGTTCCTTTAATACAAGCAATGTAACAAGAATGGATTACATGTTTAGTGGTTGTAGTAGTTTAACTACATTAGATTTAAGTTCTTTTAACACAAGCAAAGTAACACGTATGGATTATATGTTTGGGGATTGTAGTAGTTTAACCACATTAGATTTAGGCAACTTTAATACAGACAAAGTAATAGATATATCTTCTATGTTTTATGATTGTAGTCGACTAACCACATTAGACTTAGGTAATTTTGATACAGGTAATGTAATAAATATGTCGCATATGTTTGATTCTTGCAGTAGTTTAGCAAGTTTAGACTTAAGTTCCTTTAATACAAGCAATGTAACAAGAATGCATTACATGTTTAGTGGTTGTAGTAGTTTAATAGCGTTAGATGTAAATAGTTTTGATACCAGCAATGTAACTATGATGAGTGAGATGTTTAGAGATTGCAGTAGTTTAACTACATTAGATTTAAGTTCTTTTAACACAAGCAAAGTAACAAGTATGGATTATATGTTTGGGGATTGTAGTAGACTAACCACATTAAACTTAGGTAATTTTGATACAGGTAATGTAACACTTATGAGAGGTATGTTTTATAGGTGTAGTAGTTTAATTGTGTATGACTTAAGTAATGTTGATTCAACAATTATAGCAACTGAAAAAATGTTTAGTTATATGCCAGCTAGAGTAGATATGAAAATAGTGGTTAAGGATAAAGCAGCACAAGATGCGGTGTTTGCTCATCCTAATAAGAAATCATTTTGGACAACTGAAAATGTAATAATCAAGGGATAATTAATTATCTCTTTTTTAGTGCAACAAATTTATTTTAGTGATTGCTATTTTGGGGACTATATATTTAGATAATAAAAAACATCCTTATTCTTCTGAATAAAGATGTAAACCCTATGTGGTAAGCATCATACCCAAGAGATAATCTACTTCTCACCTAATAAAAGTATAACATAATAAAAAAGAATTTATACAATTGTTTTATGGCAGTAAGCAAAATTATCTTACATAAAATCGAGTAAAAAGCGTTAGTTTCTTTACTTTTTTTTGTGGATAATTTATAATTATAATAAGAGGTAAGTTATATGGGATATGCGTATGAAGATGAAGATTTAGAAAAAGAAACTATTGAAGAGGAAGGAGAAGAGAGTTTAGAAGTACCAGATGAAACGATTGTAAATAAAAATGGTTCTAATGAACGGATGATTGATGAATTAATGGCATCTCCTGAAGAAGCGAGAAAAAGTAAAAAACAAGATTATAATGTTTCTAACCTTTTGGATGATGAACCAACTTTAAAAGTAGAAGACATGCTGACTAAAAAAGATATGAAATTATTTGATGCTTACTTAGGCAATAATGCTAAAAAAATTACTGATAAAAGTTTTAACTTTGCTGCTTTCTTTTTTGGCGGTCCTTATTTAATATATCGTAAAGTATATGGTATTGGATTTTTTGTAATGTTTCTTTGTATAATAGTACAAGTAACATTTCCTTTAGCTAATATAAAATGGTATATAACTGGTTTATTTGAATTATTTGTTTATATTGCTTGTGGATTTATGGCAAATCATTTAATTCTAAATAATGCAGCGGTCCATATAGTTGATTTAAAGATGAATAATACAAAAGATATAGCAAGTAAACTTAAAAAAGTTGGTGGAACTAACATAGTTTTATTATTAATTATTTTAATTATTAATTACAGTGTTGCATCAATTTATAGTTATTATGCAGCTATAAATATTCTTCGTGACTTTGCGGGACAAGATAGTGTTCAAGAGTATTATCATTATGATGGTCAGATTAATGCGAATGAGTCAGTTAACATCAGAATGCTTCTTGATGTTATGTCACCGGAAAATTATAAAACATCACATGCTAATACTTATCAATATTCTTTTACATATATGGGAGATGCAAATATAGTTATTGATTTAGTTGTTGCATCAAACTATGAGTCAAGTCGTAGTTTAATTGAAGATGTAGCTAGGTTTGAAAGTAAAGATGTTGATGCTATAGAAACTATTTCTGCTAATGGAGTTGATTGGTCATGTGTTTATGGCAATAAATCATTTTATGCTGTTGGTGTAATTAATAATCGAACATATTTTATAAGGCATATGCATCGAGGAAAAGAGGAAGCAATGATAGATTATTTGAACTTTTTAGAGTCTATACAACCAAAATAACACTAAGTGTTATTTTTTTTGTATAAAAATTTAAGAATAGTAGCATATATGATATAGGTGATAATATGGATATATTAATTGTATTAACAAGAACATTATTTTTTTATTTTTTTATTTTATTTTCTTATCGTATTATGGGAAAAAGAGAAATAGGTCAGTTATCAATTAGTGATTTAACAATATCAATTCTTATTGCAGAACTAGTTGCTATTTCCATTGAAAATAGAAATGATGCCACAATACTTACGATAATACCAATCGTGTTACTTGTTTTTTTGGAAGTCTTGCTGGCTTTTGTTCAATTAAAATTTAATAAGCTTAGAATACTCATGGATGGTAAACCTAGTTTAATTGTGCAAGATGGTAAGTTAAACGTTAAAGAAATGATTAAGCAAAGATATAGTTTAGATGATCTGCTTTTATCTTTAAGAGAAAATCAGATAAGTGGTTTAAATGAAGTTGACTATGCTATTCTAGAAACTAATGGTAGGCTTTCAATATTTAAGAAAGATAAGAAAGGAATTTATCCTTTGCCAGTTATTATTGATGGTATTGTTGATAATGATGCTCTTTTAAATATAAACAAGACTAATGTTTGGCTAAATAAAGTCTTAAATGATAATAATCTAGGAATAAAAGATATATTATATGCTTTTTATAAACAAAACAAATTGTATATTGTTAGAAAATAACAGTGTAAAATATACAATTTTAACCGTGTAAAAAATAATGTAAATATCGAGTTAATTTACAATTATTTATTGTATGTTTTTACACCTATATTTATACTTTTACTATAGGTGGTAATATGAAAAATAAAACTATGGGCATTGTGCAATTAATACTATGTATTCTTATAATTGTCCTATTTAATGCGTTTTACTTTAAAGTTTTAAACATTTTTGGTTTACACTTTTCTGGTACAGCGTATGTGATAGCTAATTTTATTAAACATTTATTAATTGCTATAATTGCTTTTGTTATATATTACCGAAATATTAAAGCAGGGAAAAATAAATTTGGTAAGACTTGGCTAAATAGTTTTATTTACTGTGTTTCATGTTTTGTATTTCTAATAGTTGTAACTGTTTTATTGCATCATGTACTTAATTATTTAGGAAGTCCAAGAGGAATTAAGGTTTCTTATAATTTCACTAACTACTTTAGTACAAAATTTACGATAGATTCGGCACTTAATCTAGTAATAGATGCTATTCTTTTACCTTTCCTATTGTGTGTAGTTTTTCCTTTAGGATTTTCTAACATTTTTAAAAATGGAGGGAGTGCGTCAATACTTGCCGGTTTAACTTATGGAGTTATTTACGCGATTAATTTAAATACAAGTATAGAAGCAGCCTTATTTTTAAGTTTGACACCAGCCGTCATAGTTATGTTGCTTACATATCTGTATAAGACAAATCAAAATATATGGTCAGTAATGTTAACCTATATTACTTATGTATTATTTGGAATATTCGCAATAAACTATATAATGTAAGGAGAATTTATGGGTAATACTAAAAATTTAATAAAACTTATTATTGGTTTTATTGTATTCTTCTTTACTTCATATGTTGCTCTTTTATTTCTTAAGTATGGAATAAAACTTGATTTAACTAGTTTTGGTAAAAAAGAGCTGGCATTGGCCGATGGCTGTATATCTTTTATAATGGTTCTTATTTTTACAATGTTATATTTTGATGTTATAAAAGATTCATGGATGAAGTTAAGAAATAATTTTAAAGGTAGAATATCACAATTTATATTAGCTATTGTCATTGGATATTTAATAGTTAATGCAATGCAGATACTTGCAAGTTACATTTCGGCTATACTATTTTTTATAACTGGTGTAGAGATGGAATCAGCAAGTAATCAACAAACTATTGAAGAGCTATTGAAAAGTGCACCATTGATAATGATTATCTCATCATGTTTGTTTGCGCCAATTGAGGAGGAATTGCTTTTTCGCGGAGCACTCAGAAAATGTATAAAGAATAAAAAGGTTTTTATTGCTTGTAGTGGTTTAATCTTTGGACTAATGCATGTTACAGACAGTATAGTTTTCATTGGAGAACTACTATTACTAGGGGTAGTAATAGATAAAATACAAAACTTAAATAATAAGAGTAAGAACAGTAAAATAATGCTGTCTGTAATATCAGTAGTCTTAATATTTATTTGTTTTGGGGTCTTTTATTATTTTAATTATGGTAATTTAATTAAGATAATATTGAGTCTTGATGCAAAAGAAGTTATTGGAAGTGTAACATATGTTATTATGGGAATTACTTTAGCTGTTTTATACATTTTTAACGATGAGAATATACTCACTAATATTGGTATACATGCTTTAAACAATATAGTAGCAATTATGTTATCGTTGTTTTTAAGATAAATATATAATATAATAATCAGAAAAAAAGCGAGTGATTAAGTTGACAATAGATAATTTACTCTTATTTGCAAGTTTTCTTTGGATAACACTTTTGTTTATTATATTATTTAAATATATAAAGAATAGGAAGATGGAAATGGACATATTAAAAAAAGCAAAAAAAGATAGAATAGATTTAGAGGCTATTACAAAAAACATAGAAGAGAATTATAAGCCTGCAGCTATAAGATTAACTAGTTATGAAGAGGAACAAGAAAGTAATGCAATTATAAGCTATCAAGAATTGCTAACAAGTAAGGATTCAAAACAAATTAATTATGATGATGCATTTCAAAATAAAGTTGACGTAAATGTTAAAAAAGTTGATTTAGAAAGCAATAAAGGAACGGAAATGCCTCGTACTAAAATAGAAGTATCTTTATTAAATTATCAACAGGAAGAAGCTTTTTTGAAGGCATTAAAACAACTTCAAAATGATTTAGCACGTTAATGATTATCAAGAATATTATTGTTTTATTTGTTTTACAAATTATTTTGTTATTTCTGCCAGCCTTTATAAATTATTCTGTAGTTAATATAATTTTTTGGCTAATTAATATAATCTTTACCTTTATGATTATTAAAGATGTGGAAAAGAAGTATTATAAAAGATATGATAAATTATCAAGTATGCTTTATAATCTTTGTCCTTTATTAGGAGTAAGTATTATATTTATTATAATGTATACGTTATTTAAAGGAGAAGTTATTTTATATTTAATTAAGTATTATATTCCTCTTTATATTGGCGTATATATAGTTAATATAGGGTATTTAATATATAAAAAGTTAAGACATTCTTAGGAATGTTTTTTTTCTTTATGTAAAATAAAAGAAGTATTGCATGATAAAAAAGCCAAATTTCTTGCTTTCATTAACGGAAAATGGTATAAATGTATTAGGTTATAAAATAGATGGAGGTTACTTATGGATAATAAAAAAAGAAATATTGTACTTACACTTATTGTTTTATTAGCAATTGGATTTGCAAGTGTATCATCAGTGCTAGTAATAAATGGACTACTTGCAATTGGAGAAAACAGTGAAGATTTTAAAATCATATTCACAAGTGCAACTATTGATGGAGCAGAAAGAAATGATGTAATCAGTGAAAGTAAAACAGAAATATCGTATGAAACAAAAGTGTTGTCACTAATAGATGAAGAATCAACTTTAGAATATGAAGCAACAAACACGAGTCGAAACTATGATGCTGATGTGAGTATTGTATGTAATATAGTAGATGAAAGTGAAAACATCGTAGAAGGCGAAAATGAATATGTCAATATGACTTATACACCAGAGAGTATGGAACTATTAGCAGGAGAAACTAAACAAGGATCCATTACTGCAAAACTAAAAAAAGCAGTAACAGAAGCCATGGATATACATATTAAATGTACTTTAACAGGAACAGCTAAAGAAAGAGATGAAATAACAGCAACGACAACAACGACAAGTGCAACTACAATAGAACCAACAAAGGAATGCACTATATCTGATCCGACCGTTTATATATTTAATCAATGGACATTAAAGGATAATGATTGCAATGGAGATATATCTAATGGAGATTTAATTACAGTTGGAAGTGAATCATTCTATGTGTATAATATAGATGGAGATAATGTAAAAGCTATAGCTCAATATAATTTATATGTAGGAAATATTTGCTCTAATTCTTCGGCATGTACAAACCAACTAGCAGACGCAACTGGCCTACAAGATCCACGAGCAATAGGATTTACCGCATCATCTCCTTATACAGCAACCGTACCTTACATAACTTGGTCATATTATAATGAGCAAATTAGTAAGCCAATAAACAGTGGTAAAAATATAAGTGATTATAGCATAAGTCAAGTAAAACCATATGTGGAAGCATATGCAGCTAAATTAAATGAATTAGACGCAACTATAACGGTTAATAATGTAAGATTAATAACCAAAGAAGAATTGGAAGTAGCTGGATGCGATTCAAGCCAAACGACATGTTCTGAAGCACCATTTTATATAACTTCAACATCTTATTGGACTTCTTCCCAAAAAATTGAAAGTACGAAGTACGGTTATACTTACTACGTGTGGGCTATTTATTCGAGGGGAGACTATGTCTTGAGTTGTGAATTTGACTATCGTAACAACTTGGATGGCAACTTCGCAGGTGTTCGTCCAGTTATAGAAGTTTCAAAGTCTTTATTTGAATAAAATATTTTATAGGGATAACAATTATCCCTTTTTTCTTTTTTTAATGTTATAATACTTAAGAAATGAGGAATTACTATGAAGTTTAATGTTCAAACTTTAGGTTGTAAAGTTAATGCTTATGAATCTGAACTGATAAAAGAAATGTTTATAAATGCTAGGTTCATTGAGGCTAATAAGATGAATAATGCTGATGTAATTATTGTTAATACATGTACGGTTACAAATCAAGCTGATGCTAAATCAAGAAAAACAATTCGTCAAGCTCGAAGAGAAAATCCTGATTGTTGTTTGGTGGTTTGCGGATGTGCAGCAGAACATCATAAAGAGAATTTAATAGATTTGGATATTGATATTTTGCTTGGAAATAAAGATAAGTCAAAAATTGTTTTATTAGTTAATGATTATTTAAAAAATAGAAGAAAGATTGTTAATTTTTATGATTTAAGAAATGTGTCTTTTGAAGACATGCAAATAAATAATTTTGAAGGACATACGAGAGGCTTTGTGAAAATTCAGGATGGGTGCAATAATTTTTGTTCTTACTGTATTATTCCTTTTATGCGAGGCAATATTCGTAGTAAGTCGCTCGAGGTTGCGATAGAGGAAATTAATTGTCTTGCAAATAATGGATATAAAGAAATTGTTTTAACAGGAATTCATACAGGATCTTATGGAGATGGGGAAGATTTTGATTTAACAGATTTAATACATGAAGTTTCGAAAAATGATAATTTAAAAAGAATAAGAATATCTTCCATTGAAATAACCGAGTTAGATGATAAATTTATGAATGAATTTAAAAACAATGAAAAGATTTGTAGCCATTTTCATGTTCCTCTTCAAAGTGGATCTAATCATATTTTAAAATTAATGAATAGAAAATATAATATAGATGAATATAAGGAAATGATTAATAAATTACGAAGTATAAGAAGCGATGTTAATATTACGACAGATCTAATTGTTGGATTTCCAGAAGAAAGTGATGAGGATTTTTTAGAAACTTTGACTAATTTAAAAAGTATTGGATTTTCCAAAATTCATACGTTTCCTTTTTCTTTAAGATCGGGAACAAAAGCAAGCATTTATAAACCAATAAATGATTCTTTAAAAAAAGAACGCGTGAATAAGATATTAAAATTAAGTGAAGAGTTAGAGAGTAATTATTATCAAAAATTTATAGGAACGAAAGTATTTGTTTTAGTAGAAGATGAAACTTCAGGACTAACTGACAATTATATAAAAGTACATTTGGATAAGACTTGTCAAGTTAATGAAGTTGTGGAAGTTCTTATTACATCGGTTGATAATTTATATGTCAATGGAACTGTTTTATAATTGCATGAACTTTTACTTTGTTTTATACTATAATTAGGGATGTGTCTATATGGATAAGAATAATCACTACAAAAAGAAAACTGTAAGAAATAATGGAAATAAAATAGGAGAGATGATTTACTACAATAAGAATTTGAAAAAGATACTTTTATTTAGTTCTTATTTTATTATAAGCGTATCTTCTTACTTTTTAGGACGAACTAGTAAAGATAAAACTGTTTATCCTGTTATTCCAAATACTTTAGCCGAAACATACTTTGATGAGCCAACTTACAGTGGTATCCCATATGTTGTTAGTTTTGGGGATACATTATTAGATATTGTCTATTCGTATGAAAGTGATACGAATAAAGTTCAAGCTAACTTAAAATTAATTGAGAAATATAATGGAATAGATGCAAATGGTATTTATCCCGGTCAAACTATTTATTTAGTGGGAGTTCCGGCCTCTAAATTAGAGGAGTTTGGTTATACAGATAACTATAACTATTTTGCTCCCGAAGTAGAAGTCGATTTGCGAATAGATTTTTTGAACAAAGTAGTAGATTATATTGATACAACTGATGCTAATAATCATAGTTTTTTAGCTAGTGTTGAAGAAATTAAAAATGATTATGCTGATTATAAAAATGACTATGTTCCGGGAGATGATTATAAATTAGATTATATAATTGATGATTTAAGAGATTTATCAGAATCTTCTAAAGAGTATGGTTTTTCATTTGAAAACAATTTATCTGCTTTACCACTAAGTGAAGCTGTAAACTATAATGCCCATAAGAGTTATTAATTACTCTTTTTTCTTTCTCTAATTTGTGTAAAGAGAAGTATAAAAATAGTCAATGTTGTTGAGTCAACTTGTTGATTATCATATAATAAATAGAGTAAGGGGAGTTATTAATGAGTACAGCGCTTATTATAAAACGTCGATTAAAAGTGTTTGCAATTTCATTAGTGTTTATAGTTTTAATATTAGTTGCAACATTTGTCATTTTTAATAATAATGATTTTAGTCAAGATGTACTTGTTAACAATAAAAATTTACGTGTGAAATTTGAAAACGGAAAAAAAGGTATTCAGTTTGGTGAATATCCTATGAGTTTTCAACAAGGAATTTCTTCCTCTCCAGCAAATACATTTAAAATTGTTAATAAGTCGGACTTTTCAACAGAATATCAAGTCATTGTAAGTTCGAAGTCAGAAAGTCTTGGAATAGATATTAACAAAATAGTTGTCGCGATTAATGATGAAGAAGTAAAACTTATGAGTGATGTTGTAAATGGTATTATATATAGTGGTAGATTAGATGGGAAAAAAGAAGATATATTGAATTTAAAATTTTGGCTTGACAGTGAACAAGCAAGTCAGGATGATATGATTAAGTCTTTAAAGTTAAGTGTTGATATAAAAGAAAAATGAGAGAATTAAATTATATTTCTCTCATTTTATTTCGGTCTTTAAATGGATTCTTTTTATCAATCTTATCTGTAAAAAGAATACCATCAAGATGATCTAGTTCGTGTTGGAAAGCAACTGATATATCTTCTCGTACACGTATTTCGTATTCACATCCATTTTCATCATAAGCTTTGATGCGCATTCTTGCATAACGTGGCACTATACCCTCAGTAGGTCTATTAACTGATAAACAACCTTCACCTTCGCCAACATATATAAGCTCTTCTGAGTGACTTATTACTTTGGGATTTATAACAATATATCTTCCAAATGTTCTATCTCCAAAATCTTCGGAAACTACAAATATTCTTTTCATTATACCAATTTGGCAAAATGATAAGCCCATACCAGCACGAAGATCATACTTTTCTGCCATTTCTTCATCTTGACTCATCTCTAAATAATCTAAGCAATCATAAATAGTTTTAATAGTTTCTTTATCTAGTGGAAAAGTTACTTCTTCTGACTTTTGGTGAAGTCTTTTATCACTTTCGTCTAAAATTTTTATATTAGGTAAATTCTTCATAAGTTTCTCCCCTCAACTAACATGTCTATTGTATCAAAAAGTCGAAGAAAAATAAAGTTTAAATAATAGTGTCAAATTAGAGTAGAGTTTGATTCTTTCGTTTACATTTTAATTTACTAATAATTAACACTTTTATATAATTATAGTAAGAGGTGTTGGAAGTGGAAAAAGTAAAAGAATTAAGAATGACTTTAGTAATACTGTTGGTTGGTTTATTTTTTATAAGCGGGTGTTTCTTTAGTGACAGTAAAACGATAACTTTTAAAACTAATGGGGGATCAGAAGTTAAAAATATTAAGGTTAAAAGCGGGTCTAAGTTAGAAGATACACCGATACCTACTAAAGATGGTTATATATTTGATGGTTGGTATTTAGATGGTGAAGAATATAATTTTGATAAAAGTGTTGATGAAGATTTAACTTTAGTAGCAAAATGGATTAAGAATTCTTTAGCAGATAGTGATTTGGAAAGTCTGGAAGAAGAGAAGACAACTGAAGAACCAACAACGGCCAAAGTCACGACAAACATTGTTACAAATAATACTACAAAGAAAGTTACAAAGAAAACTACTAAAAAGACAACAAAGAAAACCACAAAAAAAACGACATCAACATCGACTATAACTTCTACGACTACAACACCCACAACTGAACCAAAAACAGTAATAACGTCTACGACCACAACGACAAAAATAGATCCAATAACGCCGGGCGTTGATATCCCTGGTGTTACTCCAATCGAGCCTGTTATTCCTGTAGTTAAGGATATTGATATTTCTATTGAAATTGTTAAGGAAGAAGTTAAAAAAGAAGATGATTCAATACAATTAGAAGCACGTGAAAATGAACTTTTAAAGTCACAAGAGGAGACAGAAGAAAAAGAATATGTTGAATATCTTAGAATTACAAGAACAAAAGAAAATATAAACGTCATTAGAAATATTGATGATAAAGACTTAGATAAGTTACTTAGAAGTGATATGAATTCATGGAAAATAATATCTAATCATGCTTATCATTATGATGTAGTTTCTATAAATAATGTCTTAGAACTTAAGGGTGATAAAGATGTAACTAGCTTTACTGTGGTAAATGATGGAGTAAGTTTAATATTTGATTATGATGAAGTAGAACAAAAATGGATTATCAAATATCCAACAGTGTCTGTTGGTTCTGGATTAGATGTGATATATTATAATAATTTGGAAACTGCTCTAAATGTTGCCAAAAGAAATGATACGATTAGGTTACTTGCAGATCAAGAAATTACAAATAATTTACAAGTAACAGTTCCAGTAACTATTGAAGGAGATAATTACAAGATTACAAATAAAGAAGGTTATTTATTTAACTTAGAGAACATAGTATACGAAAAAGATGACAAATTTGTTATTAATAATTTAGTTGTTGAAGTAGATTCTTTAATATATGTTGGTGAATCTATGTTTGAGGGAATTGTTTTAAATAATTTACTCGGAAATATTAAAAATAATAGAATTGATAAACGAGAAAATGGCGAATTTGAAAATACTTCATTGTTACAATATTTTTAAATAAATCATCACGATATGTGATGATTTTATAATTGACTAAGTTTACTTTATTATTTATAATTAATTCAAGTTTGGAGGCTTATAAATGATTATTGTGATATGTGGACCAACAGCTGTTGGTAAAACTAAAATGAGTGTGGAGCTTGCAAAAATATATAATGGAGAAATAATAAATGCCGATAGTACACAAGTTTATAAAGAAATGGACATTGGTACAGCAAAGGTGACAAAGCAAGAGATGCAAGGAGTAAAACATCATTTATTGGATATAAAAGATGTTAGTGAACTTTATACAGTTTATGATTATCAAAAAGATGCAAGAGCTAAGATAGAAGAAATAAAAAATAGGGGACACGTACCAATTTTGGTTGGTGGAACAGGATTATATATTAAAGCAGCTTTATATAATTATGATTTTATTGATACTGATGATTTAGACTATATAGATGATCTAAGAGATGAGGAAATAATTAATAAGATTAAAGAAATTGATCCTAGTATGGAGATAGATTATAATAATCGTCGCCGTTTAATTAGTACTCTTAAGATGTTAGCCTCTTCAGATGAACAAGTTTTAGATAAAGATCATTTATTATATGATGATGTTATTTTTATTGGTTTAACTACGAAAAGGGAAGTGTTATATGAGCGCATAGATAAAAGATTTGATGAGATGCTTGTTACTTTAATTGATGAGGTAAAAACATTTTATAAAAAAGGTATACGTTCAAAGGCTTTAAATACGGCAATTGGGTATAAAGAATTATATAAGTTTTTTGATGATGAAGAAACACTTAGCGAAGCTGTTTTAGAATGCAAACAAAATACACGAAATTATGCGAAAAGACAATATACTTGGTTTAATAATCAAATGGATATTAAATGGTTTGATGTTAATTTTACTGATTTTACTGAAACTATTAGTGAAGTAACAGAGTTTATTGAGAAAAGCATTCCGTTTTAAGAACTGGAAATTCAAAAAAAATATTTAAAAGAGACATTAGTCTTTTTTTTTGCCCAAAAGTATTATATAATTTATTTAGAGTATTATGGAGTGTGTTATTATGAAGTACTTAAAACAAACTAAAGCTATTGGTACGTTGTTTGCTGTTGCTAGTATTTTACTTGCAGTTGCTTGTTTTACTATTACTAATACTTTTGCTTATCCTGAATGTTATGATAACAGAAAATCATGGAATATTATTTTAACTGATTTAAAAGCAAATAAGCTTGAAACTGATGTTTACTCAACTGGTGAGAATATGACTGTTAATGTAACTTTAACTGAACCTGGAGATGTTTTAACCGTTTATGGAAATATAGAAAATAATGGAGATTTCAATGCTTATTTAAGTAATATTAATATGACAGATTTGAGAAATTTTAAGGTTGGTACTAGCGAAGAAACAGGTATAACTTATTATTTAAGTGATTATGTTGATACGAATATTAAGTATACAAGAGATAATAAGACTAACCTTATAACTGAGGGATATGGATTAAGTGTTGGAGATAAATTAAATAAATATACCAAAAACTATATAGTTCTTTCTATTAAGTATCGTGATGTTTCTTATTTATCTCAAGATGCTTTAGTTGTTTTAAATCAAAATGTTAAAGAATTTGAGGGGCAAAAAGCATTAAAGTTTAGTATGAATGTGATGCTTAATTATATGGAGAATACAAAATAGAATAAAGGGTGTGTGATACTTGTGAAGGATAATAAGACTTTTCTTTATTATGGATTAATGGTTGTCTTACTTATTCTTATTGGTGTGTCTTCTTTCTTCTTTAATTATTTTTATAATATGAGAGGAAAAGATTTATCAATTGAGAATATGATTGTTAGTGAATCTAATAAGATGAGTTATAATGTTAAGCAACTTGATAATGAATTTTTTAAGTCTAGCAGTGAAGATGAAAGTTATGTGTTATCATTGATTGATAATATAAATACTTATTATAATATATCTACGGCTTTTTCAAGTCCTGTAAATGGGGAATATAGTTGTTTTGTAAAAGGCTATATAGTTATGCACCAAAATAATGAAGAAGTAAAGAATGTTATATATAATGGAGATGTAGCGAGGTACACTATTGATGGTAGTGTCATTAATTTAAGTAATACTTTTGATATTGATTTTGATAGTATTTATAATGAATATCAGAATCAAATAAAGAATTTAGGAATAGACGTTCAAAGTGAGATACGTTTTGATATTACCTATAACTATCAAGTGTTCAGTGAAAAATTAGGAAAATCTATTGTTAATAGCAGAACGCTTGATGTGCTTATTCCAATAAGTGATATTACTAATATAAAAATAAGTGAAGATAAAGATGAAATGCGTAATGAGTTTAGTGAACTTAATCAAGATGATGATACTATTTACGTAATAATATGTTTAGAATTCTTAGGAGCAATTATTATCTTTGTTTTACTCATTGTTTTAATTGTTAAACGTGTTAATGGCTCGGTAAGTGTTTATCAAGATAGATTAAATAAAATAATAAATGATTATAGTAGTGAATTAGTTAATTTAAGTAAACTTCCTGATTTAACTCGATACGATATAATATTTGTACAGGGATTTGATGATATTTTAGAAATATCAAGGAAATTAAATTTACCAATTAACTATATAGAAGTAATTGAAAAACATGAATCAACATTTATAGTACTAAAAAATAATCAATCTTATGTTTATAAACTTAACAGTAAGAATGCTTAAAAAAGTATTCTTTTTTTCTTGCTAAAATTTGATAAATCTTGACAAAACCTCTTGCTGTAATTGCGAGAATGCTTAGGTATTATAGTAACTTGTGAAGTGATTAAGTAGAAAGTTTGGTGAAATGAATGAGTGAGTTACCAGTAAAAGAAAAAATAGAAGATTTAATTTATGAAATAAGGGGTCTTCAGGTAATACTTGATTCCGATTTAGCTAGACTTTATGAATGTACTAATGGTACAAAAGATATAAATAAAGTTTCTTCTCTTATTCATAAAATATATAAAAAACGGTTAAAATATAGTAGTAGGATAAAATGTTTATGATATAATTGTTAAGGTGATAATATGCTTAGAGTAAGAAAATATAATATGGAAAGTCCTTTGATAGATAAAGATTTAGTAGTTGTTAATATTACTGATGTTCACAGTGATGTTAAAAAATTAATAAGTGCTTTAGAGTATGCATCTAATGTAGGTGCAAATATCATAACTATCCCCGGAGATTTATTTGATTCAGTTGATAATTCTCATAATAGAGAAATAGTTGATACTTTAAAAAAAGAAAAAGATATGCCAATATATATAAGTAATGGAAATCATGACTTAGTTAATTTTAAGGGTAAGGGATTATTCGCTAAAGCAGAGGAAAATAGAAATTTAAAATATTATGAAAGTTTAGATGAAAATGCGAATATTCATGTATTTTTATCTAATGAAGAAATATTTTATGTTGATGGTATAGAAGTAACAGGATTTGATCCAGGATATTCTTGGTATGATAAAAATAAAGAAAGTAGTGAATTATTTAAAGTATTACTAGATAAATATGTAATTCATTTTAATAAATCTAATAAATTTAGAATTATGCTTCTTCATTCTTGTAATGGCCTTATTCAAAATAATAAGTTAGCATACTCACTTGAAAACTTTAATTTAATTTTATCGGGTCATAATCATTCGGGTATAACACCAGAATTTATTCAAGAATTGTCAAAAAGTAATCGAGGATTTGCTGGCCCTTATAATAAATGGCTTATGGCTGGTAGTTATGGTTACTGGACAAAAGAGAATACAAGTGTAATTTTATCTAATGGACTAACGAAGATGGGAGAAAGTCATGGTTCAAAACTCACAACTAATCTCGTAAATAAATTGTTAAAAAGTGATATCGAAGTAATTAAGTTAACGAATGGTAAAGCCCATGATTTAAAACTGGTTAGTAAAAGTGTACAAAAGTAAACATGATTCATATTATATATTGAGGTGTTTATATGGAACTTAACGATGGTGTATTTAATAAGATTGAAAAGAAAACACATGTTTCTAAAGAAAATATTATTAATATAGCTTCTAAATTAAATGAAGGGAATATGAAGGATCCTGAAACTTTAAGTGGAATAATTCAAGAACTTTCTTCTTTAACTGGTAAAAAAGTTAGTAAAGAAAAAGAAGATAAAATAATTGAATTAATTGTTAATGATAAAGTACCCAAAAATTTAGATAATATGATATAATAATAAATGTGGAATAGGAAGTGGAAGTATGTTGTTTCGTGATGAAGTAAACAATTTAGAAGAACTTGTTAATAGATTAAGTAAATTTGATCAAGACTTTGGTAAAATAAAAGCTTGTGTTATCTGTTTTGTTTTTGATAAAGATGGGAATTTAATATTGAATAGAAGAGGACCTGGAGCAAGAGATGAAGTAGGTATGCTTCAAGCAATAGGTGGCTCTGTAAACCATAGTGATATAGATTTTAGAAGTGCCATAATGCGTGAACTAAAAGAAGAAGCGGGTAATGCGGAGTTTGAAATAGAAACTTATTTAGGTGCTGTCTTAAATCCAACTGTTGATAAAACGACAGGGGATGTAATAAACTGGATTATTATCGGCTATAAAGGACGCATTTTATCTGGCGAAGTAGAAAATATGGAACCTGACAGATGTATAGGTTTTGAAAAAGCCAAAATGGATCAATTTAAGAAATCAGAAATATCACGCCCAACGTATATTTTTATTGAAGATATGTTAAAAAATGAGTAGAAGTATTTCTACTTATTTTTGGTTGTGTTATAATGAATGTAGAAGGATAAGTGGGTATGAAGAAATATTTTTTTAAAAGTGATGGAACAATAAAAATTGTAAATATGATAATTTTAATAGCTGTTATTTTTTTTATTGTTATTATGTTCGTTTATTTTAAGTTTTTAAAAGTAAGGTATGATGAACCGAATGAAACATATAAAAAAGAAGAAAAAACTTCTAAAATAAATATGTGTAATGGTTGTGATTTTTCTTTTACTTTGGAAAGCTTAGTCTTTGAAACTTATAATGATTATAAAATTGATAATTATTTAGAAGTTAAAAATATGTCAATTAATAATATAAAATTTGAGTATGATAAGGGCCTAATTAGTATTGAATCAAGTGGTGGTGGTCTAGTTATAAAGGCTGGTAACAAAATTGGGAAGACAAAGTTAGTTGCAGTATACGAAAATATAAAAAAAGAAATTGCTGTTGAAGTAAGAGCAGGTGAAATAAAGTCTATTGAACTTGCTAATCATCCGTACTATATCTTAAATAATAAAGAAAATGATTTAGAAATAATTACTGATCCAATTGGGATTGATTTAAGTGAGATTAGCATATCGGTTGAAGATGAAAGTATCGCCAGAGTTATAAATGGCAAGTTAGTTGGAGTAAATGAAGGAGTTACTAAATTGAAACTTCTTTATAATGGGGAAGAACAAATAAGAGATTTATATGTATCTAATGATTTTATAAGTGTTGATGTCTTAAATGATAAAAGGGAATTAGAGCCTATTTATAATATAAGTTTAGATAGTTTTAAAGATGATGTATATAATGTAGTAGTAACAATAACAGATAATGGGAATATCGGTTATGAAGCAAAAGATTTAGTTATAACTCATGAAGATGAAGGTGTTAATGTTTATGTTGAATATGATGGCAAGTATAGCTTAGATAAGTTAAGTTATAAATATCGTATAACTAAGTCAGGAAATGCAGGTTCATCAACTATTAAGTTTACATTAGGTAACACTACAAGAATTATAAGAGTAGGAGAATAGTAATGACAATATGCGTTAATTGTGGAAGAGAAATAAAAGTTATAGCAAGAAATTGTCCTTATTGTAATAAACCAATTGGTATTTCTAGTGTTACAAATAAAGATAGTATAAAACGTTTAAGAAATGATTATGATCATAAGAGCAATAGACTATTTCTTTTGAGTGTATTTATTCCTTTTTTAGGACTTATTCTATATAAGATAAAAGTTGAAGAAGAACATTTAAAAGCTACTTCAGCATTAAGTGGTTTCTTTGTGGGGTCTATTATGTACTTATTTTTGCTAGCAGTTATATTAATGATAAACATTATAAAATAATATAATTTGACTTTAGACAGTTATTTAATTATAATTTCACAATGTAAAAAAGGAGGTGGAATAGATGAACGATATAGATGAAATAATGGAAAAGTATCAGTTTGGGAAACAAATGCTTGAGACTGAAATAGATATATTAATAAAAGAATTTGCATCAACTCATGGGTATAATCCAGTTGAACATGTTAAATCAAGAATAAAATCAAAAAAAAGTATAAATGAAAAATTAGTGCGCAAAAATTTAGCAATTACGACAGTTAATATTGTTAATCATTTAGTTGATATAATTGGTATTAGAATAGTTTGTTCTTTTATTCCTGATGTTTATGATATAGTCTCAACTATTTCACAATCAAAAAATATTATTATTAAAGAGAGAAAAGATTATATTGCGAGTCCTAAGAAATCAGGATATTCAAGTTACCATTTAATTGTGTTTGTTCCAATTTATTTAAAAGGCAAAGTTGAGTATGTTCCAGCGGAGATTCAAATTAGGACTGTTGCGATGGATTTCTGGGCAAGTTTAGATCATAAGATTCAATATAAATTTGAAGGGAATACTATTCCCGATGAAGTAGAAGAAGAACTTTATAAATATTCAAGAGCGATTAATGAACTTGACACAAGAATGATGAATTTAAATGAATTAATGAAGAAGTATAAAAAAGAATTTTAATTATGAAGTTGTAAGATAAAAGTAGACACAAAAAAAGATGTGTTTACTTTTTATTTTGATAAAATTGAATTAAGGAGATGATAGAATGCAAAAAGGAAGACCAAAAGGTGGAAAAAATAAATATTGGTCTGCAAAGGAAAAATATAAAATAATTAAACCAATATTAGATTATGAACTTACTTCTGGTGAAGTAACAAGGAGAACTGGTATAAATAACGGAATGTTAAGTATATGGGTTCGAAAATATAAAGAAAAAGGAATTAAAGGATTAGAAAACCAAAGAAAGCCTGGAAATCCATTAGCTAAAGTATACTCTAAAAAGAACTTTAAAAATCGAGAAGAAGAATTAGAATATGAAAATATGAAACTAAGAATCGAGAATGAACGATTAAAAAAAGGATACCTTGTGAAAGGTGATGGTTCAATTGTAATATTCAAGAAATAAAGCAAAAAGAATTTGAAATTGTAGAATTATTAAATAAAGAATACAACGTTAAATCATTATGCAAAATTATGAACATTTCAAGAAGTGGGTATTATAAGTGGCTAAAGACAAGAGATATTTTAAATAAATATGAAATTAATCGTAAAGATTTAGGTGAATTAATAATTCAAGTTCATAATAAAAAACCAAGCTATGGATACCATAGAATAAGAAAAATAATCGTTGATGAAACTGGATGGATTATATCTGCTAATTTAGTTCATAAAGTATGTAAATTATTAAATATAAAATCTAAAGCAAAACATTATAAATATAAGAAACCTGGCGAAGAATCAGTTAAATACGAAAATAAAATTGGATATAATTGGGAAACAAAAAGACCCTTTGAGAAAATTGTTTCAGATACTACTTCATTTTGGTTTAAAAGAAAAAAATATGATTGGACATTTTATTTAGATGTATTTAATAATGAAATAGTTGGTTCAGATGTTAGAGAAAACATGTACGGTAACGGAATATTGAATCATAATAAAGCAGCAGAAAATATGTTAAATAACAAAATAAAAAGAGGATATAAAGACCTAGAAACTATTGTCCACACAGATCAAGGTATTGTATATTCCTCAGTGTCATTTAACAATATATTTAATTCTTATAAAGTAACCAGGTCGATGTCGAGAACTGGCACACCTACAGACAATCCAGTAATTGAATCTAAAAACGGCTGGATTAAGAAAGAAATGTATATTGATTTTGACATAAATAATTATAACACAGTTCAAGATTTTATTGATGATATAATATATGATAATAATTATTATCGACCAAGTTATGCATTAAATTATAAAACCCCAATTGAGTATAGAACTCAACTAGGGTTTAAATAGTTCTTTTTTACTGTCTACTTTTTATTGACAACTTCAATTAAGTTCTTCTTTTTTTATGAATTTTTTTAATACATGTTATAATAACTATGTGATGTGTTATGAATAATAAAAAAATAGGTGAATTTATAAAGAATCTTAGGACAAATAGTAATTTAAAACAAGAAGAATTAGCAGAAAAAATATACATTAGTAGAAGTAATCTTTCTGATATTGAAAATGGAAGAACGATGCTTAGTCCAGATAAAGCTCTATCATTAAGTGAGATTTTTAATGTTTCAATAGAAGAATTATATTGTGGAGAAAAAACTAATAATCATGATATACAAAAATCTAATAAAGTATTTTATGATACTGTTAATAGTATAGTTAAATTTGAGAAAAAGAAAAGTTTAAAATTATTATTTATTATAACTTTAATTTTTATTGTGTTAACATTTTTATTCTTATGTTATTATTTTTTTTATTCATATAATTCAGTTAAGTTTTATAAAGTGAGTGGAGAAAGTAATAATTTTGTTACAAATCAAGGAATGTTAATTATCTCAAAAGAAAATATAAACTTTAGTTTAAGCGTTGAATCTAAAAATAGTCAAACTATTGAAAGACTCACTTTAAAATATAAAGATGGTGATATTGATGAATTAATTCAGCAAGTTGATGATAAATATTTTTATATTACTGATTATTATAACTATAATGAATATTTTGATTATAAAAAAATAGTTAAAGAAAAAGGAATGTTCTATTTAGAAATAGAATATGAAAATAAAAAAGAAACTTTAAATTTAAGCACTGTAAAACAGTATGAAAATAAAAGATTAATATTTAAAAAAGATAAGCCTGTAACGGATGGAAAGAATGTAGAAAAAAGAGAGGTAATAATTCCTGAAAAGATATTAAAAGAATTTAAATATGAACATAATGCATATAGTTATGAAAAAAAGCTAAAAGATTGTACTGTCTATTTGGGGTTTGTTCCAGATGCTAATATATTTTTTGTTACAGAACAATACAAAAAGTATAACATTGAATATGAATATTATATAGATTCAAATAATCTATACTATTTAGAAAGTAATATTGATTCTAATATTTTGCAAAAGCGTAGAAATATTAATAAAGATAAAGATTATAATTTATATAATAATTTTTTTGAAAAATACTATAATAAATATTTTGAATAATGAACAAATAAGTTCATTATTTTTTTTGCTTTATACAACTGCAAAATTGGAATGTCAGAAATTCCGGCGTGACATTTTTTGTGTTTTTTTGTAGGATGTAGTTAGAAAAGAGGAAGATTATTAAATGAGAAAAATATTGTTTGTTTTATTGGTTGTGCTTGTTGGAATAAAAACAGTAAATGCAGAAGAAAATTAGTATGTTAATAGTTATGGAGTTGCATTTACTAAAGAAGAGTATGAATTCTTTACTGAAATGTACTTTGATGGATATCAAGAATATATGACTCATGATGATTTTAATTATTTTGATAAAAGTGAAATGCATGTAAATAATGTAGTAACTAATTATTCATATCCAACAATTATTCCAATGGCTGAATCAGTAACTGGAACAAAGAAAACTTTAAAAATTTCTAAAGTAGATAGTGGCAGTGACCCTAAAATTGTTGTGGTCGCTGAATGGTTTCAGCCTCCTACAACTAAAAGTAATGATGTAATTGGAGCAAGATTTGTTGGAACAGATTTACTAGAATTACCGGGAACAAACTTGTTAAATAAGAATGGTTCTAAGTTTTATGAAAATATTGATAGGCAAAATAATGGGTTTGGACAAACAGTTTTAATATCAGGTACAAATATTAGCCTTACTCAAACATATAAAGTTAGGAAGGGTGGGACAGTGTACGCTAGTTATCAACATGCTAAACAAGTTATCAGTACAGTTAATAGTAGAAAATATACGATCTCTGCTGATGGTTATGGCGGTGTTTTTAAATTTAGTGGAACTGCTGTAAGTGTTTATGATAATTCACAAGGCGTATCAATGTCTGTTTAAATATATAATAAGTTATTATGATACTAGAAGGGAGGTGATAAAATGAAGAAGAAAGTAATGATAGTTGCATTATCTCTAATGCTTTTTGGCGGTGCTTTTGGAGTTTTAGCTGATCAACAAGGAAAGGTTTTTAATGTTGATTTAGAGGCTTTTAAAGGTGTTTATACTTCTGATTATTATGATAAAAGTTATGAGACAGACCAAACTTATTGGAATAATAAAACATCAAGTACTCATGATGGAACTGTTCATGATGTTAGTGTAAATTTGCAAAAAAGTAATGGAAATGAAACTGGGTACAAGAATGTTGGAACAAATGATACTTATAGATTTTCCTCTGCAAATTATAAAGAAAAAGGAAATTATAGAATTAAATTAAGAAATTCTGTAACTTCTATTTATAAGTATTTTAGTTCAGGAATTTGGTATTATTCGGTATAAATATTCTATAAAGAAAGTGGATGATTTTGTGAGAGAAAGTAAAAAGAATATTATATTATTATTTCTAATTATGCTTGTACTGATTATAATATCATATATTCAAATTTATAAAATATATGGTGGCAAGAATCCAGGTTATGACTATATAGATGCTTATAACGGAGCATGCAATAGTGATTCTGGACCTTTAGCTGATTATTGTGATATTGATATTTCTGGTTTACCTAATAATCCAGATACTTATACTATATTTTTTAGTATTATTAGGTCCGATATTTTATATCATCTTCCCATGTATGGTATTTTACTAATAATTGTATTTTCATTGAATTTCGTAAATAAGTTATTTAAATCAAAATATTTATATTATTATGTTCAAAGAAAAGAATATAAATCATTTTTGAAAAATATTATATTAAACTCATACAAATACGTTTTAGTAATTCCGTTTATGATTGGATTGATATATTTGCTTTCTCTTACAATCTCTAACCATGGGCAAAATGCATTAACTATCGCGATGCGTGCAGAGACTTTTGATGCAATTCACTACAGTACATCAGGGTTTATAATATTCTATACTATTAATATTATGTTAAAATGGTTGTTTTTTATTAATTTAGGATTAATTATGTTAAGTAAAAATAGAAAATTTATATTTACTGTAGTAGAAGTATTGATAATATATTTTGTTTTAGAGATGTTATTTGAATCACTTCCACAATATTTTTGGATTTTTGATTTTTATAATCCAAAGACATATTCAATATATCTTTATATACTTGTTTCATTAATTCAATTCATTATAAGTTTTATCATTCTTATTTTAGTTTATAAAAATAAAGAAAAAGAATTAGGTAGAGTAGGAGTTTAAGTATGATTGTAAAAATAGAGAATTTATCAAAATCTTTTAAAAGTAATACTATATTTGAAAATATAAATATTGAATTAAAACCTGGTCACATTTATGGACTTGTTGGACGTAATGGAACAGGAAAAACAGTGTTTTTAAAAACTTTGTGCGGAATATTGAGTGTTGATACTGGACGAATTTTATTTGATGGTGAAGAAACACTTAAAACCACAGGAGTACCAAAGTCAACAAGGGCACTAATTGAAAATCCAGAAATGGTAAATGAACTTACCGGATTTGAAAATCTTAAATTAATAGCTGCAATTCAAAAAACTATAAATGATGATAGAATTAATGAAGTTTTGAAAATAGTAAGTTTAGATAAAGAAGGAAATAAAAAATATAAGAATTATTCCTTAGGTATGAAACAAAAATTAGGAATTGCTCAAGTAATTATGGAGGATGCTGATTTACTTATATTCTATGAACCATTTAATGGTTTAGATAATAAATCGTGTGATGATATGAGAAAATTACTTAAAGAGTTAAAGAAACAGGGAAAAATAATAATAGTTGCGACTCACGTTAAAGAAGATATAGATAACCTAATAGATGTATTATATAGAATTGATAATGGAAGTTTAATTCATGAAAAATAATGCTAGATTAAAAATACATGATGTTTTTTCTATATTAAAAAAGAAAGATTTTTTATACTTATTTATATCACTTATACTATTTAATGTTTATGCTATAATTGATTCTTCTCCTAATGCAAAAATATTTGAAAATCTTATTTATAGTTATAATGATTATTACTATGTCGGCTTATTAATGCTATTAACTTTAATATTTTCGTTGATCGTTTTATCTAGGTATAAAAATAGAGTCGAGATAAGTACTCGTTTTAAAAATAAAAAAGAATTTTTTTTGTATATTTTCAAGAAAATTATGCTAATGATAACATTTATATATTTAGTTAATTTTGCTATAGTTTTTTTAATGAGAACTTTTAAAGATTTTTTTGTTTTTGAAAACAAAATATATTATTTATATAATGTCCCAGTATCTGTTTACTTTTTGTGGTCTTTTTTTAAAGTTTACATATACCTTATTTATATAAGTTATTTAGTTGTTTATATTAATTTTTACTACAATAAGAAGATTCTTACTAATTTAACGATAGTATTATCGATAGTTACCATACTTATACCAGTTGATGCATTCATTAATAATACTTCAATAGGATTACTTTTTGTATCGTCTTTCTTTAGATATAAAGATTATTACTCTATATTTAACGAAATATTATACTTTTTTTGTTCTATTGTAGTTAAAGTGTATTTGTTATCTTTTTTGTTCTATTTAGTTAAAAGTTTAAAAAAATATGAAAATATAAAATATTTATTTTATAGGACAGTTAATAATTTTAAAGTGATTATTTTGCCTTTATGTGTATATCTAGTTATTAATGTAATAAATTTCGCTCTTGCTGAGAAACAAAGTGATGTTAATTATTTAGAGTTTTTGTCTATTGGTAATATAAGAGATTTATCGTACGTAAATTTAGCTACGAAAGCTATTTCAATACTTTGTTTAATTTATATTGTGGCCAAGTTAGTATATAAAGAACTAAAATTAAATAGTTCAATATTGTTTACTAGAATAAGTCAAAAAAATTGGTTTATTAGCAAAAAAAATAATATATTCTTTCCTTTTTTTAATTTTAAGATTACCTATATACATTTATTTAAAATTTTCTATTTTTTGTATTTATGATATTTTTGTTTATTTATATTTATTATTTATTATATTTGACTATT
>CAJUMA010000007.1:0-32895 GCA_910587065.1 uncultured Bacilli bacterium | reverse complement strand
TAGCTTTTTGATAATGACAATGATAACTTTAATTATTAAGGTAGATGCTAATTGTGTTATTATTTTGTTTGTAGTGTATTTATTAAAATATTTGATTCAATCGGTAATGTTTAATCATAAGGTGATTTGTAAGTGAATGTTTGGTTGTGTTTAATTTAAATTAGTTAAGACTATTATGAGTAATTGTAATAGTCTTTTCTTTTAGAAAATTATTATTTCCTTTTTTTAGTTATAAATTCGAAAAAGTTTCATACGATTAATTGAAAGGAAAGTAAAATTATGGAGATGAAAGAAATAATTGAAAGTATATCTAAAAGAGGTAATGGCTCAATTTACTTAGGTGTAGTTGGAGCTGTTAGAACAGGTAAATCAACATTTATAAAAAAGGTTATAGAAAATTTAGTTGTTCCTAATATTGAAGATGAGTATGAGAAAAAGAAATGTTTAGATGAAATACCTCAATCTTCTAATGGTAAACAAATAATGACAACAGAACCAAAGTTTGTTCCTTCTAATGGAGCAACTATTAAGATAGATGATTTTACAACTAATATAAAATTAATTGATTGTGTTGGTTTTGTTATAGATAATTCTATTGGCTATGAAGATAATGAAGGAAATCCAAGACTTGTAAATACTCCATGGTACAGTGAAGCTATACCATTTATTGAAGCAGCAGAAATTGGAACAGAAAAAGTTATTAAAGATCATTCGACAATTGGAATAGTTTTAACTTCAGATGGTTCTTTTAATGAATTTAGAAGAAATGATTATGTAGATGCTGAAGAAAAAGTTATAAATGAACTTAAGACTTTAAATAAACCTTTTATCGTGATATTAAATACAACTTCACCAACTGATACTCAAACTTTAAAAATTAAAGCAGAAATTGAAGAGAAGTATGGTGTTGAAGTAATACCTATGAATGTTGAAAATATGGGAAAAAGAGAAATCAATGATATTTTAAAACTTGCCGTTGATGAGTTCCCTGTAGTTGATGTTAATGTGTTACTTCCAGAATGGATACATGTACTTTCAAATAAAAATGAAATAAAAGCACATTATTTAGATAAGATTAGAGAAAGCGTTGTTAATATTAATAAGATAAAAGATGTTGGTAATATAATTAATTATTATCAAGATAGTCCTTATATAAAAAGAGCTTATATAAGTAATGTTGATATTGGTAGTGGTATTGTTTCTTTAAATCTTGAGAGTAGCGATGATTTATATGATGAAACTTTAAAAAATATATTGGGCGGTTCAGATATATCTAAAGCGACAATCTTAAAGATATTAAGTGATTATGAAGAATCAAGAGAAGAAACACATTCCCTTCAAGATGCTTTAAAGATGACTTATAAGACTGGATATGGAATTGTTTATCCAAGTTTGAAAGATATGAAGCTTGAAAAACCTGAAATAATAAAGCAGGGGAGCAGGTATGGTGTTCGGCTTAATGCTAAAGCTACCAGTATTCATATGATGAAGGTTGATGTTGAATCAACATTCGAGCCAATTATCGGTAGTGAAGTACAATCAAAAGAATTAATTGACTACATTATGAAAGACTACAATGTTGATCCGTCAAGTATTTGGAAAAGTGAAATATTTGGTAGAAGTTTAGATAATATAGTTAAAGAAGGTATCCAAGCTAAACTTTCAATGATGAAAGATAATACACGATATAAACTTACAACTACAGTTGGTAAAATAGTAAATAAGGGTACTGATAAATTAATTGCAATTGTACTTTAAAAAAAGATAGAAAAGTTATAGATTTTTCTATCTTTTTGTATTATAATATATGCAATAGCAATTGGGTGTTGGGAGTTATTTTTTAATAGTCATTTTGCAAAACTTGACAAATTAAAATAAATGATATAAAATATGGACCAACAACTGAAGCAAATGCAGTAAAATGGTTAAAAGTGAGGGGTAAAAGTATGAAAAAAATTGTAAGAGTCAGAAAAGCAATGCAAGGACTTGCTATGGCACTTGCTCTCGCAACTACAGTAAGTGGTTGTTCCATTGATAACGCAAATGAGTTAACTAAAGAAAATTCTATTGCATATGAAAGTATAGAAGAAACAGAAGTTAAAGATTCTGTTGAGGAAAAAGAAAATTCAAGTAAGGAACTTGAAGATTCTAATAAAGAAACTGAAAACTCTCTTGATAAAAATGAAATTGAAGAGGAAGCCAATAGAAAAAGAATACCTGAAAATGGTTTGAAAGAAGATACTAGTGCTGAGGTAATAAACGTAGATAATCATAATTATAAAGAAGATTATTTTGTAGTTATGTTTGAAGGACAAGAATTAGTAATACCTAATTTGTCAAGACAATTTATTAGTCAAGACTATGTAAAAAATTCTATTATTAAAGCTTTAGTATTAGGTGGATTTGGTTCAGAATATTCTTATCGTAAAACTTTGGCTCGCTTTTATGAAATTGAAAACTATAGAGGTACAGCTGAACAAAATGTAACATTATTAAATTATTTAAGACATCCAGAACTTTATTTGAATATGGATTTAGTTCTTTCATTAGATATTGAAGAAAAAGCAAATACTGAAGTTTCACAAAATAATGGTATACAAAATACAAATGGTGAAAATGGTTCTAACCTTGGTAATGAAGATCATGATGATAATGGAAAAGATAATGGTGATCATGACAAGGATAAAGGTAATGAGAAACATAAACATTCTTTAAAGACAGAAGTTACTTATGAACAACTTCCTGATAATCAGCATAGAAAGGTTACTACTGTAACATGTAAAGGCAAAAAGAATGGAAAGCCTTGTACTTATAAAAAAGTTACATATGGAGAACCAGAAAATTGTAAATTTGATAAAGACACGCTTGAGTGTATTTGTGGAAGAAAGCATACACATGAATATGGTGATGAAATAATTACTTATGTAGATGCTGAAGGTACTACTCATACAAAGATTGTTTCTAAAGAGTGTATATATGGTGATGATACTATTGAGGTTAGTAGAACGAAGTCCGAACATAATTTTATTAATTATGTTGTAAACGATGGAACTAATACTGAGACTGGTACATGTGAATGTGGTAAAACAGATACTCGTACAATAACTATTGCTCATGAACATGTTATAAAAACTGAAGTTACTTATGAGCAGTTAGATAATAATCAACACAGAAAAGTTACAACTTCAATTTGTACAGGTAAAATTGATGGAAAACCATGTACTTATAAAAAAGTTAAATATGGAGAACCAGAAAATTGTAAATTTGATAAAGATTCGTTAGAGTGTGTTTGTGGAAGAGTACATAATCATACATATGGACCAACTGTAACTACTTATATTGATAAAGAAGGAAAAACGCACACAAAGGTAGTTACAAAAGATTGTACATACGGTGATGATCATGTTGAAGTAAGCAGAACTACAAGCGACCATGTATTTGAAAATTATATACAAATTCCTGGAACAAATACTGAAAAAGGTACTTGTGAATGTGGAAAAGCTGATATACGAGATATTAAAGTTGAACATGAACATATTGAAAAAGTTGAAACAACTTATGAACAACTTCCAAATAACCAACATAGAAAAGTAACTACAACAACATGTACAGGATATATTGATGGAGAACCATGTACTTATAAAAAAGTTGAATATGGAGAACCTGAAAACTGTAAATTTGATAAAGATACGCTAGAGTGTATTTGTGGTAGAGTACATGTTCATGATTGGAAATGGGTAAAAGTTGATGATGAAAACTGTGAACAAGTTTGTACATATGATGAAACTCATAGGGGTATAAAGTCTCCACATATTTCTGATGGTACTGGAACAGTAACTGTAGTTCCAGGAAGTGGTACAGCTTCAGGACATGATACACATAATGATACTCATTGTACTAAATGTGATGAAGATTACACTATTACAAATAATAATGTAGCTCATGGAAGTGAAACTCAAACAGAAGTTGGAACACCAACTTATACACAAACTACACAAGATGGTCAAGATGGACATATTAAAACAACTACTTATAAATATAGCAGTTGTGGATATGAGTATACTGTTAACGGAGAATTTACTGTATGTATTGATAATGGTACTGGATCATGTGATTGCGGTAGAGTAATGACACATACTTGTAATTTTGAAGAGATTCCTCAAACATTAACTTCTGAAGAAGCGATGACATATTGTAGAATTTCCAAATTTGTCTGCAGTGAATGTGGTAAGGAAGATGAATCACGTACAATAAAGATTCCTCATGATCCTTATAGAGAGGCAATCCCGGATGATATTTTCGACAAGATTGGATGTAATAAGTGTTCGCATGTGTTGGTTCCTTCTATAGGTTTTGAATCGGATTGGTCATGGGAATATGATGGGGTAAGTTTCTCTCTTGGTGTGTTATCTGAGGATACTTATTCTCTTAGTAGCGAGGAAACCTCTTCAGCGGCTGATGAAGTGACTGAAGAAAACGTTCCTGAAGATACAGAAGATAGACAAGAAGAAAATGAAACTCAAGAAGGTGTTTCTCAAGAAGAAACAACTGATGATCAAACTCAAGAAACAACTGATGACCAAACTCAAGAAACAACTGATGACCAAACTCAAGAAGAATCAGGGGAAGAAAGTCAAGAAGACGAAGAGAATTTAGGACAAGATCAAGGTGAGCAAGAACAAACTGAAGAATCACAAGATGCTCAAGAAAGTGAAGAAGAGGAAAATTCTCAAGGTAAAGTAGAAGAAGCAACGCAAGAAGAGTTGAAACATGAAGAAGAATATATAGAAAAAGATGAAACTGACTTATATGTAGCGTATAATGAAGCTGTTTCAGAATATTTAAAACAATATTCATTGCCACAAAATAAGCCAAAAGCATTGTATCGTAGTGAACGTTGCTAATAAAATAAAAATGTAAAATAAAAGGTTAAGGTGTGATATTATGAAAAATGAGAAAAGGTGGTATCAAAAGATAAGTAATTGGCTTACAATCATAGCGGTAGTTATATTAGTCCCTGTATTACTAATTAACTTATCCATTATGTTCCAAGCCAATACTGATAAAGATAAGGTGCCTAGTGTATTTGGCTTTAAACCTTTTATTGTACTATCTGGTTCAATGGAGACAGATATCAGGGTGGGAGACTTAATAATAACAAAAGAAGTCGATCCTACCACCCTAAAGATAGGCGATGTCATAGCATTTAGAGATGCAGAAGGAACTGTTACTACTCACAGAATTATCGAGATAGTTGATAATCGTGGAGAAGATAGTTTTATCACTAAGGGAGATAACAACTCATCGCAAGACCAACAATTGGTTGAACTTAGTGATGTTGAAGGTATATATGTTGCAAGAATTCCTTCTGTAGGTAATGTGTTAAAGTCGCTTTCTGAGCCTACTACTATAATAATTGTAGTATTAGCTATTACTGTTGTCTTTGCAGTAGCGTTTATGCTATCTAATAAGAAAAGTCTTAGTCAAGAACAGTTAGAGTTTTTAGAATATAAAAGAAAGAAAGAACAGGCTGAACGTGACAAAGAAAATGAAGAGTTTATGGAATTTAAAAGACAAAAGGCTCTTAAAGAGAAAGATGTTTCTGAAAATGATAAAACATCAAAAGAAAAGACAACTAAAAAAACTACTGGTACAAAAAAAGAGTCTTCTAAGTCTACTGAGACTAAGAAGAAGACAACAAAAAAGACCAATAGTAAATAATTAATGGTGTAATCATTCCGGTGGAGTGTTTACATAGATTAGGAAGTTATTGAAAGCATGCTTCCGAGGGGTATAAGGGATCCTTATACAAATTAATTTAATCTTAAAAATGGGGGAGGTGAAAAATGATGAAAAACAAAAAAATGGGAATCTTAGCTGTATTAGTTATGCTAGTTGCTGTTACTCTTAGCTCAGTTGGTGGAACATATGCAAAATATATTTCTTCATATGGAACAACTGATACTGCTAGAGTTGCTAGATGGGACTTTACAGAAACTACAACTCAAACTGTAGATGATTTATTTAAACAATCATACTCAAATGTAGATGGTGTTTATGTTGCATCTGCTGATGGAGATAAAGTTATAGCTCCGGGAACTAGTGGTGAATACGAATATGCTGCTCAAGGTACTGCTGAAACTAACTTTAAAGTTGTTAAAACTTTAAAAATTACTAATGGAGTTAAACTAGAAAATGGTTATGATCCACTAGAATTCAGTTTAAATGGTACTGACTGGGTTAAAGCTGACGATATAACTGCTGTAGCTGATAAAACAGTATACGCTGCTAACGAAAACGCTACAGTAGGTGGAAAAATCTATTGGAAATGGGTATTCGAAGGAAACAGTGATGTTTTAGATACTGAATTAGGTAAAAAAGCTGTAGCTGAAGACTTAAAGATTAAAGTTGAAATTGGTACTGTTATTGAACAAACAGAAGAAGCTCCAACTACTACTGGAAATCGTTTATATGCTATCTTCACTAACAAAGTTGCACCTGCTGATTTAGCTGACGCTGCTACAATCGGTTATGATGCTTCTAAAGCAAATACTGTATTTACTGGTACAAGTATCGAAGGTACTGTAAAAGAGTATACTGATAATACACTAAAGAAATGGTTTGGTGCTGACTTAGTAACTGATAACTATTTCCAAGCTTTAAGCTTCACTATTCCAGCTGGAACTGAATTATTCAATACTTCAGCACCTGATAGTGCAACTAAAGCTGCTGTAATATCAGCTAAAACTTCAGCTGATGAAGTTACAGGTACAGTTATTCTTAACTTAAGTAAGAGCAAAAATCCTATTAAATTTGAATTAAGAAAAGCAGATGGTCCTGTAGTTAAAGAGTATGTTATTTCTACTGCTGATTTAACTTTTGAATAGTCAAGGCTTTATAGGAAAAATTGCTTATAATTGGAAGTTATTAATTTAACTTCCAACTAAGTCTATATCTTATATATATAGATTTAGTTGGGACTTAAATGAATATATTATGATATTATAGAAGAGGGGGGAATAGTATGAAAAACTCTCAAGATAATTACGAGAAGAAACATACTACAACTAAACTTATTATATGTATAATTATAATAATTATTATTATATTACTTCTTATAACAAGTTGTACTTCTTCATTTTGGGGTAAAATAGGAACTTTATTTGGAAATATAGAATATAACATCGGAGAATCTGACGATAAAAGAGAGATAAACAATAAAAATTTATACTTTGATATTCAAGAAGCAACAATCACATTAGATGATTCTTCTTTTAAGTTAACGTATTCTTATAAAGATATAAATGCTAAAGATGTTGTTTGTAGTACAAGTGATGCAGAAATAGCTACATGTGTTGCTTATGATGGTTATGTTGTTGTAAATCCTAAGAAAGCTGGCCAAGTAACAATATATGCTACAACAACTTTTAATGACATTGTTTATAAAGCTACTAGTTATTTGACAATTAATGAAGGAAAGAATGGCATTAGGCTAAGTTCGACAAGTGGAACGATAATTTTAGCTAATACTAATAAAAAGAATGTTGCTTACAACTTAATTGGTATAAAAGGTAATGTTAGTGTAAGTGTTGAAGATGAAAGTGTTGCATCGGCTACAGCTAAAAATGGAATTTTATCAATAAAGGCTTTAAAACCGGGTAATACAAAGATTACTTTAACAGTCAAATATGGGGATAAGACATATAAAGTAGATTATTATTTGACAGTTTCCGAAAATGCTCAAGTAACAACAAAAGATAGTAATGTTAATAAAGATTCAAAACTAAAATTAAATGTTAGTTTCAAACAGATGTATGTTAAAGATAAATATCAAATTAAAGTTTTGAGTGGAAAAGCTACTAAATGGGAATCAAGTGATAAATCAATTGCAACAGTTACTAAAAAAGGTAAAGTAACTGCTAAAAAGGTTGGATCGGTTGACATAATTGCTTATGATGCTAAAGGAAATAAAGCAGTGGTTAGAATTAATGTCATAGAAAAGAATAAGAATTCTAAGATAGTTTTATCTGTTAGTAATTTAACCTTGAAAGTTGGAGAAGAATTTACTCCTAAAGTTTTAAAAGGAAAAGTTTGGCGTTGGAAATCAAGTAATAAATCAATTGCAACAGTTACTAAAAAAGGTAAGATAACAGCTAAGAAGGTAGGTACTGTAAAAATTACTGCATCTGATTTATTAGGGTTTAATAAAGCAACCATTATGGTTACAGTTATTGATAACAATATACCAGTAAATCCTGATAAGTATGAAACTCTAGAATTAGAAACTAACTATGTTGAATTAAGTATTGGTTCTCATTATCAAATAAAGGTAAAAAAAGGTTATCCTGTTCATTATATTTCAAATAATCCAAATATAATAACTGTTAATGAAGATGGTGTTGTAGTAGCTGTAGGTGAAGGTAGGGCATCTATTACAGTTATTGGCATAAATGGTGAAAGAGTAAACTTAGATGTAGTTGTTAAGAAGAATGGTACGCCAGTAAATCCAACTGATAAAATAGAATTAAGAAATTTAAATAGAGGTATATCAGTTAATGATGTAATTGATTTACAAGAGTTTGTCTTATCGGGAACTCCTACTCGTTTTGAAGTAAGTGATACAAGTAAAGCAGTAATAGAAAATGGTAAAATAATATTTAAGAATTCTGGAACTATAACTTTAACAGCTTATGATGCAAATGGAAATAAATCGTCAATTGTTATAGTTATTGATGACTCTAAAGTTCCAGTTGTACCAACTGAGAATTTAGTTGTTGCTGATAAAAATATTGATATGCTAGTTGGTGACATACAAACAATAAAGATTTTAGCCGGTAAACCAGTTTCTTTTGTTGCAAATGATCCAAGTATTTTAAGAGTAGACTCTGAAGGGCGTATAACAGCTTTAAAGACTGGAAGTACTGATGTTAAAATAACAGGTGCAAATGGCGAAGTTGTTACAGTAAGAGTTACTGTTAAGACAAAACCGTCTCCAGTAAATCCTGATAGTGCTATCTCTTTAAAAGCTCCAGGAAAGACAGTTTTTGCTGGAGATGTATTAGACTTATCACATATTATTAAAGAAGGAACTCCGGAAAATTGGAAAGTAAGTAGTAATATTGCTGAGATTAATGAAAGTACTGGTAAAATCACTTTTAAAGCTCCAGGAGTAGTAACTATAACAGCAACTGATAAAAATGGTAATTCATCTTCAATAACTATTGTTGTAGAAGAAAAATATAATCCAGATAAACCAATTAGTAATCTAGTTATAAGTAATACAAATATGAATTTAACTGTTGGTGATATTGAACAGATTAATAAGATTAGTGGTGTTATTAAATCTTGTGTATCTAATAATACGAATGTTGTTACAGTTGATAATGCTGGATTTATTACAGCTGTTGGACCAGGGGAAACTATTGTAGTAGTTGAAGGTATTAATGGGGAGAAGGTAAACATAACTGTTAAGGTTAGTGAAGCTTCCAGACCAAATAATGAGAAAGATATTAAACTTGATAAAACTAAAACAACGATGACTCTTGGGGATAAATATACATTAAAAGTAATAGAAGGTACTCCAGATTCATGGTCTTCAAGTAATAGTAGTATTTTAGCTGTTGATTCTAACGGTCGCTTGGATGCAAAAAATGTTGGGACAGCTACAATAACAGTTACGGGAAAGAACGGAAGTAAAGATAGTATTACAGTAAACGTTGTTGCTAAAAAAATAGAGTTGTCATCTATTGAAAAAACTTTATATGTAGGATCAATATTTAAACCAACTATTACTTCTTCCAATTATGGAAGTGCTACTTGGGCATCAATGGATGAATCAATCGCGACAGTGGATAATAATGGAAATATTAAAGCTGTTAGTCCAGGTGTAACTGTAATAACTGTTACAAATGCTAGTGGTATTTCAACAGAAGTACGTATAACAGTTTTAAAATATGTACTAGATAATTTGGTAGTTAAACTTGATGGTGTTGATACTCCAATAAACTTTAAATCAATAAATAATAGTTATCAAATAGATGATGTTGCTTATGAAGTTAAAAAATTACAAATAGAAGGTATATTACCAAAAGATAAAGAATATGAAGATGTAATAGTAAAATACGAAATAGACGGTGTAGAATTCACTGGCGAAATTGATTTAAATAAGCAAACTAATAATGTTAAAGTTAAATTAGTTAAAACAGATGAAAATGGTAATGAAATAGTACTAAATGAATACTCGGTTACTATTAATAAACTTAAAAATTCAAGTACATCACTTAATCTTTACCATGGTAGTGAAGAGATTTTACCTAACACAAGCGATCCATATAAAATCGATAATAAGGAAAATCCACTTAAGTTGAAGGTAGAGAAAGCCCCAGGTAGTGTAATTACAGAAGTAATATTGACTCATGGAGGTGTTTCTACTAATATAACAACCGATTTTAATACATCATCAACACTAGATTTAAGTGAGGGTGTTAGTAGTTTACAAATTACAGTTGTATCAGAAGATGGAAAGAATACAAAAACTTATACGTATAATCTTGAAAGACTAAAGAGAGATATAAAAATTGAATTTGATAAAGGAAATATCTTAGAATTTAATATTGATGATTCTCCACAAACTTTTGCTTATTCAATTACTGAGAATGGATTACCATTAAATTATGCTTTAGGTGATGTCGAAGTATTATTAGATGGTGTTAAATCCGATAAGATTAAGGTTAGCGAAGGAATTATTCAAATTTCTCCAACACAAGATGATTTAGGAAAGCATACAATAACGGTTAATTATAAGGGTTATTCTAATAAGTTTGATATAACAATATTAGAAGACACTTATATGATTGATACATGTAATTCTGGAATATGTAATTATAAATTTGATGCTGATTATTCGTTAGCTGATGAAGATATTCGAGAAGAATATGGAATTACAAATAATGTAACAATTCCACTATATACGAATATATTAAAATATGATAAAAACGGTGCTCCTAATTACACTGTTGATGAAACAACTGGACGAATAGTAATAAAGAATTCTACTTACGATCAAGGTGAAGTAGTAATAACTTATAATAGTGCTGCTAAAATAAAGTTTATAGAAAATAAAACTGACAGTAACTATTATGTGTTAGATGTTTCTTTAGAAACAGGAGAAGATGTATTTATTAAGGTTGAAGCTTATAGATATGGAAAATTAATTAAAACTTTGGATGATATTCAAATAAGAGTAACAAAGAAATATTTATTAATAGCTAATGCTTTACCATTTGATGTAGCGACTGATGATAACAATGAATATTTCTTAGATGCTGAAAATAGAAAAGATTATATAAAGTTCTTAAATGCTGATGAAAAATTTGATTTGAGGACATTTGATCCTTATCGAATTGATAATGAAAAGGAATGTTTCACATATAAGTTCCTTGCTTGGACAGATGATGTTGGTAATATTTTGGTTAGTTTAAGTGATTTGGATAAACCTATTACTTTGAGTGATAGTAAACCAAGCTTAGTGTTATATGCATCTTATGAATCAACATCAGCTTTAGATACTGATCCAGTATATGCTTATATGGATTTGAAAGATTTAGATTTATTTAAAAGTTCCAATAATTCTTATAAAGAAATTGATGAAAAACTTATATATCCAGGTTTAGAGGGCGGAAAAGGAATAAAGTTTAATAATACTTCGGGAAGCGATATAGCGATAGTTGAGTTAATTGTTCAAGAAGATACACTTTGTGTTTCTAATAATGCTTGTTTAAATATGGGATATAAGATAAGAAAATATGAAAATGGAGCTAATAATTTATATTATTATGGTTCTGCTAATAATTATGATATTCTATATGAAGATTCCGATCTTGATAGCAATACATATTTACCATATTATCACTCATATAAAGAGATAGATATAAGTGCAAATAAGATACTAGTGCCAAAAGATGGCGCAGTTGATATTGCTGTATTCTGGAAATGGGTTGATAGAGATGATATCGATGCAAAAATAGGTAATATGGCAATTGATTTAAATAAATACAAATTTTTCCTTTCAGTAAAATATGAAAAACCGAAGAATAATTGTACAATAATAAGATAAAAAGTGGTGAACTTATGAAATTATTAAAGAAGATACTGTTAACATTAATTATAATATTTTTGGTACCATTAGTTACATTCAATGTATATAATTTCGTAAGTATCAAATTATTGCATAAAGATTTAGCTTTGATTGATGGCTATGCTGTTTTAGAAGTTATCTCTGGTTCGATGGAACCAACAATAAAAATAGGTGACCTAATAGTAATAAATACTAATGAAGAAAATTATGGAATAGGAGATATTATTACATTTCGTGATATTAATGGTTCATTTGTAACGCATAGAATAATTAGCATTGAAGACAATGTTATGGTTACACAAGGAGATGCGAATGATTCTGTTGATGAAGAAATGAGTGTATCATCAATTGTCGGTAAATATACGATGCGAATACCTGGGGCGGGAAAGTTAATTACTTCTTTAAAAAATCCTTTGGTGATGACATTAATACTAGCGATTGGCGTTCTTGTTTGTTTTCTTGTTAGTACAGATGATGAATTAAAGCCAATTGATTTGACCGAAGAAGAAAAAGAGTTTTTAGAATTTAAGAAAAATAAAGAGAAAGAAAAAAATAAAAAAGAAAGAGAGTGAGTATAATGGGTGGGTTATTACATAGTAAGACGTTTAGACAAAACTTATCGCGTTGGGTGTTTATGTATATAGCTATAATATGTCTTTTGACTAGTGTAATAACTTATTCAAAATACATATCATCACTTGGCGCAAAAGATGAAGCTAGAGCCAGTAAATTTAATGTTTTGATTGAGCCATTACCCGTTGATTCAGAGTGTACGAGCACTGGAGAACAAGGGGGAGCCTTGGTAATATCATGTGGATCAAAAAGACCTACTTCAGTGATAAATTATTATTTTAAAGTAGTAAGTGAGGTAGAAGTTCCATCAAATATTATTTTAAGAGTTAGTGGTGGAGATAACAGAAACTATAAAAAGGAAAACGATGAATTGAGTTCTATGAAGATACAGTCAATTAATCTCTGTAAAGATAGTACATGTAAAGAAATTACGAATACTAAGGAGATAAATAGTATTTCTGGTTTGTATGAATTTGATGTCGATATTAGTACAAAATCAAATATAGATGAGTATTATTTTAAGGTTGTGGCTCAATTTGATTCTGAGAAATTTGACAGAGATACGTATGGTAATGTAAAATATAGTGTACTTAACGGGATGGATCAGATAAATATTGGTTATTCTGCTATTCAAATATCTGGAAATAAGTAAATAATTATTAAATAGGAAAGAGGGTGGTTTTATGAATAGTTTAAAAAAGATTAATAAAGTTTTATTTATAACTTTAGTTGTATTTAGTATTGGTGTATTTGGAAGCTATTCTAAAACCTCTTCTAAATACTTAATAGACAAGAATGATAATATAATCAATAAAACAAATTTTAAAATATTAACAAGAGATGTATCTGTAAGTAGCAAATTTGTTGATGAAAAAGCTATTTTTGATTTTAATTTCTATAGAACAGCAGCTAAAGATGATAAGAATGTAAAAAGCGACACCATTGATATTAATTTTGAAAATGCAAGTTTAAATAAGTGTAGTATTAAGGCTGATGGTATAACTGGATTTATTTCAAATAGTGGAAAGAACTCTTATACTATTACAAGTAAAGGAGTAAAATTTGTTTATGGTGATGTAACATCTAATACTACAGCGGATAAAAGTGTTAAAGTTACTTATGAATGTGAAATTGACGATAGTATTTTAACTAGTGATGAACATGTACAAACTAATTTTATTGCTGTTGAAAAAATTAAACTTAAGGATAATACAGAAGAAGAAGCATTTGAGTTATTTAGAAAAACAGCTAAATCTTCTGATAAGTATGTTAAACCAGATCCTGAAGATCCAGTTTACTTAGATAATTATAAAAAATTAAAATTTATTGACAAAACGTTAGATCGCACATTATTGAATGAATGGATAGATAAGTATATTTTAGAATATTATAGTAGTGAAACTCAAGATGCTTCACTTCCAAGTTTTAATTCTTCTTTATCTAATTATTTAGGATTTAAAACCACTGGTTGGAATCCAAATAGTATTAAAGGATTCTCATATGATTCAACTACTAAAACATATGCATTTGATGATAATATTATAAGTTATGCTGATACAAGTTTAAGTACTAACTCTCCTAAGGGACTTTACTTTAAAAAGCCAGCAGGAAGAGATTACACAAAGTCAGAAATAGATGAAATGTTTAAGTATTACTATGAAAAGTATTATAGTTCGTCTCCTCAATCAAATGAAGAGAAAGAAATATATGATTATATAGTTGCAAGCGGCGGCATATCATCTATAATACTTGATGATAAATCTATTTTTGGAGTTGATTATAATTCTAAATTTAATGTTATAACAATTGATAAAGAATCTATAAATTTAAAATTGCATCCAATTAATCCAGATATAACCTTAACTGGTGTCACTGATATTGCACCTGATACTCGTAAAATTCTTCAAATTATAGCAAGTGGTGTAGGTGACTTTGTTGATAAAAATTTAGGAATTACTAGCTTTGATGAAAACCTTATAACCAAGAATAGTTTCTTGTCTGATTATATTACAGATTTGTCAAAGATATCTCAACCTAATGCTTATTACTATTTACCATTAGAAAATAAAACTTTGTCAATGAACGTATATAAAGATGGTACTGATTATATTATGCACTTAGATTATTTTGATAACTATGATATGGACAAGAGTGCGGATAAGCATGTATTATCATCTCTTAGTACAGAGTACAAAGAATCTACTAACATTTCTGATTATGATCAAATGAAAATTGATTTTACAAATTATATAAAAGGAATAGATTCTGCTTATGGAACTACTTTTGAAGCTGATGGAGCTTTGAATCAGTTGAATACAACTATTGGTAAAGTTATAGAAGAGGTTTCTAAGGGAACTACTACAGTTAATATAGCTGGCGATGTCTTCACAGAAACAACAAAAAATCTTGCAATAACTATCAAATATAAGGCAAGTTCAAGAGTTACTTATGGAGCATTTGAAATTGAGTTTGTTCCGCCTGTTAATGAAGCAAAGACAGCAAATTCAACAACTAAAGTTCCTGCTAGTAGCAGTACAAGTACTAAAACAACAACAAATGCTGTTTCAAATCAACCAACTTTAGCAACTACTGTAAAGACTACAACTAAAAGTTACAGTGAAGTTAGTGTTAAAGATGAAAAAGTTGGATCAAATGAATAATTAAAAAAACTTAAGAATTAAATTTCTTAAGTTTTTTTTGCCTTTTTTGAAGTAAAACGGAATTTTAAAGGTAATAAGTATATAGGAGCATAAGTTTTGTTCCTTGGAAAGGAGGAGAATAATGAGTAAGTTTATTAGCTCCCTTTAAGTGATATTGTATTTAAAACTCTTTGAGACATAAATAACTTTAAAATAGGTTCCAATGAAACAGGCATAGTAAATCTAGATAATATTGATAATGAAGTAGATATTTTAAATGGGAATGGTGATGAGAAGATAGATATTGAATTAATAATATTAGAGATGATAAAGGACATGTAACGAATATAGAAATATTCTTAATAATTCATTAAAATTTATTTAAAGTATATTATGAAATATCTTTTAAGATATTCCTTTTTTTAGTATAATATAGGCGATTGCAACCGATTGTTTACAAAAAACAACCGTTAGTTGGTGGAATGCAACTGAAAATAATTCTATAATTTTTATCAAGAGGTGATAATTATGAGTTTCGATAAGAAATTACAAAGTTTAAGAAAGAAAGCGGGGTTAAATCAAGAAGAGTTAGCAAGTGAACTTGGTGTTTCAAGACAAGCTGTTTCTAAATGGGAATCAGGTATTAGCTATCCGGAGATGGATAAATTAATATTAATGACAAGATTATTTAAATGTAGTTTAGATGATTTAGTAAATGATGAAATTAGGAATCCTACTTTAAAAGAAGAAGAAGAGAAAAAACAATATGTTGATAGTTTTCTTGAATTTATTACTAAATCAATTAGTATGTTTAATTCAATGAAATTATCCAGTGTTATAAAGTGCTTTCTAGAAATTGCAGCATTAGTATTATTTTTAATTATAGTGTTTGCAATAGTATTTTCTCCTTTAGAAGCTTTTTTCTCTGCTGTATTTGATTTAACATTTTATCCTTTGTATGTTTTTTTTACAAGTCTTATATTTTTTGTACTAGTTATACTGGGAGCTATAATTGTATTCCAATTTTACAAAATAAGATATTTAGATTATTATGATAAACTAGTATACCAGTATGAAGTGAAGAGTTTTAATAATAAAAAAAATGATGAAAATGTATATGATGAAAAAGAAGAAAAAGTTAATCTAGAAACAGAGAAAAAAGAAAGTAGAAAAACGAAAGAAAGAATTATTATAAGAGATCCATATCATAAACCATTAGCATTTTTATCATTTTTCTCTAAAGTATTAATTCTTACTTACCGTGCTATTATGCGTATTATAACTATACCTTTTGTTTGTTTATTGGTATTTTTGACAATAGCGACAGTGATTATTCTTTATTTAATATCTTATAATGGGCTTTTTATTGGAATAAGTATTGTAGCAGTAGCATCTATAGCGATAACTGTTTTAATTATTCGAACATTAAGCGATGATTTGTTTAAGGGACCTTATCCAATTAAAATGATGGCAATTTTATTTTTTTCATTTATTTTTGTTGGAGGTATTGGTATAGGCATTTCCATAATTTCTTTAAATAATATAAAATTTGAGATTGTCAATACTAGAGAGAATGTTGAAAAAGAATATTCTTTTAGTGATAAGTTATATTTAGATTTTTTAGAAGCAGGGGATAATCAAGTAGTATTTAAGGTTAATGATTCTTTAGACAACATCTTGATTAATTATAATTATGATAAAAAGTATGAAAGTAAAGAAATAGTAGATAAATCGGATGATAGTAATTATTTAGTTTTAAAACAAAAATACATTAATGAAAATCCAAAAGAAGAAATTGATGCATTTTTAGAAAATTTGAAAAAGAATTTACTTGTTATATACGATTATACTTATGATGATGTAATTGCACCAGTTATGATTACTGCTAGTGAGAAACACATTAAACAACTTATTAACAATATAAGTAGTAGGGAAGAAATCTATGTAAATACTAGGAAACAAAATGGTAACTCTTTCTATTACGTCTATTCTTTTAATGATTATAACAGAGGAAATTCTATTTGTGAATTTGTTGACTTTTACCGTAAATGTTTTAGTATTGTTGATAAAACAGAAGATGGTAGTTTTAAATATGAATATAAAAATGGTAAGTTGATTTATGATGAAGATAACTATATTTGCCTACTTTATGATAACCATTATGTTTGTAATGATAGAGATTAAGGAAGCTTTAAATAGTTTCTTTTTTTTTAAAAATATTTCTTGGCCTTGAAAAAATATTATATCTACCTTATAATAATTATTAGAATAGAGGGATTTAGGTGAATGGAGATAGCAAAGAAAAATTAAATATCCGTAAAGAAGTTGTAACGGTAAATACTAATGTTAAAAAGGTTGTAGCTAAAAAAAAGGATGTAGCTTATGTCGAAGAGAGACAAAATAGTGGGATTAAGTCTATAAATTCACATATGGAAGAAAATCAAGCTAGCACAAAATTTAGAGTTGACTATAAGAGTGTATTTACATACATTTTATTAATTGTTATTGTTGGTATTGGTATTTTTTTAGTATTAAACTTTTTTGATAAATATAATGATGGTGCTTACAAGAGAACCACTGCTTCAACTACAACTCGAGGATTGGCAACAACTACGACAACAACTCAAAGGGTGTATTATGAAACAACGACAGCAGCACCAACTCAAGCTACACATACTGTGTTTGATAAGAATAGGAGATAATAATGAGAGATTTACATAGTCATTACTTACCTGGTGTAGATGATGGATCTAAATCATTAGAAGTAACGAAAAATATGCTTAAAAATGCATATAAAAACGGAGTTACCGATATTATATTTACCCCTCACTATATATTAGATAGTCGTTTTATGTCCAATAAAAGTTCAAATGAACTTATAATTGAACCTATTATTAAGTTTGCTAAAGAAGAATATGATATAAATGTATTTTTAGGGAATGAAGTATATTGTAATTCTGAAATGCTAGATTTATATAAAAGAGGCGAGATTGCAACGCTAAATAATTCAAGATATATGTTAATTGAAATTCCTATGTATAGTAAAATTAATAATATTAAATCAATTTTCTTTGAGCTTATTTCTAATGGGATTACGCCAATACTAGCTCATCCAGAAAGATATACAGCCTATTATAACGATTTAGATTTCTTTTTTGAATTACGTGAGATGGGAGTCTTAATGCAAATGAATGCATCTAGCATAGTTGGCGAATATGGTGCTAAAGCTAAAAAAATGGTTGTTAAATTACTTAAAGCCAATTTAATAAGTTTTGTTGGTAGTGATATTCATAGTGATCATGAGCAGAAGAATGATTTACTACCAAAAATAGAGAAAAAATTGAAAAAAATAGTTGGGGAAGATCAATTTATTGAGATTACTACTAACAACTTTGCAAGGGTTATACGTAATGATGACATTGTTTAAAATTAATGGTTTTATTTTAAATTTAAATGTGTTATAATGGGTATGATTTAGGGGTATTTAAAAGATATAAAGTAGGAAGGATTTTTATATGATAGAAGAGTTAGAATTACTTTCTAATCCAAAATCAAGAGTTGCGGAAGCGGTTAAGACTGTTAGAACTAATTTAGAGTTTTCAATAGTCGATAGTAAAAATACTAAGATAATGCTTACAAGTACAGCTCCTGGAGAAGGAAAAAGTTTTATAACTGCTTGTCTTGCACAAAGTTATGCATCAACGGGTAAGAAAGTATTAATTATTGACTGTGATTTAAGAAGAGGAAGACAATATGAAATATTTGGAGTTTCTAATAATAAGGGACTTTCTAATATTTTGATATCTGATCTTGATGGTGTTAAGATTGAAACAATTAAAACTAAGTTAAAGGGAGTTTATTTGCTACCTGGTGGTACTGTTCCTCCTAACCCAAGTGAGTTACTTGAAAGTCAAAAAATGAGTGACGTTATTAGAATGCTTGAGGACGACTATGATGTTTTATTATTTGATTGCCCTCCAGTAATTGGGCTTTCTGACTCTTTAATTGTTACTAAATATGTTGATACTGCTGTAATCGTGGCGGCATATAAGACTACGCCTACAGAGATGTTAAAGAAAAGTGTTAAATCGCTTGAAGCGGTTAATGCAAAAATAGCAGGAGTAATATTTAATAAAGTTCCTTCAAGTAGTAAGGGCTACTATAGTAAATATTATGATAGTTATTATCAGTAGGAGGCGAATTTATGGAAGAAATTGATGTTGGCCAATTACTTGGTTATTTTAAGTCAAAAATAATATATATTATATTTGCTATGTCTATTGCATTTTGTCTATCAAGTATTTATGTAAATAGATTCAGAGTTCCAGAATATACAAGTTATACAACAATACTTTTAAATAAGACTAATGAAAACTCATCTATTACATCAACAGATTTACAAATAGATAAATCGTTAGTTTCCACTTATAGTGAAATAATTAAAAGTAAACGAGTATTGAGAACAGTTATTAATAATTTAGCTTTAGATATGGAGTATGGAACGCTTGTTTCTAAGGTTAATGTTGGTTCTGTTACAGATACTTCTATTTTAAAAATAAGTGTAACAGATTCAGATTCCTCTAAAGCGGCTTCTATAGCTAATGAAATAGCTGAAGTTTTCTCAGAAGATATCCAAGAAATTTATAAAATTGAAAATATAAGTATTATAGATGTTGCTGAAATTACTTCTGTTGCATCTAGTACTTCGACAATGAAAATTATTGGTATCGCGACAATTGCTGGAGCATTTCTAAGCATTGCTGTTATATTTGTTATTTTCTATTTTGATACGACTATTAAAAATGAAGAAGACATTGAAAGAGCTACAAGTCTTCCAGTTATTGGTATTGTGCCAATTAGTAGAGAGAAGATTAAGGGTTCAGCTCATCGTAAGTATTATGAAGAAAAAGCTAAGAAACATAAATCTCAAGAAATACTTCCTGTTGAAAGAGAAGTCAGAAGAGTGGAAGTTGACACAAAGGTTGATTCTGAATCGGAGATCTCAATGATGCGTATTTCATCATCTCCATCAAAACCAGAAGATATTTTAAGAGACATAAGGGAAGAACTTGCAGAAGATGATAGTGAATTTGTAAGTGATGATGTTAGTGAAAACTATTTAGATTCTGATGAGGAAACTATTCAAGAAGAGATTGAAAATGTTCTTCCAAATATAGAAGAACAAGAAGAACTCTTAGATGATGATGTAACGCAAGCTGTTGACGAAGTTGTAAATGCAATTGAAGATGTGGAAGAGGAAATAATTTCTAAAAAGACAACTAAATCAAAGAACTCTAAGGCAAAAAGTAGTACAGCAAAAAAAAGTTACTCAAAAAAGGGAAATACAGCAAAAAATAAAGTGTAAACTTTATTTTTTTCTTTTAGCAAGGATGCGATTGGTAGAATGTCTTTTAAGAAGAATAATGAATACAATTTTAATAAGTTATATGAAAAATTTTTAAATAAAATAGATCCATTATCTCAAACAATTATTAGAGGGTATGATATGTCTTTTAATAATTTTAAAGATAAACTTAAGTCTCAAGGAATTGAATTAACTGAATTAGGTTGTTTTGGACAAGACGTTTTAATAAAAAGAAATATAAGTGGCTTTTATTTGGTTAATAAAACGAAAAAAGGTCTTAGTTTAATTAATAAATATGAGAATGATTTTAGACTTATACACTTTTACTTACTTGATAAAGAAAGAATAATTAGAGGCGATTATACTTGTAAAAAAAGGAATGAAAAAGTTCTAGAGAATATAATTAAACAACTAGCTTATGGGGAAATTAGAGATAAGATATTAAGAGAAAAATGAGTTTGTTTTGTATTAAAGCGGTGGAAAAATGGAAACTTTGGACAAAAAAAGTGCTTATTTTAAGCGTTTTTTTGCTTTTTTTGTTGCTTTTTTTGAACTGATTTGGTACATTTTATATGTAGGGTATATGCCTACTAGAAAAATATACGTGGAGGTAATTATTATGTCAAAAAATGAATTAGTAGAATTTATTGCTGCTGAAGCAGATTTAAGTAAAGCTGCTGCTGGTAAAGCACTAGATGCTATGTTGAAAGGAATTGAAACTGGTCTTAAAAAAGACGGAAAAGTTGCTTTAGTTGGTTTCGGTACTTTCTCATCTAAGAGAAGAGAAGGAAGAGAAGGAATTAATCCTTTAACTAAAGAACCTATGAAGATTCCTGCAAAGAATGTTGTTTCATTTAAAGCTGGAAGCAAATTAAAAGATTCTGTTAACTAAGAAGATATAAAAGAAACTCATTATTGAGTTATCTTTTTTTTTGTTTTATAATTATTTTAATAAGGTGGTTTGTATGGAAAATGGTTATAAATTAAAAAAGGGGCCGAAAATTTTTTTAGTCATTGTTATTGCTTTAGCAATATTTGTGCCGATTATTAAGTCACGAATTGATGAATACTTATATACCAAGACTAATGAATACGCTTTTTTGCAACTTGGTTATAGTGAGAAAGAAACAAAGATTATAATTGATAAACTTAATGATGAAGAAGAAGCAAAAGTACTTACTTACCAATATAATGAATTTATTCCTGAATTTTTGAAGTGTAAGTACTTCATGTTTAAGAATTTGGACGGCTATTTAGATCAAGTTATTACAAAAGAAGATGACTTTTTTAAATATCATGGAATTGAAGGATATAATTATGATGATATAGTGGCGTCCGTTAATACACATACGAACCGTGATTATTATACTGATACTTATAAAACCGATTTTGAAAAGGGCTATGGGTTACTTTCTAATAAATATTATGAACTTGGAAGTGATTATGCTCCTGATGATCTAGTTGATATTTCTATTAAATACTACTATGGAGACGCAAAAAAGATTCGAAGTGAAGTTTATGATGCTTTTAAAAGAATGTGGGAAGATGCTTATAAAGAAGGTATATACTTAATTATTGTTTCTGCTTATCGTGATTATGACTCTCAGGTACGTGTTTACAATGATTATCAAGAGTCCAAAGGTACAACATATGCTGATAGTATTGCTGCAAGGCCAGGATTTTCGGAACATCAAACAGGATTGTCTTTAGATATTTATTCGAAGGATAGTACAGTAGCTGCAACTTTTAAAAATTCTAAAGCTTATAATTGGCTAATTAATAATTCATATAAGTATGGTTTTATTTTAAGATATCCTGATGGAAAAAAGAAAATTACTGGGTTTAACTATGAATCATGGCATTATAGATATTTAGGAGTTGAACTTGCAACTAAGGTATATAATGAAGGAATTACGTACGATGAATATTATGCTTATTATATGGAGGATGACATTTAGTTATGTCAGTTTGACCAATATGGGTACTTATGCTATAATACTAATTCAAAAGAGGGATTGAAATGGGAAATTTTAAAGCATGTTTACCACACATAATAGCTTTTGTACTTGCAGGTGAAGTTTTTACCGCAGGAGTTGAACTTTTAACTAATGATATAAGAGAACCAAAAGAGTTAGTTACTGATGCACCAGAGGATAATACATCACCAATTGATGATAATATTATTGCTGTACATGATAATTATCATACTTATATTGATTTGATTGCTAAGAAAATTAGTGAGGTTAAAGAAGAGCGAGATATTATAGGTGATTTTGCGATTTATGAAGCAATTTTAAAAAATGGTTATATTTCTTATGGAGATTTTGAGTATGCTCATCCATCTGTAGGTTTTATTTGTTTAAGAGGAGCAAGTGTTGCAGTTGGTAATGGAGTTTGTTTAAATGAAGCTCATAATATGGCTGATGTTTTTACGAGTTTAGGTTATGATGCAAGAGTAGTGCTTGGAAATTACTATAATAAGGAAGAAAAAAATGAAAAAGGACCAAATCATGCCCTTGTTTACATTGATGATGGAGAATTTTCTTATTTATTAGATCCAACAAATGAACAAGTATTCTTAAAAAAATCATTTATGAAATACTATTCAACTGATTCACAAGAAGATACTGTAATTTGTTTTGAACCTGTATTGTCGTTTGAATTTAATGATAATGAAGCTTATAATAGTTATTTTCTTCTTAAAGATATTGTACCAGATCATGGCAAACACTGGCTTGTATTAAAAGCTTATAAAAATTATAGAGAGGATGCCGAAAAATATTTAGAAGAATTTAAACAATATGAAAAAGAAAGTTTAGCTGAATATGAGGAAGCAATTAAACAAAATTTTGATGAAGTATATGAGTATATAATCCAAGAGGAGATTAATGAGGATATAAAAGAGTTACGTATTAGATAAAATTATGAAAGAGATTAATATTAATCTCTTTTTCTTTACATTATAGTGAACTTTCTTGATTATTTTTGTTAATAAATATTATATAATTATATTAAGAGGTGTGATTATGCGTGTAATTATAACAGCTGGTGGTACTGGCGGACATATTTATCCTGCCTTAGCTATAGTAGATAAAATAAAAGAGATGGAACCCAATAGTGAATTTATATATGTTGGAACTCATAATAGAATGGAAAAAGACATTGTTCCAAAAAGAGGAGTTAAATATATTCCAATTGAAATATATGGTTTATCTACATCCCCAAAATTAATGGGACGAAATATAAAAAATGTTTTTTTAATAAGAAAAGCATATAAAAAATGCCTTAAATTAATTAAAGAATTTAAGCCTGATGTTGTTGTTGGCGTTGGTGGATATGTTACTTATCCCGTTATAAGAGCTGCCCATAAATGTGGAGTAAAATCATTTATTCATGAACAAAACAGTATATTTGGCAAGGCAAATAAAAGTCTTTTAAAAATGGTTGATTGTGTGGGCGTTAGTTTTAAAGATTCAATTAAACAGATTAATCATAAAAATGTAGTCTTAACGGGAAATCCTGTTGGCGAAGACGCTATAAAGAAGAAAAAAATAAATAAGACGCAGTTTGGTTTAAGCAAGAATAAAAAGGCTGTTCTTATTTTTAATGGCTCTTTAGGAAGTAAGGTAATAAATGATAAGTTAAAAGATTACCTTTTGAATGCATCTAGTTATAGCTACGAAATACTTTATATTACTGGGACTCCATATTATGAAGAATTTAAGAAAAATAAATTTCCGAAAAATGTTTTTTTAGAACCGTATGTTGATAATTTAAGTGGCCTTATGAAAGATATAGATTTAATTGTTTGCCGAGCTGGAGCTTCGAGCATATCAGAAATAACGGCTTTAGGATTGCCAGCAATTTTAATTCCAAGTCCATATGTAGCTAATAATCATCAATATTATAATGCTTTATCCATAGTGAATGAAAACGCTGGAGAAATGATTTTAGAAAATGATTTAACAACATCTATACTTGCCAAAAAGATTGATAGTGTTATTAATAGCAGTAGTAGACAAAAAGAAATTAAAGATAATTTGAAAAAGTTAAGTATAGATGATTCGGCAACAATTATTTATAATGAAATAAAGAAAATGTTAAAATAGGAGGAATACTCATGAAAACTAGAGAGAATATAAAAAAGAAGAAAAAAAGATTTAATATAGCTAGAACTCTAGTTTTTGTACTTATAATCTACATTATCGTTTGTTTATGCATATCTATTTATAAACAACCAATTAGACACTTTGATATAAAAGGCAATAAAATATTAACAGATATTGATATTATAAGAGAATTAGGATTAGATAGTTATCCCTCTTTTGCTTCGATTAGTCCAAAAGGATTAACTTTAGAGTTAGAAAAAAATCCCTATGTAAGAAAGGCAACAATAAGCTATGGGTGGAATTTTGTTTTATTAATTGAAGTGGAAGAGAATAGGCCGATGTTCTTAGTAAAACTTGAAGATAAAGTTGCATTAAGTGATGGAAGTTTAATAGATGTTCGTGATTCAGATTTAATTGGGATTCCAACACTTCTTAATACAACTCCAGATGAAATTATGAAAACACTTGCCAATAGTTTAAGTACTCTTGATGAAGGTATTTTATATATGATAAATGATATTGAATATAAACCTTCTTATAATAAAGAAAATCAAATAATAGATGAATATCGTTTTTTATTATCCATGAATGATAAAAATATGGTTTATATAAATGCTAAAAGATTAAAATCATTAAATAAGTATTTGGATATAATAGCTACTAATAAAATTACTTCTAATGGAACTCTATATTTAGATGGAACAGAAGATAATTATTTCTTTAAAAAATATGAAGAAGTTGTAACAACAAAAGAGGTAAAAGAGGAATAATAATGAAAATAAATTATGATAATAAGATGATGGAAATTATAAATTCGTTTTTGGACAAGAAAACTATTTTACTACATAGTTGTTGTGGCCCTTGTTCTTCTGCTTGTATAGATAGATTAAAAGATTATTTTGATATTACAGTAATTTATTATAATCCAAATATTGAGCCATTAGATGAATATATTCATCGGAAGAATGAACAAATTAGACTTCTTAAAGAATGGAATATTAAGTTTATGGATTGTGATTATGAAAATGATATTTGGACAAATAAAACTAAATATTTAAGGGAAGAACTAGAAGGTGGAAAGAGATGTAGTGTTTGTTTTGGAATTAGACTAAAATATACAGCTAAGAAAGCTTTAGATAAAGGATTTGATTATTTTGGTACTACTCTAACTGTCTCTCCTCACAAAAACAGTGAACTTATTAATAAAATAGGTGAAGGTATTGGTATTAATTTAGGTATTAAATTTTTATATTCCGACTTTAAGAAAAAAGAAGGATATAAAAAAAGTATAGAATTTTCAAAACAGTATAATTTATATCGACAAGATTATTGTGGATGTTTATATAGTAAGGAAGGAATTAAGAAATATGAAGAGTAAAAATGGTTTTACATTAATTGAAATATTGGCTGTGCTAAGTGTTTTGGCACTTGTTGCTATCTTAATTATGCCAGCATTTCTATCAGCTTTTTCGGGTGCTAGATCGACTTTAAGAAAGTTTGATAAAGATGCTTTAATTGATGCAGGAAGAATGTATCTTACGGATTTAGATACTGGAGATAAAGAATACATTTATGATGAGAATGTTGCTTTGAATGATCTTAATGGTCACAATTATAAAAAGGGAGATCGTTTAACTATGTATGATTTTAGAACATATGTTATTCGTCGTGATGGAATTGATGTGAATGCTAAAACGTTGGTTAATGAAGGTTACTATGATAAAAGATGTAAATATAAAGGTGAGATAGTAGATGGTAAGCCTTTAGAAAAAGATCAAAATTGTCATGTTCCAGAGAATTGTACATTGCATTTGAAGATTGACTATGATATGGATAATGGCTATTATGTAACTAAAGGCTATACAGTAGAAATTAAGTCTGGTTGTGAAAAATAAACGTGTTTATCGTTTATTTTTTTTTGCCTTTATATTATAATAAGAAGAGTTAGAAGGAATGAATATGAAGTATAATTATGCTAAGTTATTAATAACTAATTTTATATTGGTACTTTTGATAGAATTATTATTTAAACTATTTGTAATAAAGACTTTTGATATAGGTATATTTTATATAGTAATCTTTTCTTTTTTAACAGCAAATATAAATACTTTTTTATCTTGTTTAAGTAAGAAACGCAATGTAAATAAAATTATTAATTTAATTCTTTTGTTTAGCTTATGTTTAGTTGTTTCTTCGCTAACGATTTATTACAGTTTCTATAAAACTATTTGCGGTTTTTCAGCAATAATTTATGGAAATCAAGTAATGGATTTTGCATCTTCTATCGTGGCTCATATAAAATCCAATTTATTGATTATTTTTGTTTTGTTTATTCCCTTTATTGTTATGTTGATACTTTCTTTAAAAAATGTTTTTTTAGTCCAAAAAAAGAACAATAAAGATGCTTTAGCTTTATTAATGTGTGCATTTTTCTTTAGCTTAACCGCGATTGAACTGGATTTAAATACTTCTGAGTCTATACATGATTTAGTTTATAAGAAAAATGACTTAATGCAGACAACTAATAATCTTGGACTTGCTCCTGCCCTTAGTTTAGACGTGTTTAAATATTTATTTAAATTTGAAGGAAATGTTGATGTTAGTAATGTATCTACTTTTACTAAGGATTCGGGAATTGAATACAACATAACGAGTATAGACTTTTCTCTTCTTCGCGATAATACTAAAGATACAACTATAAAAAATATGCATACTTATTTTGAAAATATGGAGGCTACTAATAAAAATGAATACACGGGAATATTTAGCGGTAAGAACTTAATATTTATTGTGGCTGAAGGTTTTTATCCAATTGCTGTTTCAGAGGAGTTAACACCAACTCTTTATAAGTTAACTAATTCATCTTTTATATTTGATAATTATTATCAACCTATATATAACTGTTCAACTTCAGATGGTGAGTTTATTAACCAGTTATCTATTTTACCGGGGGTTGAAACTTGCTCCATGAAAGCAACAATTTCTAAGTATTTACCTTATTCTCTTGGTAATATCTTGGAACATTACGGCTATAAAGCCAATGCTTTTCATGGTTGGACTTATAATTATTACAGCAGGGATAAAATAATGCCTAATTTAGGTTATACCTATTACGGATATGACCGATATAAAAAAGGATATAAATATGCTTTACAAGGTATAAAAGATTCTTGGCCAACAAGTGATATCGATGTTATCAATGCAAGCTATGATATTTATTCTAAAGAAGAAAGATTTATAACTTATTATATGAGTATAAGTGGACATCTTGAGTATAATTTTACTGGTGGTAATGCCATTGCTTTAAAGAATAGAGAAAAAGTATTAAAGCTAGATGCCAGCAATGCGATAAAAGCCTATATTGCAACGCAGATTGAATTTGATAAATCAATGGAATTATTATTAAAGAAGTTAGAAGATGATGGAATATTAGATGATACAGTCATAGTGATATCACCTGATCATTATCCCTATGGGTTAAGTAATGATGAGATTAAAAATTATGTGGATTGGATGAAAAATCCGAACTTTGACCTTTATAAAAACAATTTAATTATATATAATAGTAAGGTAAGTAGTACACATGTAAGTAAATATACATCATCACTTGATTTGCTTCCAACAATTTTAAATTTATTTGGCGTTGAATATGATTCACGATTACTAATTGGAAAAGATATATTTTCAAGTTCAGATGATTTAGTAATATTTAATAATAAATCATGGATTACGAATAAAGGACGTTACGATTATTTAAAAAAGAAATTTGAACCTTTCAATGATGAAATTGTAAGTAATGATTATATAAATGAAATAAATAGTATTGTAGATATGAAGTTTCAAATGAGTAAACTTTTAATAAAAAAAGATTACTATAAAACTTTAGAAGGAGGGAAATAATGGGATTATTTCAAAAGTTTAAAGATGTTTTTAAAACAAAAAAGGAAAGAGAAGAAGAATTAAAAGATATTTTAGAGGATGAAACAATCGAGGAAGATTATTCTGAAGAAATAGAAAGTGAAGAAAATGAAGTAGAGCAAGAAGAAATAAATGATGATACGACAATAGAGGATAAAGAAGAAATAAAAGAAGCTGAAGAATCAGAAACACTTCCTAATAAAAATATTAAGAAAAAGAAAAAGGATAAGAAAAAGGAAATTAAATTATCTGAAAAAGATAAAGATTTAGTAACTTATGATAAAGGTCTTGAAAAGACAAGAAAAGAATTTGTTTCAGAATTATCTTTATTGGGTAAAAAGTTTACAAGGGTAACTGACGAGTATTATGAAGAATTAGAAAGTTTGCTTATTAAAGCAGATATTGGTGTTAATACCGTATTTAAGTTTTTGGATAGATTAAAGACGCGTGTAAAACATGAAAATATTACCGATGTTTCTTTCTTAACAGAAGTTATAGTTGATGAATTATTTATGATTTATGTTGAAGGGGAAAGTTTAACTGATAAGATAAATATGGCAGAATCTGGTCCAACTGTTATCTTGATGGTTGGTGTTAATGGAGTTGGTAAAACTACTACTATTGGTAAACTTGCTAATAAGTATAAAAATGAAGGTAAGAAAGTAATGTTAATTGCTGGGGATACTTTTAGGGCTGGTGCTGTTCCTCAGTTAGAGGAGTGGGCAAAGAGAACCGATTCGCTTTTCTATGGTAAAGAAAATACTGATCCGGCGGGAGTTATATATGATGGGCTTTTAAAAGCAAAAGAAGAAAGTGTTGATATTGTTTTAATTGATACTGCTGGAAGATTACAAAATAAAGTTAACTTGATGAATGAACTTGATAAAATTAATAAAGTTATTGGAAAACATGTACCTAATGCACCACATGAAACGCTTTTAATAATAGATGCAACAACAGGACAAAATGGCATAAGTCAAGCTGAGAGTTTTAAAGGAATTACAAATATTACAGGTATTGTATTAACTAAACTTGATGGTACAGCAAAAGGTGGTATAGTACTGGCTATTAAAGAAACTGTTGGACTACCTGTTAAGTTTATTGGTCTTGGCGAAGGTGTTAATGACTTAAGAGCGTTTGATATTGAAGATTATATTTATGGTTTATTTAAGGATATGATGTAATGGATGAATTGAATTATTTAACTTCACTTTATGATTACTATAAAGATTTATTAACAGAGAAGCAAAGAAATTATTTTGAGGAGTATTATTTTGAAAATCTTTTAATGGATGAAATAGCGGAAAATAATGGTGTAAGTAAGAATGCTGTTAGTAAATCTTTAATAGAAGTAAAGGAAAAGTTAGAAGAATATGAAAAAATTTTAAGTCTTAATTATAATAAAAATAAAATAATGGAAATTCTTGATAAGGAATCTTGCAAAAAAATAATTGATTATATATAATAAGTATCAGCATTTTAATTGCTTTGTTGGAGTATATTACATATGGAAGAAATAGTCAGTATTATAAAAAGAAGAAATAATAGTTATGAAAATTTAAAATTTGTCGATATTATAAAGATTGTCGAGATACTTTCTAAAATTTATGATGTATACATAGATGATGTTGTTTTTGAAAGTGATAAAAATTATTTAATTTGTTATGATTCTGATAAAAATATTATCTGCGTTGACTATAACGAATTTTTTTCCTCTGGTGAACTAATTTATAATAATTATATGATGCTTTTTGGTTTAGTACATGAGATAAGGCATGCTTTACAATATAGGTTTGCTCTTTGTAATGATGATATTATTTCGAAAATATACTTAGATTGTTTTGCAGATTTATCTAAAAGTATAATTTTATCGGAGGCGTTTTATTCAAGGAATCATGATTTTTTTCCAATTGAAGTTAATGCTGATATAGTTGCTTATCTATTTATTATACATGTTGCTTATATGATTGGGGATTATAAACAGGTTAATATGTTTAAAAATATGCTTAATATAAGAATTAGAAATATTTCTATGGAGAACTATGATGTGGTAAAATGTCTTTCAGGGAAAGATATAGAAAAGCACTTAAAAGAGATTGATGATTATAATTTATTTATAAATGGCTTGCTAAGAGATGAAGAAAAAGCTGGAGATATCATTTCTTCTTTGACCCCTAATGTAAATACTAGATAATAAGTGTATTTTTAAGAAACATTTAATGTTATAATAATTTTAGTAGGTGATATTAATGAAAAAAAGATTTTTAACTTTATTGTTGATTATTGTTTTGTGTTTTCCCGTTATGGTTTATGCAGAATCAGGACATATAGGTCAGGATTTTTGTACACAAAAAGAAGTTATGGATGCTTTAAGAGTTACTGGTTATTTTTTATTTGTAGCACGTATTTTTATTCCCTTTATTGTTATTGCTCTAGGAACTTTTGATATGTTTAAAGCTGTAACTGGGGGAGATGAAAAATCTCTTACATCATCAGCTAAGAAACTTGGTATTAGATTTTTGATTGGTTTTTCAATATTTATATTACCAACAATTATACATGTAATTTTATCAGCTTTAAATGATTATAATGCGATAAGTGATGATGCAAATGTTTGTCAAACTTGTTTATTGAAACCGGCAGAATGTGAAGATGGAGTACCTAGTGATACAAATCCTTTTGATGATGATTTATTTGATAAAACTGTTCCAGAAGAGGAAGAAGAGAAAGAAGAGGAAGAAATCATTGTTGAATAAGAAGTCGAAAGATTTCTTTTTTTTATGTAAAAAATTACAAAAAAAACACTTGACAAGATGATTAGGTCTTGCTAAAAAAAGCTATAATCAAAGTAGATAAGTCCGCTTAAAAACGGATAAAGATTGTAGGTGTTTTTTAGTGAAAAAAGTATTAAGTATAATAGTAAGTCCAGTATATGCCCTAGAAGGAGTAATATATGATAATAGTGCAAGTGGATCAAGTGCAACAAATGTCAATGATGCACTTAATGATTTATATTCAAAACTAAATGAAAAACAAACAGAAATAAATAATATAAAGAATATCGGAAATGCAACATCAAATAAAATACTAAGTGGATATACAGCATATGTAAAAGGGAATACAATAACAGGAAGTATACCAAGTAAAGGAGCAGCAACATACACCCCTGGAACAAGTAAATCAAACAATAGCATCAGGTCAATACTTAAGTGGTGCTCAAACAATAAAAGGAGATGCAAACTTAGTTGCTGGAAATATCTTAAGTGGAAAAACAGCCTATGTAAATGGAAGTAAGATAACTGGTACAGCTTCTAATGATAATTATAAAGTTTATACTTTTAGTAGTAAGGTAGCAGATATTCCAACTATGTTACCTTAAAATATAATTTCTGGGTGTCTTTAAATAATGCTAAAGATACGACGTATAATTATTCTATAGATTTAGGTTTTACGCCAAGCGAAGTAGTAGCCTGTGAACTTAAAATGAGTGGAAATTATTATTCATCAAGTGAAACTCAAGATGGACATGGATTTGTAGTTAGCAATGGAGCTGTTACAAGCTCATCTACTTATTACTATTTTCATACATTGACGGCGGGTTTAAAATTTCCTTAGGTAGATGATCCCATCCTATACGGAATAGACTCAAGATATGAATTTAAATGTACATATTCAGGTAGTAAACTAAATTTTAGTATTAAAAAACGATACTATGGTTCTGGCAAAGGACTTAATATTAGTACAAAAGCAGATAAATTATATTTATCAGGAACTATTGTTTACAAATAAAATAGAAACTAACTAGTTTCTATTTTATTTATGATTCTATTTTTTAAAGTAATTGAATTTATGCATGCTGTAATTATTCCAAATATAATTATAGTGTCTCTTAGAATAGATGGGATAAATTTAATTCCACCTTCTTTTAAAGAAAGTATACTTATAAGTAATATAAATGGTATTATGCCAACTATAAATCCAATAAACAGGTATTTAGTCTTATTAATTCTAATTATTTCTTCGCATGAATATTCTTTGTTGTATTTCATAGTTTCTTAACCTCATATCTTATATAAAGATTATACAATATTTATTAATAAAAATATATACTTTTTTAATAAAAAAATTGTGATTTTTGATTTAATCTATTTATTT
>CAJUMA010000006.1:35883-110588 GCA_910587065.1 uncultured Bacilli bacterium | reverse complement strand
TACAATAACAGGAAGTATACCAAGTAAAGGGGCAGCAACCTATACCCCTGGAACAAGTAACCAAACAATAGCATCAGGACAATACTTAAGTGGTGCACAAACAATAAAAGGAGATGCAAACTTAGTTGCTGCCAATATAGCAAAAGGAAAAAGTATCTTTGGAATATCAGGTACATACACAAGTGATGCGAATGCCGTAGCTGGAAATATCTTAAGTGGAAAGATCGCCTATGTAAATGGAAGTAAAATAACTGGATCTATGCCTAGTAGATCTGATAGTGGAAATGTAGCCCAAGATAAAGCATGGTTATACAGCAATAGAGTATATTTTGGAGTAGAAACAGGCTACTATCCATCAGCAAATTATGGAGGAATGACAGGAGTATCCGAAAGATACATAACATATGAATCATTAGCAAAAATAATAGGACTAACAGCCGATAAGTTAATAACAGGAAATACAATACTAGGAATAACAGGAAGTATACCAAGTAAAGGGGCAGCAACATACACCCCTGGAACAAGTAACCAAACAATAGCATCAGGTAACTACTTATCAGGAACACAAACAATAAAAGGAGATCCTAACTTAGTAGCTGGGAATATAGCTAAAGGAAAGAGTATATTTGGAATATCAGGTACATATACAAGTGATGCAACCGCCACTGCTGCTGATATAAAATCAGGTAAAACCGCCTATGTAAATGGAAGTAAGATAACTGGAACTGCAAGTGGCGGAGATGCTAAAGTATATAAATTTACAGATAAGCCAGTAACTATTCCAAGTGGAGTAACTTTAAAGTATGGTTCTTGGGTTTCCTTAAATAGAAATAAAGATACGACGTATAATTATTCAATAGATTTAGGTTTTACACCAAGTGAAGTAGTAGCTTGTGAGCTTGAAATGAGAGGTAATTATAGTTCAGGACGTGAGAATCTAGATGATCATAATTTCCGTTTTAGTAGAGGATATGCAAGTGGTACGGCTAACTCACAATATTGGTATTTTCATACTTTAGTGGCAAGTTTGAAATCTCCTTGGCTTGATAGTGATGATGCTTATGGGTCAGACAATGGATATAAGTTAAAATGTACACAATCAGGAAATAAACTATATTTTAGTATATCTAAAAACTATTATGCTAACAGTGATAAGGGAACTCATCTTTTTACGCGAGCAGATAAGTTATTTCTATCAGGTACACTTGTGTATAAATGATTAAACCTGATTCTTTGAATTGAATCAGGTTTTTTGTATTATTATTTTTTCTTATGAGTTAATTTTACTTTTTCTGTTCTGTAAGCAATTATGTTTATACCTAAGATAGGGACAAATAAAGCAATAACAAACAATATATCTTTTATAGGGTTTCCTATATTAATAGCAAGTATAAGCATTAATCCCCAACCAAGTATTCCCATGAATAGATACTCTAGTTTTTTAAACACTATAGAAGTTATTGAACATATTGTAATGAATCCTAAAGTAAAAAGTATTAAAGCCCACCAAGTTGATGAATAAAGACTTTCTAAAAGAGTTTCAATACCTATGGCATTATATATAAGAGAATCACTGTAAGTTAGTGAATCTGAGTAAACAAATGCTTCAATTGATACTATAGATATTATTATTTCAGCTAAACATAATATTAACAGATAAGGACTGTGTTCTTTAAATAATCTTTTCATGTATAACTCCTATTGATACCAAATATCTTCTATTTTTAAACTTGTTGATATTGGTAATGGATTAGGTAATGAGAATTTTACTAAAAGGGGTATTTTAAAAGCCGTACCAAATACTAATCCCATACCTGGATGTAGAGTTTTTATTTTTTCAATAGTATCATCTGTAACATTTGAAGATATACCTTTAACTATTTCTAAATCATCTGGATAGAATAATCTAAACACAACAAAGTTTGAACATTGAGATAAGGCTGTTTTAGATAGTTCATTTGGCCTTTGAGTAATAAATCCTAAAATCATACCGTATTTACGTCCTTCTTTAGTAATTCTGTCAAAGACATTATAGCCAATTACGTGGGTATCTGTATCGTTTTGAACATATCTATGGGCTTCTTCAAGCAATACATGTATTGGGAAAGAACCACGTTTTTCTAAACTTGTAGTATAATCAAAGAATAGCTTTGTAAATATTTTAACTAAACATTTAGCAAATTTATCTTCAATAAAGGATAAGTTAACATCAACTAATTGAACAGGTTCACCATTTGGTCCAGTTGAGAAGAATTCTTCAATAAAGTCATTTTTAGATATATATTGTTTAAAACCAAAATAGTTGATTTTTTCTGAATTAATAATGGATGCTAAACGTGATTTTAATATATTATTTCTATCAAATACTGTTTCACTAATTAGTGACCCTTCATTAATAAGAGCAAATTCTAGGGCATAGTATAAGTCATTCATTGTATAAGGAGTTTCGGCATCTAATTTAATTTGTTCTATCTTCATTTTTGCAAAAGCTTGGAAGAAACTAACTACCATATTAATTGAATTTAATTTTCCTTGATCATCAATATTTAAACACTGTCTGACTGTTCTATCGTACCCAGGTTGATGAATTAGTGTTTCTAAATTTAAAGAAGGGGTATTATATGATGTTAAAACAGATATAATTTGATCTCTTATTATATTTGATGTTTTACCGCTTGAAAGTATTTCTAAAATGCAATTAGCAATTATATTATTTTTATAATTTTCAGCTTTAGGATCCTGAGATGCGAATATTTTAACTAAATCAATAGTTTTTTGTAATACGGGTATTTGTCCTGGGTCTGTTGCTCCTAAAAGAATTGCTAAATCATCTACGCCTAGGAGATAAGCAGGAATGGTTAATAATTCGGCATTACCAAATTCTAACTGGGTTGTATATCTTTTAAAATGTAATTTTGGAAATTTGTCCATCTCCTCAAATGTTTGATAATATTCTCCATAAACATCAAATAAACAGATATGAGCAGAAGCTGGTATATCATTTGTAGAAGTGTAAAAAATGTTTTGTAAGATTCTTGCTACACCACAAGATTTACCAGAACCTGAGTTACCTAATATTGCAAAGTGATTGGCAAAGAAGCCTGTAATATCACTTGTAACAACATAATCTTTGTAAGTAGGTGATGATCCAAATAAAAGATTTTTTCTATCTAGGTAATTTTGATTACCTAATATCGCTTCTAGTTCTGATTTATAAATAATTCTGGCAATTGTTTTAACTCCTGGTTTTTTTAGTACACCATTTGAAAATATACCATCAGCACTTATTTCACCAATTAATTGAATTTCAATTATCTTTGAGTCAATTGCGACAATTTCTCCAACTATTTTGTGATCAGTTTCAGCAAATACGACATGATAACCAATATAGTTTGTATCAGCCAATCCTGATGCATTTTCAACAATTATTTTATTTCCTGATAATTTTATAATTTTTCCAAACATTTTCATCACTCTTTATTCTATATATTTATAATACCAAATAATTGTTTTTTTTTAAAGTCTTAAATTATTTAGTTAAACTTTTCTTAAAACCTCTTTTATGATAGAATACTGTTAGTAAGTGGGTGTTATTGTATGTATTGTGGTGATTGTGGAAAAAAACTAAATAGTAATAGTAAATTTTGTCCATATTGTGGCTCAAGAGTAGCTAGTGAAAATGTGACTGTGGTTAATTCAAATGAAGATAGTGTAAATGTGACTGTGGTTAATTCAAATGAAGATAGTGTAAATGTTTTACTTGTAATTGCATCTTTTCTAGTACCTATTTTGGGAGTTGTTTTGTTTGTTATATATAAAGATAAAAAGACAAAAACTTCTAAGGCTTATGGTATAGCAGCACTTGTTGGTTTTATAAGTAAGATGTTTTTCTATGTTTTATACTTTATTTGGATTTTTTTGATGATTTTATATGGTTAAGATAGGGTATAGCCCTCTTTTTTTATGAAATTTTCATGAAATTTCAATTAAACTATTTTATAATATTCTAGAATATGTTATCATAATTCACTGTTAGGAGTGTAGTAAATGATTAAGCTAGTTAAGAAAGACATTATTTATAATTTTTTGATTTTACTTTGTTCTTTATTTTCAATTGAAGTGTTATCAAGAGTTATTGCAAATTCAACTTTAGTTAGTTTTGCAATATTAAGAATTTTATTAGGGCTTATTTTTATTACAATTATAATAAGTTGTATAACAAGTTTGCTTAAAAGAAACGTTACTAAATTTATAAATATAGGTATTGTTACTATATTTTCCATATACTCATTTTTGCAAGCGGGATTTCATAATTTTTTAGGTGTTTACATGAGTTTTAAGACATCTAGTCAATTTGGGGCGGTAACCTCATATATTAAAGATTTCTTCTTAAGTTTTAAACCAATTTTTTTAATTGTTTTTATTCCTTTGGTTTTAATTATTTTATACTACATATTTATAGATAAAAAGATAAATGTAATCGTTAATACAGTTAAATCAATAGTAACTATTCTCTATTGTTTATTATTTTTAGTTCTTTCTGGATATGTATATTATCTTACAATTGTGACACCCATCTTTCAAAATGCTTTTCAATCTATATCTAATAAAGAGTTATTCTTAACTGCTAGTAATCCATCAATCGTAATAGATCAATATGGTACCATTGGATTTGTTATATTAGATGTAAAGGCTATATTATTCCCTATAGATATGAAAGAAGAATACGTAGTTAGAAGTGAAGAAAAGAAACAAGTTAGTATAAATTCACGAGTATTTGATGATAATGCTTGGAATTTGTTAATTAACGAAGAAGAAGATGGGACATTAAATTATATCAATCAGTATTTGATTAATAATAGAAGTACAGATAAAAATGAGTATACTGGGATGTTTGAAGGTAAGAATTTAATAGTTATCATGATGGAATCAGTAAATGATATTTTTATTAATCCAGAATATTATCCAAATTTTTATAAAATGTTAAGTAATGGTTGGTATTTTGAAAACAATTATTCACCTAGAAATTCGTGTGCAACTATGAATAATGAGTTTAGTGGCCTTACTTCACTTTATTCAATTTATAATACTTGTACAGCTAGCAAGTACAAAGAAAATACTTATAGTGAGAGTATGTTTAACTTATTTAATAATAACACTAAAACAAAATATACGACATTTTCAGCTCATAACTATACAGAAGCCTATTATCCAAGAGGCACAATTCATAAGAATATGGGGAGTGGAGAATATTTTGGTGTAGAAGATTTAGGTATTAAATATTCCAATGAATACAGAAATTGGAGTAATGATGATGATTTTATGAAGTCGTTTTTAAATATTCTTGATAGGAAAACAAGTGATGGTGAGAACTTTATGACTTGGCTTACAACTGTTTCATCGCATCAGCCTTATTCTACTAATTCGATTCAAGGAGATAAATATTATGATTTAACAAAAAATACTAATTATCCAAGCGATGTTAGAAGATATATGTCTAAACTAAAGATACTTGATGATGGATTAGGTGTATTACTTGAAGGTTTAGAGAGTAGAGGAATACTTGATGATACTGTGATAGTCCTTTATGGAGACCATTATCCTTATGGAATAAGTACAAAGAATTTAAATAAAGTACTTGAATATGACACGGCAAAAGAGATGAATGCTGAAAGAGTACCTTTAGTCATATACAATAGTGAAATGAATCCTTATACTTTTAGTGGTTATACAACGTATTTAAATCTCTTACCAACTTTAGCTAATTTATTTAATTTAAATTATGATCCAAGACTCTATTTAGGGACAGATATGTTTAGTGATGAATATAGGTCGTTAGCAGTATTTGCCGATGGCTCTTGGAAAAATGAAAAAGCTTTTTATGATGCTTCCAAAATGAAAATAAAGTATTATTCATCTGATGAATATACCCAAGGTGAAATAAAAGAAATTAATGATTTAATTGATGAACATGTTACATTAAGCAGTAGCATTATTACAAATAATTACTTTGAATACTTAGATGAAAAGTTAAAAGAATACAAAGAAAAGGCAAATGATTTTGAAGAAACTACATGCCCGATAACATAATATAACTAATTTTTTCTCTTTAAAAAATAGAAAAACTATTTTATAATTAATTTAGGAGGTAGATGGTATGAAAAAAAGAATAAGTAGTTTAGTAAATATTTTAAGTACTAATAAAAAATTAATAATTACTGCATTTGTTGCAGCAGTTTTAGGTGCCTTAGTTATGACGCTATTTTTCCCTAAAAGAATTGTAAAACTTGAAAATGGGGAAGAAGTTTTAGTGGAGGTAAAAAATCATAAGTTTACAGCTGATGATTTATTTAAAGAGTTAAAACTTGAAAGTGGGAATGTGACTTTATTTGGAATGATTGATATGGCTCTTTTAAAAGATTATTATCCAAATAAAGAAGAAGAAGTAAAAGACTACGTAGAAGAGCAAAAAAAGGCAGTTTATTCATCGTATGAAGAATATTATGGAACGACAAAAGAACAGTTCTTATTATCTAATGGCTATAAAGATGAAAGCGAGTTTGAAAAAGAGATAGAAAGAACATTCTATTATAATCTATGGTATGATGAATATGTAGAAAGTACAGTTACTAAAAAAGAGAAGAATGAATTTTATAAGAATAGTGTTTTTGGAGAAAAGTCAATTTATCTTTTTTCGGTAGATGATGAAAATAAAACAGACTTAGAGGGTGTTCGTAAAAGATTAGAAGATAAAAAATCATTTTCAGAGATTAAGGCCGATTACACTAATGTATCATCACAATCTTATGAATCAGTTAAATATACAGATCTTGATACGTTTACACAAAATATATTAGATAAAATAGCTTCAACAAAATCGGGAAAAATGTCAGATATATTTAAAGATGATACTCTTGGAAATGTGTTAATATATGTTGTCGATGCAAAAGAAAAACCAGAACTTGCTGATATAGAAGAAGAAATGACTAAAACATTGGTTAAAAGTAAACAAAAATCTGATGAGTCGCTTTACTATAAAGCATTTGTAGAACTAAGAGAGAAAAATGATTTAAATATTTTTGATACAGAATTAAAAGAACAATATGAAGAATCTAAAAAACAAATAAGATAAGTTTGGTCAATCCAAACTTTTTTTCTGTAAATAAAGACTCTTAATATGTTTAATTATCAGTATAAATGTTATAATAAATTAGGAGGATTCGAATATGAAAATAAAAGATATTAAAGCAAGAGAAATATTGGATTCAAGGGGAAACCCTACTGTAGAAGTAGATTGTATTTTGGAAAATGGAATAGTAGGGCGAGCTTCTGTTCCAAGCGGGGCATCAACTGGTGAAAGAGAAGCAATTGAACTTCGAGATGGAGGTTCGCGTTATAATGGCAAGGGAGTTTTAACTGCTGTTAATAATGTTAATACGACTTTAAGAGATGCTCTAGTTGGATATGATGTTGAAAAGCAAAAAGAAATTGATTACAAAATGATTGAACTTGATGGAACTGAAAATAAGTCTAAGTTAGGTGCGAATGCCATTTTAGGTGTATCAATGGCTGTTTTAAAAGCTGCGGCCTTAAACTCTTCAAAAGAATTATTTCAATATATTGGTAATGGGAAAGTTACACCAAGACCAATGATTAATATAATAAATGGTGGGGCTCATGCCGATAATAATGTTGATTTTCAAGAGTTTATGATTATGCCACAAGCGGACTCAATGCATGAAAGAGTAAGAATTGGTGCTGAAGTTTTTCATTCACTTAAGAAAGTCTTAAATGAAAAAGGCTATTCGACAGGAGTAGGAGATGAAGGGGGATTTTCTCCTAACTTACAGAGTAATGAAGAAGGATTTGAACTTATAGTTGAAGCTATTAAAAGAGCGGGATATACCCCAGGTAATGAAGTATCACTTGGAATAGATGTTGCAGCTTCAGAGTTTTATGATGAAGAAAAGAAAAAGTATTGTTTAAAATGGTCGAATGGGCAAGAATATTCAACTGCTGAACTGATAGATTTTTATAAAGACTTAATAAGCAAATATCCAATTATATCAATAGAAGATCCTTTTGATGAAAACGATTGGGAAGGATTTAAGAAATTTACGGAAGAACTTGGAGATAAAATACAAATTGTTGGTGACGATTTATTCGTTACTAATAAGAAGTACTTACAAAAAGGTATTGATATGGGGGCTGCAAACGCAATACTTTTAAAAGTTAATCAAATTGGAACAATAACGGAAACTTTAGAAACCATTGGTTTAGCTAAAGCGTATGGGTATAAGACTGTTTTATCTCATAGATCAGGTGAAACAGAAGATACGACTATAGCTGACTTAGTTGTTGGACTTAATTTAGGACAGATTAAGACAGGCTCAATGAGTAGAAGTGAAAGAATTGGTAAATATAATCAACTTTTACGAATTGAAGAAAAAGTTAATAATTAATAAGAAAACTCATCTAAAATATATGATGAGTTTTTCGTTTATTTAAATACGTTTTGTCTTAATATTATTTTTTTTAAAATATCGAAGGGAATAACACTTAAGCCTAGAAGAAGAATAAATATAAATTCGTTAGGTAATAAACCATAAGTTCTAAATAAATTTCCCCCAAAATAAATTAGATATATTTGGGCTAAGAATATACCTCCAATGATAACCATGAATACTTTATTTTTAAGAAGACCGGATAAAATATTAATTCTGGTTGTACGAGCATTGAAAGCATTAAAAATACTTAAGAATATAAATAATGAGAAGAAAGCTGTCATATAATATTTAGTTTCACTTCGTACAAATAGTTTGAAAATATTAAGTTTTAGGAACAATACAAGTAAAATAGTTGAATATAAACCTACCACGATTATAGTTAAATACATATATCTATTCAAAACATTTTCATCTTTTTTTATAGGTTTTTCTTTCATATATCTTTTAAGTGGAGCTTCATAAGAATAAGCTAGTCCAGCAAATGTATCCATAATCATATTAATCCAAAGCATTTGCATAACAGTTACTGGTGTTGTAACCCCAATAAAAGGACCAACAAGGGATAGGAACAAAGCACAGATATTCATAGTGAGTTGGAATATAATAAATTTCCTGATAGATTTAAAAATAGTTCTTCCATAAAGTATAGCACTAGAAATAGAGGATATATTGTCATCAAGAATTACAATATCAGCGGCATATTTGGCAACTTCTGTTCCAGATCCCATAGCAAAACCAACATTGGCTTTTTTTAAGGCTGGTGCATCATTTACACCATCTCCTGTCATTCCAACAACAATGTTACTTTTTTCAAGTACTGATGATATACGACTTTTGTCTTTAGGGAGAGCTCTCGCGATAACTTTAATTTTTTTATAATTTCGAACAATAAAATCATCATCAATTTTTTCTAAATCATCATGCGTTAATACAAGAGAATCATTATCAAGCATATTTAATTCTTGGGCAATACTAGTAGCAGTATTCACATCATCCCCTGTAATCATTATAATGTCAATTCCTGCTTCCTTAATTTCTTTAATGGCATCATTTGCTTCACTTCTTATATCATCGCGAATTAGTATAAAACCGAGTAATGCATTATTATAGACATCACAAATAACTCTTATGCCTCTTTTGGTATAGTTAGTGATTATATTTTGTATTTTTTTCTTATCTGTTAAGTATTTTTTGTCGCCATTTTTATCTATATAGAAACGACACTTATCAAGTAGAACTTCGCTTGCCCCTTTGTAGTACTCACTTCCGTTACTTAATTTTACATAGGAATATTTGATTGTGGAATTAAAATTTGTTTTCTCTGTGATTGATAAAGTCTTTTCTCTTTTTCCGATAAAAGAAAGTATAGCTTTATCTGTTGAGTTACCTGATGTTATCTTATTTCCTTCAAAATAAGAGTCATTGTTGTATAGTAAGGACTCACTAAATCTCTCACGAATAAATGAGTTCATTTCGGATAGATTATTATAGTGATTGTCATTTGCATCAACTATACCTATTACACTTAATTTTCCCTTTGTTAAAGTTCCAGTCTTATCAGTTAATAAAACACTGATTGAGCCACTAGTTTCAATACCAACGGGTTTTCTAACTAAGACATTATTTTTTAGCATTCTTTTCATGTTAGAAGATAAAACTAAAGCAAGCATCATCGGCAGTCCTTCTGGAACACAAACAATTATTATAGTTACTGCTAAAGTAACAGTATGAATAATAATATCAAAAACTTCTATTGGATTTTTTAGTATTTCTGATATAACAGCTATATCAAAATTATTACTTATAAATAAAACATTGAAAATGTAGGAAAGAGATGCAAGTATTGCACCTATATATCCTATTCTAGATACTATTTTAGCAAGTTTTCTTAGGCGGATTTTCATAGGTGAATCGGGTACTTTTTCATTTAATTCTTTTGCGATATTTCCATAAATAGTGTTTACTCCAACGTTTTTAATTCGCATAATACATTTATCACTTAAGATTACACTACCTTTAAATAGTTTAGCATTTTTTTCTTTCCTAACCTCTTTTGCTTCTCCATTAATGCTGGCTTCATCTACCCCTACAGCACCTTCAATAATAACACCATCAGCAGGAGTCATTTCTCCTGATTCTAAGTAAACAATATCTCCAACAACTAAATCATCACATTTTACTGTTGTAAGTTCATTATTTCTCTTTACTCTTACCATTATGTTTTCATATTCACTTTGTAGTCTTGCAAAAGCTTTATTTGATCCATATTCACTTAAAGATGAGATTAGTGATGATAAAAGAATTGATATTAACATACCTAAAGTCTCATACCAATCAGCATCACGGAACATAAGAATAAATCTTATTGCTAAGGCGATAAGCATTATTTTTATGATAGGATCACCTAAAGCATCAAAAAATAATTTAATAAACTTATTTTCATTTTTTAAATCGACATTGTTACTACCATACTTTTTTCTTGATTCAACTACTTCTTCATCAGTTAAGCCATTCAAGTTTTATCACCCTTTTTTCTTTTACTAATAAATCTATATGTTGAAATGTTCTTATTTATTAACAAAAAAAGATAAACCTTTGTTTATCTTAGTTAAACTTTATCAAAATAATTAATTCCTCTTTCTACAACATCGGCTTCAATATAATCTCGAAGTAGTTTTCTTACTTCACTACACTGTTTTATATTTTTTATTTCGATAATTCTACCAGCTTGATAAGAATTGGAGTGGCTGTCAACTTTAACGGAAATTGTTCCAACATTAAACATTCTTTGCCATAAAGTTTCTTTCATATCGGGATCTTTCAAAAGATACAGCTCAACTGTATCCGTATGTCGACTAAAGAAACCCTTAGTAATTATTAGTTCATCTTTACTTATTTGATATTTTGTAAAATTTAGATGTAATGTTGTTAGAATTGTTCCTAAAAAACCAGCAGGCTGTCCTTCCCAGGCAATATTGAATTCTGGATTATCAACAGTAGTTTTCCTTTTTTCATCAATTATTCTTTGTTTTTCATTGTTCATAAGTACCAACCTCATCTATATTTTATCATAGATTATTTTTTAGGTACATATATATTATTTTTAAGGAATTATAATAGTTTTTCCGATACTTAAGGTATTAGAACTTAAGTTGTTAAGTTTTTTTATCGCATCAACGGTTGTATTAAATTTCTTAGCAATACCATACAAAGTATCTCCTTTTACTATGGTATAAGTTTTACTAGTAGTATTTGGTATTTTTAATAACTGGTTAATACTTAAACTAGAAGAACCAAGGTTATTAAGTTTTTTTATTTCATCAACAGTAGTATTAAATTTCTTAGCAATACCATATAGAGTATCTCCTTTTACTACTTTATACGTATCATAGCTTGTAGATGGCTCTTTTTCTGTAGTAGCATTTGGTATTTTTAAACTTTGATTAAGACTCAAACTATTATTAGATAAATTATTAAGTTTTTTTATTTCATCAACAGTAGTATTAAATTTCTTAGCTAAACTATATAAAGTGTCTCCTGATTTAACAATATAAATATTGTCCCCGCCAATAATACCAATATAATCAAGTATAGCATCGGCTACACTTGACGCCAATTCTTCTATATTATTTTTTATAATATTTGCATCTTTTGCATTATCAGCATATCCATATCTTACAATGATAGTTTCATATCCTGGAGTATTACGAGTTAAATAGTAGTAATCCTTTGTCGTATCACTTGGTAATCTTAACTGATAATATTTGGAATTATTAAAATATTCAAGATTTTTATTTATTTTATTAGCAAGTGTGTCTTTGTTATTTAAAGCGTATATTATTTCTGTTCCTGAGCCACCGCCAGAGTTTAGTGTATTAGATAAGACAATAACATCTTTACTGTTTGGATATTTCTTTTTTAAATCTTTTATTCTATCATCATAGGATATTGTTTCATCTTTATCTCTTAACATATAGACATCAATACCCTTCGATTCAAGAATATTTTTTATAATGTTGGATATTTCTAAAGATATATTTTTTTCGACCAAGCCATTTCCAGATACTCCAATATCGGAGCCACCACCTGATGCATTTATAACAACACTTTTCATCTTATCACCTATTATAAAATATGCTTAAAAAAAGATTAAATTACTTTATAATTGAGGGAGAGTAATGAAATATAAAAAAATAATCTTTAGCAAATTCTTCATCCTTATGAAAATATTGAAAAAGATATAAAAAATATAATTAGTTAAAAAATTTAAAAGAATTAAGAATAGCAATAAAAAAAATATACATTTAGTATATTTTTAAATATTCTTAAATAAGTTTTTCTTTTTTATTAGAAAATAAAGATTTCCAAATAGAAGAGTTATTGGAAGTAAGATGAACGGTGAAGTTAATCCTGTTTTTGGATTTTCAACAGTTTGAGGGACTGCTTTTATTGTTTCTACAGTTAGTATGTTACTTGATAATTCTTTGTCTTCATCCATTATAGCTTTGTAGTAATAAGTCTTTCCACTTTCTAGGTTTGTGTCTGTAAATGTTACATCTTCTTTAGCGTAATCAATCTTTTCTGAATTAATTTTGATATATTCTCCATCTATGCTAGTTGCACGATAGATATCGGCATAAACTGGATATGTAGAACTTAATAATTCATCTTCAAATTCGATTCCTAAAGTTACTGTATTAGTAGAAGTAGATTTAACATTTAATTTTGGTTTTAAATCGTTTAGAAAAGGATTTTTAAATTCTTCAATATCTGTACCATATTCTTTAACAAGGTTTTCTATTAGGTATTTATCTAAAGATATTTTAAAATATTTTAAATACTCAATAGATCCATCTATAGTTATTCCATTATTTTCTTCGTGTTGTTCTAATATCTCTGTTTCTAAAATTAAACCATATTTATTAAAATCAGTTGGTTTTGCATCTTCTTTTAAAGTTTTATTTTCATATCCGCTTAAACTAAATAAAGCATCAATTATTCCTAAAACTTGTACAGATTCTAGAAGACCTTTTCCTATATTTTCTGCTGTTGGAGTTAAGTTTCTATTATCTAATTCAATGTAACTATTTGTGTACTTTAATGAATTTGATATAAATTCTTCATCAGTACCCATTGTAACATCTAGAGTCTGATTTGTTTTATTTAATTTCATTTGTGTTTTTGTTCCTAATAGTCCATCAAATGAACTTACCATTTTTGATTTATTAAAAGAATCTACAACATCTTCAATTCTTAATAATGCTGCAGCCGCAAAAACTGAATTTGGAGTGAATAATATTATTGCAAGGATAATTCCTATTATTTTTCTTTTCATTTTATTACCTACCTTTATTATATTCTAACATTATTGTTAGGGTTAGAATATAATAATTTGTTTGTGGTATGTAAAGATAGACAACTTATTTTATTTTTGATACAATGCTTTTGAGGTAGATTATGGAAAAGAAGTTAATTATAAAAGGACATGATAAAAACCCATTTGTTAAATTTTGGAATTGGGGATGGGGAATTTATTATAAAAATCCAGAAATATGGAATTATTTAATAGTTGGTCTTCTCACAACGGTTGTTAGTTTGGTTACATATTTTATTGCGACACGTACTATTTTAAACCCGGAAAAAGAATTAGAACTTCAAATAGCTAACATAATTTCTTGGATATTCGCTGTTGCGTTTGCTTATGTTACAAATCGTATTTTTGTTTTTAAAAGTAAGAATAAAAATATATTTGGTGAGTTATCAAAATTTATTGGTTCAAGAATAGCAAGTTTGATTATGGATATGCTAATAATGTTAGTAATTGTTTCAATTATGGGGTTAAGCGATATAGTAGGCAAGGTATTTAGTCAGATAGTTGTAACTATAGCTAATTATATTTTAAGTAAATTACTTGTATTTACAAAAAAAGAAAGCAGATAATTTGAAAATAAGAAAACACTAGAATTAAAATTAGTGTTTTTTAAATATTATTTTTTAGTTTCTTTAATAAGATTTATTAGATGTATTCTTTTGCAATAAATATTTAGAGAATAAGAAGTTATCGTTGTGTTTTAGAATAACACAGTTAAATAGGTGTAAACTAAATAGTAAGTGTGTTGATTAAATTAAAGTTTATATGATAACATTGGGTTGCAAGATATGATGGCATTATTCTCATTATTTTTTGTAAACGATTATATTTCTTGAGAGAGATTTTGTCATTATTTACTGATAATTGTTGAAGTTGAGGAGAAATGTCTATGAAAAAAAATTATAAGTTAAAGAAGCCTATAAAAAGAGCCTTATGGGTTTTATTTTTTGTTTTTACTGTTTATACTTGTACTTCACTATATTTTACTTTTGCTAATACGAGTAGAACAATAAGTATTGAAAGAGGAGAGGTTCTTTCATATAATGTGAGTCAGCTTAATGATGTTGTTTATTTATCAGATATACCTTATCAAAAAGCTCAAATAGGTTGGGGAACTCTTGGATTAGATAAAACTAATTCGAATACTCCATTAGTTCTTCGAATTAATAATGCCTCTGTTACTGTAAAAAAAGGGATTTGGGCACATGCTACATCTACAATGGAATATGATATAAGTAACTATAAAGATTATGCTTATTTTATAACTTATTATGGTCTTAATACTACTTCAACTGGTGGCAATGGTGTCAAATTTTATATTTATACTTCCAAAGATGGAAACGATTGGACATTACGTACAGAGGAAAATCCAAATGCTTTAATGGGTTCTAATAACGCTCAGTATGCAAAGATTGATATAAGAGATGCAAATTATATTAGACTTTATGCTTTCGATAATGGCTCTAATGGACAAGATCATGCAGTTTGGGGAGATGCAAAATTAGTAAAAGAAGATTACTCTGAAAATGTTATGACGCCTGTTGAAGAGTTTGATCAAATAATTAAAGATAATTATAAATCTGGACCAGTTACAGGAGATTTAAAGTTAGTTGTTTTGCAAAGAAATTTTATTAAAAATGTTGGTCAATATCAACTTCGTTCTTTTTTGGAAGCTAATCAAAAAAATTATGAAACTTTAAATTGGTTTATAAATAATGAAGAAGCACTTCGTTTGTGGACTGTCGGAGGAAGACCTAATGGAACTTATGAAAGGTCATTACAAGTTTTAAGTGATTTATATCATACTTATAAAGAAGATTTGAGTAATGAAAATCAAACATCTCAAGGAAATAAATATAAAGATGTCTATCTTAAAATGATGCTTGCTTTATCTTTAACTCATTCAACAAATGTTGGGTTGTGGATAGGTGGTAATCAACTTTCTGATGCCGTAGTTCGTTATGATATTTATAAGCAAATGCATTTAAATAATCAACTTGCATCAAACTCGATGTTTGAAAGTTATACAGTTGATGAAATGCGTGGAGTAATGAGTAATAATATAGATGATGAAGAAATCATGTGGCTTTATGATTATTCTAATAAGAAGGATGCAAATGTACGCTTTAATCCCTTTAAGTATATTAAGTATACTTTTAATTATGGTTACTATAGACCGCAGTATTATAGTCAAGCAAACTATGCTAAGTGGGATGAGAAGTATGAATTATCTAAATATAATATTACCTACCGTTCTGGAAAACCTAAATTATGGATCGTTTTTGAAGAAGGCTCAGTTTGTGGTGGATTATCAAAAACAGCTGCTAATTTATATGGTGTTTGGGGGACTCCTGCTTATGTTGTTGGTCAGCCTCAACATGCTGCTTATATCTATTTAAAAAATGCTGGTGGTGGCAAATTAGCATGGCAGTTATCTTATAATGTTGCTGCTACTGCTTGGGCTGCAACAGATGGTAGAGCAGTAAATGGTTGGGGTAGCAGGTATTCTACTGGTGTTATTAAAACCGGTTCGTATAGATTACTTGCTCAAGAAGCTCAAAATGAATATGATAAGTATGAAAGAGCACAATTAATTTTAATGTTAGAAGATGTTTATAAGAATGATAGAAAAAAATTAGAAAAAATCTATCTTGATGCATTAAAAGAGGAAGAAATAAATTTAGATGCTTGGATTGGACTAATTAATTTATATATTACAGATGATAGTAAAAAGGAATCTGATTTAATTGATTTAGCAAAAGATGTTGCAAAGGTTTATGCATATCATCCACTTCCAATGTATGATATGGTAACAAGAATTGGGACAAAGGTTACTTCTCCAGAATATAAAACTCAATTAATGATGTTAAAAGATAAAACATTACGTAACGCAGTAAAAGCAACAGCTTCTGATACGATTTACTCAAACGAGGTTCCGGTAATTGCAAATGCTATTTTAGGTGTTGTAGATAATCGTGTTGCTACTTTCTCATTTGATGGAACTAATGCTGGAAAGATTGTTTTATCTAAACAATTTCAAAGTGCACAAGTTACTTGGCGTTATAGTTTAGATGGTGGTAATAAGTGGACTCAAGTTTATGAACATTCTACTCAATTATCGGACGAGGAGTTATCTTTAGTAAATGCAACTGATGATATAAAAATTCATATAAATGGTTTACCTTTAACAGATGCCAATATATATACCATAGATATAAACAAAGGTGTTTTTCCAACACATCTTATTTCTGTGGATGATTTAGAAAATCGTTTAAGCGGAACAAATGATCAAATGGAATGGACACTTGATCCAACTTCTTCAGAGTGGACTTCATTTAGTGAGGGTAGTCCAAACTTAAAGGGAGATGTTGTTGTTTATCTTCGATTAAAAGCATCAGGCACTAATACGACAAGTGATCCCGTACATTATACGTATACAATGAATGCTTCTTCTTTAACTAATAGATATATTTCAAGAAGTAATTTGGAAGCAGTATCAGCGTCTTCGACAGGAAAAGGCGATGTAAAAAATATTTTGGATGGAAATACTACTACAACGTGGCGTAGTAAACCTGGAGCAGTATTTAGTGGAACATATCCCGTTTCAAATGTTGTTGTAAAAATAGTTGATAAACCTAGATATGTATCTGAGATTGATTATACCCCTGAAGCAAATGCAATTGTTGTAGGAACATATATTTCAGGACATGCGAAAAAGATAAATGTTTATGTTAGTTTAGATGGAACTAATTGGGAATTAGCAGTATCGCAAAATAATATAGTAAAGAGTAATGGAGCTAAGAAGATTACTTTTCCAGAAGCTAAACTTGCACAATATGTAAAGATAGAATGTACAGAAGTTTATGATATGCAGCCTTATGAAAATTTCTTCTCTATATCAGTAATTAATTTATATGAAAATCCATCAGCGAGTGAAACTCCAACTGCTGAGGTAAGCTATAATATTACGGGAAGAACAAATAAGAATGTTATTGCTGAGTTAGTAGATGAAAATAGACCGATTACAGTTACAAATAATGATGGTAAAAAGACTCACACATTTACCGAAAATGGAGAATTTATATTTGAGTTTAAAGATAGTAATGGTTTAAAAGGAACAGCAACAGCCACAGTTAATTGGATAGATAAGAGTGTTCCAACAGTAGAAGTTTCCTTTAGTAAAACAGAACTAACTAATGAAGATGTTGTTGCAACACTTTCATTTGACAAGGAAGTAACTATTCTTTCTAATGATGTACAAATTGCTGAAAACCCAGTAGATAAAAGTAAAACTATAACATTTGCACAAAATGAGATTGTTTTATTAGAGTTTCAAGACGATCTTGGAAATATTGGTAAAGAAACAATTACAGTTGATTGGATAGATAAGGAAGCTCCAACAGCTGAATTTGAATATAGCACAACAACTTTAACTGATGGTTCAGTAGAAGTTACACTTGTTCCAAGTGAAGAAGTAACTGTAACAAATAACAATGGGAAGTTCACTCATGTATTTACCGAAAATGGAGAATTTACGTTTGAGTTTATTGATAAAGCAGGGAATGAAGGAAGAGCAACTTCAATTGTTAATTGGATTGCAAGGTTACCGAAATATGAAATTGTTTATTCAATAACAGAATCAACTAATAAAGATGTAGTGGCTACTTTGAAACTTGAAGAAGGATATAGAATATTTAATAATAATGCTAAGAATGAGTATACATTTACTGAAAGTAAAGTATTTGAATTTCAATATATGGATCAAAATGGTAATTTAGGTGTTATTCCAGTTAAGGTAGACTGGATAGATAAAGAGGCTCCAACAGCAGAGTTCAATTTTAATACTCAAAATTGGACAAATGGAGAAGTTGAAGTAACACTTATTCCAAATGAAGAAGTGACTGTAACAAACAATGATGGAAAGTTCACGCATGTATTTACAGAAAATGGTGATTTTACGTTTGAATTTGCTGATAAGGTGGGGAATGTAGGATCTAAAACTGTGTCGGTAAATTGGATAGATAAAGAAGCTCCAACAGGCACAATTGAATATAGTACGGAAGATGAAACCGAGGAGCCTGTAACAGCAACTTTACATGCAAGTGAAGAAGTAACTGTAACAAATAATGATGGAAAGTTCACGCATGTATTTACTGAAAATGGTGAATTCACATTTGAATTTATTGATAGAGCAGGAAATAAAGGAACAGTAACAGTAAGTGTTTCTTGGATAACAAAGAAGGAAAATTCAGGAGAGCCAGATTTGCCTGAGGGACCTGAAGAAAAACCAGAAGAACCTGAAAAACCAGAGACACCCGAAAAACCAGAAGAAAAACCTGAAGATAAACCGAGTATTGGTGAGGGCGATAATCAAAATGAAAATACACCATCTCCAACTGTTCCAGCTGATAAACCAAGTAATGGAAATACTACAACTACAAAACCAAGTAGTAATAAACCAATAAAGGTTACAACAGTTAAGACTACAACAACTAAAAAAGTGTCTGATGATTCCAAAGGTAACTATCAAGAAGTCTCAAATGGAACTGCACATATAAAGCTTCCTGATTCAATATTATCTAAGTATGACGATGTATCAATCGAATCAAATAAATTAGTAATTAGTGAAGATTTAAAGGACCGTTACGGAGATGACAGTGAATTATACGAATTGTCATTAAAATCCAATAATAATGAAAAAATTGATTTATCTAATGAAAAAATAGAACAATCAATTAAATTGAGTTCTAATAAAGCTTTAGATGCTGTTTATCTTGTAATGGAAGATGGTAACTTAGTTAAACTAAGTACAAAAATAAATTCTAATAATGAGGCTGTCTTTGAAAGTACAGGTTTAGGAAAATATCTTGTTGTCTATAAAACAGAAAATACAAGTGGTGAAGGAGAGAATAATGTAATTGAAATTGATAAAAAAGAAGATAAAAACAACTATATAATTTATATTGTAAGTGCTGTTTTAGGATTGATTTTTATTACATTTGTTGGCTACTTTATCGTGAAAAAGAAAACAAGAAAGATTTATTAAAATAAAGAGGTTATTTTTAGTAAATAGCTATAAAAACACTAGAGATTTTATCTAGTGTTTTTGCTTGGCGTAATTTAGAGAATAAGATAATAACTTTTCTGGTAAATGTTTTTGCTGTTTTATTAATTCTATAAGCAATTTTATCGATTAAATCAGTATCAGTTTTTCTACTGCGAATATATAAATATTTTCCATATTTTAATTTCCTTTTTGTTTGACATTATTCGTTAAAGTATAAAGTCAGTCAATAAAAAAGGGCTTTTAGTAGCCCATTTTTTTGTAGTAATCGTATAATTCTTTAAATCTATTAAAGTGAACAATTTCTCTTTGTCTTAAGAAAAGAAGTGGCTCTATTACATCTTCATCATCAGCTAAATCTATTAAATGTTCATATATTGCACGGGCCTTTTGTTCAGCGGCCATATCTTCACTTAAATCAGCTATAACATCTCCAGTTACTGCGACATATGTAATAGTAAAAGGAGAACCTGATGCATTAACAGGGTATATGCTTACTCCATGTTCACTGTAGTAATCCTCTATACCAGCATTCTTAATCTCTTCAATTGTTGCACCTTCTGTTAGTTTTTTTACCATTGTAGCAATCATTTCTAAATGACCAAGTTCATTTTTACGATTATGTTATCAGTCAAAGGGCAATAAAATAATATCAATATTGAAATTTTCCTTTAAATAACGGCCTCCATGGTCTTTTTTATATATAATTTTTTTGATTATTGTAGATAATAACTCGTTTTTTTCTTCTGCTGTCATTTCGGGGGCATATTTACTCAACACATCTTCTAAAATAGGTATTGCTTTCTTTTTATTATTAAATTCTTGAGTTAGATTATTTGCGTTAGGTAACTCTTGTTTTTGATTTATTAGTGCTTCTAATTGACTATTTAAAACATCTATTCTTTTTTTAAAGAGGTCTTTAGTATAAGCTCCAGCCTCTACTAATTCGCATGCTTTTTCAATTTGCAAATTGACTTTGTCGATTTCATTATCTATCACTTGTATAATTTCTTTATTATCTCTTATTTCTTTTTTTACTTCCTCTTCGTAATTATCAACATATTTCTTATAATCTTCTTTTATTATTTTTAACGTTTGTAATATTTTTGTTTCTACAAGTTCTAAATCGCTTGATACACATTTACATCTAGGCCGACTACACATGAGAGTATCGGCGTGCGCTGGCGTTATACTTTCTTCTAATGTAGTTACTGCTTTATCAAACTCTGTAGTTTCTATATTTAATAATTTCTTTAGATCTTCCCATTTATTAGCGTATGGCATAGTAAATTTATCGTCATTACTAGCAAACCAGTGGTCTACACAGCATTTAGATACTTTTAAAGCTTTAGCAATATCGTTTAGACTATAGTCTCCTTTATGTTCTCGAAGCAATAATCTTAACTTAGTCTTATCAACTTCGTAAATTCGTTTTACTGTAGGTTTTGCGTCTTTTCTTATATAGTATGGTCGTCTTGTCATATTATTACCACAATACCCACATACAACTAAACCAACAAGAGGGTTTTTTAATTCTTTCTCGTCTGGTACAGTTTTAACTCGATTACTTAAAAACTTTTCCTGTATTCTACTACGATATTCTTCATTTAAAATACTATTTTCGTAATGTTTACCTTTGACGAATAAATAATCATTATTATTAGGGTTTTTTCTTACAATTTTACCATTTACTAAAGTTGTAACAGTTTTTCGTCTGTCCCAAGTTAAATAGCCGTATATAGTTGGACTTTGTAATATATTTCGTATCATATTGGCCGTCCACTCTTTAGCTTTTCTAGGAGTGATTTTAAGGTAGTTAAAATAATGCGCTATGTTTGTTGGTCTCATATCGTTAATTATTATCTTAATTGTCTCTCCAGGTTTAAAAATATCGTTAGGTATATGTATATGATCCACCTTTATATGATAAGCAGTTGATATACTCTCTAATGTATCATTTTCTTGTATTGTATAATCAATGCTTTTACTATCTACTGTAAGTTTTATATTATAATTGATTTTTAAATCTAAATTATGAGTAATTATTACCTTTTTATGAGTACCAAAAGTTTTAGCTATTGTAGATACTGTGTCATTTTCTTTTACTGTATAAGTAGTATTAAGACCGTTTAAAAATAAATCAGCCATAAGTTTAACCACCTTAGCTTCCGACTCATTTTCAACTAGCATAAAACCTTTTTCATTTGGTATTTTTATTTTGTTAGATCCATAAGGAAGTACAGATCCTACATAGTTACCTTCTTTAACACTTCTTACGCGCCCACGAGATAATATTCGTTTAGTATATTTTAAATATTTTCTTGACTGATATAAACCGTCTTCAAAGTAGGAAAGATCGTCTTCATTATCAAGATCATAAATTTTCATAGGCGTTACTATTTTTGTACCAGTATACTTAAATGTTTGAGCTATGATACCCTGATCTATAGTATTACCACGCGCTAGACGTTCTATTTCAATACATATAACGCCTTTTTTATCGTCATTTTCGATTACTGATAATACTTCCTGCATTACTGGACGATTTTCGATAGTATCTCCAGACGCAACCTCTCTATAAATATTATGCTCTGGTATAGGTTTACCGAATATTCCTATTATAAAGTCTTGTAAGTCCTTTTCATGTCTCTGTAATGTCTTTTCTATAGACTCATCTTTAAAATAGTCCATGTCTTTACGTGATTTTCTTAAATATATTATTAACATATCTAATATCTCGTCAATAGAGAGATTACTAGGTATGTGTAAAATTCTCAAAAATGTTTCTAAATTCATATTATAGCACTTTCTTTCTTTTAAATTTTATGCTATAATCGTATAGAAAAACCTATACAATTATAGTTTCTCTATTATTGTTAAGAGTGTGATAGCTTTTGTGGTTTTTCATTTTGACACTTCATGTTCGCGCATGATGTGTCTTTTTTATTTACTTATAAAACATATAAGTTTATTGTCTTCTAAACAATTCATAGATACTTTTTCTTTTAAATCATTTTTTATTTTTCCAACAACTTTATTATTATTTATTAAATTGTTTTCTTCAATAATAAATGACTCTCCATTATTGAAATTCTGTAATAATTCAATATCATAAACTTTTAAAAAGCCTTTTCTACATATTACAGCAATAGTATAATTTTCTCCGTCATAATCATAAATAAGACCATAATCATATTTACTACAAATGTCGAAGTATTTTTTATCAACTTTATTTGTAATTCTAATATATGTACCTTTACTTCTATCGTAAACGGTAAAATAATAACCTTCGACATTGTCATTGACTTCTATAGATACAAATTTACCTTTATAATATGAAAAGTCTTTTTTATTGCTTTTTACACTTATTAGCTGTAATGGTAATTTTTCGATTGATTTTCTTTTAAATAAATTAAACATCTTTTAACTCCTTTCTAATGGTAAAAAATGGTAAAATAGTACATTTCCTTTTATAATACTTCCTCGAGGAGGGGGTTACATGATAACTGAAATAATATATAATGATTTAAAAACAAATGATATAGATATAAACTTATATATATTATTTATAGAATATTTCATTTAAGAAATATTCTATTTATTATCATGATCTTTCATAATAAATTGTTTATTAGCTTTCGCAAACTCAATTAAAGTATTAAAATTTTCTTCACTTAATTCTTCGTTTTCGTCTAAAAAGCCTTTTTTCTTTAATGTATTTTTTAACATTTCCATTTCTTCTTTTTCTGTTAATTGTTTTCTATCTTCATTAAGTTGTAAATCTCTTCCTAAAAGATCAGCTAAATCAATATTAAATATTTTTGATAATTCTATAACATTATCAATACTCGGAGCCATTTCTTCATTTTCCCACCTAGCAATAGTTGTTTGATTTACGTTTGCGAGTTCTCCTAATTTATTTTGAGATAACCTTTTTTGCTCTCTTAAAAACTTTAAATTTTTAGAAAAATAATTTTTCATAATGTCCCTCCTACAAGTAATTATAATACTTTTTAAATGTAAAGTAAATAAAAATTATGCGAAAAAGCATTTTTCATATTGACTTCTGCGAATAAGCATTATATAATGGTTACAGTTAGGAGGGATAAAGTGAATATTCAAATTAAAGAAGAAATAGCAGCAGAGCTAAGAAAAATAAGAGCAGGCCTTAATTTGAGCTTGGAAGATGTATCTTCTAAAAGTGGTGTTAATAAAGATACCATATGTAGATATGAAAACAACCAAGTTAATATGAATATTGATATTCTATTTAAAATTTTATGTTCCTATGGAATTGACTTTTATATTTTTTTTAAGAGTATCAATGCGAATAAGCAGAATGCGGCACCAACCGAAATATCAAACACTAATTAACATAAAATTTAATGAGGTGTTGAAATGGAAAATACAGAAAGCTATCACACAATTAAAGAGCTTACTCTAGGTAAAACTCAAATTAGAGTTTGTATCGAGTCTATTCCAACAGAGGATCAAGTAAAAAGACGCTTAACTAAAATTTATGACGTTGTAAATGATATAGCACATAAAGCTGAAAAACGCGGAGTTGATACTTCTAAATGGTTTTATACTCCTAAACAAATTCGTCAGTTAAAGGAAAGTCCAGAAAATAAATTTATTTAACTTTCCCTAGTAGGACAAGCTCTAAAAAAAGAAGGAGAAACTATCATGAGAAAAAAACGTAAACTTAAAACTTGGGTAAGAGTTACCCTAACAATATTATTAACCATTATTATTGGTTTAATACTAGGTCTAATAATCAAGAAAGGAGTCGACGACTTTGAGGAATTAGCAAGACAATGCGATCAAGACCGTGGCTATACTTGCTCTTATTATGATATAAGACAATATTCCTTAGGTAAGTAAAAAAATATGTATGTAAGATCTAATAAAAAAAGATTTATAAGTTGTAGACTAACTCATAAATCAAAATGTAAACTTTCTACTAATTTACTCTCTAATTGTACCATATTTAGGGGGTAAAGTCAAAATATGGACGATTGGAGGTAAAGCATGAAAAATGTTAAAGATAATAACTATATAATGCATAGTACCTATAACGAGCATTTTAAGTTATTAACAGACGCTGAATTAGGTCGACTTATTAGAGACGTAAACAATTATGTAGAAAATGGTGTTTTACCTCAATACTCCAATGAAGAAAGAGTCTTAAATATGGCTTTTAGTTTTATGAAAGCGACTATTGATATTGAGAAAGCAAGATACCAGGAAAAATGCAAAACTAATAAAGTAAATGGATCTAAAGGCGGAGCGCCTAAAGGAAATAAAAACGCGGCCAAAAAACAACCGAACGGTTTAAAAGATAACCCAGAACAACCGAACGGTTTAGGAAACAACCTTATTGATATTGATATGGAAATTGATATTGAAAATGATATTGATATTGGTATTGATAATGATATTGATAATAAAAAAAGTGTGTGTAATAAAAGCGCGCACGCGAAAGAAATCACTTGTCATTTAGGAAGTGAATACAAAGAAGAGTCTTGTTTCTACTGTATGAAAAAGAATTTATGTAAGAATAAGGACTCGCCTAGTTTTAAATTTTCCCACCCTCATGAAACATTTAGCGAGTGGAATAAAAAACTAGAACAAAGAAAAGAAGAAGTCATAAAAGAATTAGAGTCTATGGGTAAAAACCCAGATATAGAGCTTATTGATTATGACTGGTTAAACGAAGACTTAGACACGTAAAGGAGGAAATTATATTATGAGAATAACAAGTGTTAAAGTTAAAAAAATAGAAGAAAAAAATTCACGTTTAGTAGGAGTAGCTACGGCGGTAATAGATAAAGTGTTTATTATTGAAGATATTAAGATTATTAAAGGCGACGAGAAATTATTTCTAGCTATGCCTAGTCAAAAAATGCCAGACGGATCATACAAAGATATAGCACACCCACTTAACGCAGACTGTAGAAAGTTATTTGAGGACGCTATCTTAACAGAATATGATAATTGCTAATGAAATATGGAAATCTATCGAGTATGATCCTCGTTACCAGGTATCAAACTACGGAAGATTTAGAAAGAAAAACCCTAAAAATGGTTACAGGTATTTAACACCATTTCGTAAAGGTAATCTATTCCAGGTAAAAATAAAAGATAAAGATATGAATTGCGCTAGATTAGTGGCTAATGCTTTTATAAAACAATTATCTAAAGAAGATCGTGTTTATCATAAAAATAAAAACGAAAGCGATAATTATTATCGAAATTTAGAAATTGTAACTTTAAAAGAGTTGGGAAAACGTACAGGCCATATATCTAAGTCGCAGCGTGTAGTCGAAGTAAAAGGCGACGAAATAATAAGAGACTGGCCTTCTGCTCGTAAAGCTGCTAAAGACTTGTATATTTCATATCAAACAGTTATGTCCTATTGTAATAATAAAGTTAAAAAGCCTATGTTTATTCTTATGTGGGAAGACGATTACTTCGATATGGTTTTCGAGCCATTTGTTTGGGAGAAAAAACGGAGGAAATATGAAGTTAAAAATTAAAAAACATATCAAACAATTTATAGATTATACATTAACAGACGAATTTAAGTCAATAGTCATGATCTCGTTAGTTTGCTTTACCTTTTGTGGCTTCTTATTTGGAGTAATTTCTACAGCTTTAGTAAATGAAACTTTAGACGTAGCTACAGAACAAAAAGAAAAATACGATAAGTTAGAGGCTAAATACGAAGAATTACAGTCAGACTATAATAGACTCGAAATGTGGAGTCAAGAAGTATATGAGCTATTTATTACTTGTCAAGAGACCGAAAGCTGGTACGAGAAGTTTTATTACGATAATGTAGATAAATATACTGGAGAAATCGAGGGCGAATATTATGAGTAATATTATTTGTTTAATCTTTGGTGTACTTATTGGAACAATAATCGTTTATATAGCTTATCACGATACTTTAAAAAGTAAAGACACTTTGATAGACGATTATAAAAAAGGTATTGAGATCCACAATAAACGTGAACTTAGACTTATATTTATAAATCAGTCTACTAAAGATTATGTAAAAAAACAACAAAATATTATTAAAAGTAACTATGGTAAAAATGAAAAACCAACTACAGACGATACTATCGCAGCTGGTTACTATAGTGCTCTTAAAGATGTCGAAAAAACTATCACTCAATTAGAAAAGAACTCGGAGGATCTTATAACAAAGGAGTGATCTTATGTCTAAATCTAAACCTAGATATTTTAGAGTAAAATTCGGACGTAAAACAGTTAGGCCATTTAAAAAGCCAGATATTGATAATATGATCGTAAACTGTAAAAAGCGTATGGCCGAAACTGAAACAAAAGAGGACCAGGAACAATATTACTTATGGTATAGAAATTATATGATATTACATCTAGGTAGAAACTTAGCTTTTCGTATAGAGGACGAGTTACAATTAAAAACAGACAATTTTAAAAACGGCGGTATTTATACACGAGAGTTTAAGACTGGAAAAGAACAGACATTTGAACTACACCCTTCGCTAGCTAAAGATATTGAAGAATATATAAATAAATTCGAGTTAGTCGAAGGAGAATATTTGTTTAAGAGTCGTAAAGGTGTTAATAAACCTATAACACGTCAAAGAGCATGGCAGATTATAAAACAATTAGCTAATGAAGTTAAAATCAATTATGTTGTAGGCTGCCACTCTTTGCGTAAGTATTTTGCTCGTACATATTACGAACAAACAGGAGATCTTATCGGACTATCAGAGATGTTAAATCACTCTAGCGAAAGAGTTACCCTAATTTATATCTGTTGGGAGGCTGACGATAAGGAAGAAAAAAGAAAAGGCTTCTACTTAGGCGGCTAACTATGAAGTATATAGCTAGTATATCTTTTGGAAAAGATAGTTTAGCCATGTTAATTAAGATCAAAGAATTAAACTTACCTCTTGACGAAGTATTCTATGTAGACATAAGGTTTGATAACGAGCCTTATTCTGGCGAAATGCCACTTATGAAAGAATTTATACCTAAAGCCAAAAAAATACTAAAAGAAAAATATAACATAGAAGTAAAAGATGTTAAATCTAAAATTACCTTTAAAGAACAATTTTATACTATTAAGCAAAGAGGTAATCATATTGGAGATAATTACGGTTTTCCCTATGTTATAGGTGCTTGGTGTAACTCTAGGCTAAAAATGGATCCAATAAGAGATTATTTAAAAAAATTTAATGAGCCAGTTATTCAATATGTCGGTATAGCATACGACGAGCCAGAAAGATACGCAAGATTAAACCATGATACACATATCGCCCCACTTTTCGATTTGAAGATAACAGAACATGAAGCTATGGAAATATGTAAGGAAAATGATTTATTAAGTCCAATATATGATACTTCATTTCGAGGCGGTTGTTGGTTTTACGTTAAGCAAAGTATAAACCAATTAAAAAATCTTTATCGAAATTACCCCGAACTATGGAATAAGTTAAAGGATCTCGAAAAAGATAGTCATAATACATTTAAACCTAATATGACATTATCACAGTTAGAGCAAAGATTTAAAAATGAGAAAAAACAACTTTCAATATTTGATTTAGAAAGTTAGGAGGTATCATTATGGAAGAAAATTTAAAATTAGTAGATCCAAAAGAACATCATAATAAACAATATAGTGATGTTGTAAACATATTTAATCAAGTAAAATATGGTTATTTAAAATTTTATGTAGAAAACAATTATATATATTGTGAAAATACAATAACAAAGGAACGTGTCGTTGTTGGAGATTATGCGATTACAATAGGTATAGATCTCGGTAGTAGTCCAGATAAAATGTTCGAAGCTGTAGCAACTTTAAACGCTGGATCAATTAGTAAAACAAAAGGTGTATATCATGACTAAAAAAATTATGTTTAGAGATATAGCAAAGATCCAACACTTATACATGGGTATTTTTGAAGAAGAAGACAGCGACTATGTAGATTATCGTGTAGTTAGAAATAAAGAAAGAGCTGTTTATCGAATATTAGATAAATACACATCAGATCCAAAAGAACAAAAAAAGATATATGACATTATCGCTTCTGGTAGTTGGGACACAGAAGATTATACTTTTAAAACAATATGTAACCATATTCGAGAGCTTAGTTATGAAGTAATCGAGGGCTAATATGGGAGTTTTAGATAATTGTACTGACTTATGGTATTTAATGAGTGATTTCTTTTATAAACATAAATGTACTAATGGTTATATTGATCCTAAAGATCCTAATTACTACTCTTTTAAAAAAGGAAAATATAAGTTTTGTATTAGAAGAATAAATGATCACGATTTTAGAATAAAAGTCATAAAACAAGCAAAATATACCGATATAAACTATCTACATTGTATATCTTTATCAGCTGTTGAAAATACACTTGTAAATTTCTATTTTTAAAAAATCACTAGCAATTTTACATAATGAAAAGTTGTAAATTCGATAAAAAACTAACGTCTTCCCATTATAGGGAAAATGCTTATATTTTCTGGGTAAAACTACCCTAGTAGATAGTGGCTCGTGAATTTAACAGAATTAAGTCATTATGTAAAATTCGTAATAGTAAGAAATGAGGTGTCAGAAATGGACGAAAAGGACAAAATAGAAGCTTTAGCTATTGTTATAAAAGATTTATTACAGCAAGTAGATGTTTTTACACAAGTATTAACAAGTAATGATTTTAAGTTATTAGAAATAGCAGCAGACAGTTTATGCGAAATGATAAGTTATAAACAGTCAGCAGCAACTTTACTTTATGCTATAGGTGGTAACCCAGATACAGAAGACGACGAGTATAAATTAAAGACTTTAAATAAATTGGTTGATTTAATGAAATTACGAATTGAATATCGAGAACGTGTAATCAAAAAACAAAAAGAAAATAGAAAGAAACAAGAGGCCTTAAAAATGTTTCAAGATATAGGCCTTTGCTAGGAGGTAAAAAAATGAAGAAAATACATTATATCAGTATTGAGATCAGATCTAATGGCGAAAATGATATATTTACCCTAGATTATGATTTAATGATAGAAACAGATAGATTTATGTGTTTAAAGCATAATGAAGATCTAACACTTGTAACTTTAAACAAAGAAGAAATAAAATTTTATTCTCAATCAGAAGATGTTAGTATTTATTTTAAAGACTGGGAGTTTCTAAAATATAAAGCTATTCATTGTAACTTATATTCAATGAAAGATCCAGATAAAATGTTGGAAATTATGAAAAAGAAAATAACTCAGTATATTCATAAAGAGTATGACTGGTTATTTGATAAAGACATAGATAATAGAATAAACTCTCTATCTTTGGAGGCTAAAAAATGAATTTAATTATTATTAGTCAAGATAAAAAATCAATGTGGGACTTCTCACAATGTTGTATGTTTATACCAGACGACGGTATACATGAAATATTTATAAGGCCTTATTATGCGCCTAATGGTGTATCAATAGCAACTTATGAAGATCCTAAAAAAACAGAGGAAATCTTTAACGAAATAATTAACGTATTTAGTAAATCAAAATTATTACTTACACCTAATAGAAATATGAAATTAGAAGATATAGAAGCCGCAAAAAATTATTTTAGTAATTTAAACGGAGAAAAAATGATCGCAACGGATCATAACTTCAATGTTACACCTATTGGAAATGGCTATAATATAACATACCAGTTACCAGAGGACGTGGAGACAATATGAATTTAAAAGAAACAAAAAGGTATTATAATGCCTTAGCAGAAATTAGAGTAAAATGTTCGTGTAGTCATACTATGTTTTTCCCTGCTTATGGTCCAGACATAAAAATATGTAGTTATTGCGGACATAAGGTTTATAGAAATGATTTAGTTAGATTTAAAGATCTATTATCGAAGGAGGTACGAATATGTCAGAAAGTATTAGACATTTAACGCACAAAATACCTAAATATGTATTTATGAAAATGTTAGAAATATTTGAGAAAGATTATAATTGTAAAACTATTGAAGACATTAAAAATATTACAAACAAAGAATTAAAAAACGATACTGACATAGTGTTTTCTTGGAAAAATGGAGAAATTTAAGGATCAGTGCGACAAGTGTAATAAATTTGATTTCTTAAAGGGCTATAATGGAAAATGTTATTGTCCTACTTGCTTAAAAGAAGTTACTTCGCAAAAAAAAGAAAAGCAATTAAACATTTTTGATATGGAGGTGTCAGATAATGGAAAACAACGCAGAAATAATGGATCTATTAAATGATCTTTACGAAAATATCAGCGAAGCTATTAAACCAATATTAGACGCTATAGAAAGACTTGGTAAGTCTTTAGCTAATACTTTCTTAGAAGCATGGGAAGAAGTAAAATACAATATGAATTTTTTTGACAAAAATATTTCTCGTAAAAGATTTATTAAGCTTCTTATGTCTGTTGGTTATCAAAGAAACACTGCTAATAAAATAGCTTGGAAATATCACAAAGAAAAAGGAAAGTATACCTTACTCGACTTTTTAATCGAAAATCAAAAAAAGGAGGATCTTAAAAATGATATGGTTGGGAATTAGTATTATAATTTCTTCTCTATTGCTAGACGCTGGTATGTGTTTAGCTGTAGAAAAGTATTTTGAAGAAAAAAAGAATAGAAAGTAAAAAAAGGAGGATCTAAAAATGGCTGATAATGTAGAAACAGCCAACACAGAAAAATCACAAGTCGATTTTAAGGAAATCACAAGTTACATTTTTGAGGAATTATCTAAGCGAAATTTATTACGTAAAGGAACTTCGACATATCAAAATACAGAGTCGCTTTTATACAAGTATAACGACTTAAAAAAATCAATAGAAGATCGCGAAGACGAAATCGAAGAAATTAAGACTTCTGGACTACGCGCAAAATCTAAAAGTATTTTAAAAATGCCAGAAGGAAGTCATAGCGATCATGATACTATCGAAGAAAGCATAATTGAAGGTCTTATTGAGGACATCAAAAAAACGCAGCTTGTAATAAATCGTATAGACAGAATAATTAAGAAATTTAAGACTGATAAATACATAGATATTATTAAGCTAAAATATTTCGAAAATAAAACGCAGCAAGAAATAGCCGAAACACTTGATAAAGACACATCTACAATATGGCGAAATAACAAGAGACTTATTAACGAAATTAAGGTTTATTTATTCCCTAACGACGTTGTGAAAGAATTAACCTCTTGACAAAATGCAATAACCCGCGCAATACTCGCGCCATTGACATAGCAATTTTTATACTTTATAATGTGTATAATATGAAATAATTGGAAATGAGAAATCACGTCTTTTTACAGGCGTGTTTTTTTGTGTGTTGCGAGGTGGTATTATGGCTAGAGATTTCGCTAAAGAGTTCTATCGCTCTACTGCGTGGCGCAAGACAAGAGCCTATATCTTCAATAAAGAGCATGGTATCTGTCAGCGTTGCCATGGTGCTAATGGACCAGGCGAAATAGTACACCATAAGATATACCTTACTCCTTCCAATATTCATAACCCAGCTATCACACTGGGAGAGGACAACCTAGAGCTATTGTGTAGAGTATGCCATGCTTTAGAGCATGAGTCAGAACTGCCAACAGATAAGTGCCTTATGTTCGACGAGGAAGGTAACCTAGTAGAGAGGAGTGTTGACAATGACTATCACAGTCTATACTAACTATTTAATTATGTCTTATGATGTAGTCTTTCATGGTACTACTACAGAGCTAGCTAAAGCTTTGGACGAAGGACCTGTACTACTAAGCATTAAAGGCGGTGGCGAGGTGTTGATAAATTCTATCAACGCTGCTCTAATAGAAATAAAAGACTCCCCCCTAACTTAAAAAATATTTGCTTCTCAGTGAACCGCGCTTGAGTCCTTTCTCGAACTGCTTCGGTCGTGTGAGGGGGGTGTAGTCAAAGGTGGTGGAAAAATGGAAAATGAAGACGTTAATTCTAAAGAATTAAAAGAAGTACCAGACTATAACAAAGAGTTAAAAAAACTTAATAAAATCTTTAAAAATATCTCAAAAGATAAAAAAGATTTGGTACAAAAGTTAATAAAAAGTGCTGCTTTTATGACAGTAGAATTGACTAAGCTAGAGAACTACATCAGTATACATGGTGTTTCTGAAACATACCAAAACGGAGAAAATCAGTACGGAACGAAAACAAGTACAGAAGCCAGTGTATATAACACCATGATTAAAAATTATACGTCGATCATAAAGCAATTATGTGAACTATTGCCAGAAGGTTTACCAAACACAAAGGAAGGTAACGCCTTAATGAACTTTGCTACTAAACCTAAAGGGCGATAGCTAATGAATTATATTCGAGAGTATAATTCAAAAATACAGTCTGGCGAAATTAAAACAAGTCGCAGAGTTAAAGCTGTTTATGCTCGATTAGTTAAAGAAATGGACGACGAAAACTCGTCTTTTTATTTTGACGAAGACGCAGCTATGAGACCTATAGAGTTTACCGAGACTTTTTGTAAACAGTCTCAGGGAGAACTCGGAGCAGATCTAAAGTTAGAACTATTCCAAAAAGCTTATATACAAGCTTTATTCGGTTTCTTAGAAAAAGAGTCAGGGTATCGAAGATTTAACGAGACCATGTTCTTAGTCGGTCGTAAAAATGGTAAGACTACACTTTTATCTTCCATAGCGCTTTATATGTTAATTGCTGACTATGAAGGCGCAGCAGAAATATACTCAGTAGCGACAAAGAAAGATCAAGCTAAGAAATGTTTAACAGAAGCTGTAAACATGGTTAAGCAGAGCCCAGAGTTAAGAGCTGTTTTAAAGAAACGAAGAAACGATCTATACTTTAGTGCCACTTCTTCTATCTTTGAGGCGCTAGCTTCTGACTCTAATACGTTGGACGGTCTTAATAGCCACGCGGTTATTATAGACGAGCTACACGCGATTAAAGATCGTAATTTATACGAAGTTATGAAACAGTCTATGTCAGCACGTCGTCAACCATTACTTGTAATGATTACTACAGCTGGTACAGTACGCGAGTGTATCTTCGACGATAAATACGATTACGCTTGTAGAATAGCCGACGGAGAAGTAACGGACGATCACTTTTTACCTATTCTTTATGAATTAGATAATCGTAACGAGTGGACGGATCCGTCATGTTGGGTAAAAGCTAACCCAGGTCTTGGAACAATAAAAAGTTACAATACCTTATCTCGTTTTGTCGAGACTGCTAAAAATGATCCAAAAGAATTACCAGGAGTTTTATGTAAAGATTTCAATGTTCGTGAAAATGATAGTAACGCTTGGTTAAGCTTTACTGAAATAAACAATACTGAAACCTTTACTATGGAAGAATTAGAAAACACTTACGCTATAGGTGGTTGCGACTTATCAGCTACAACCGATTTGACGTGTGCTTCCCTACTTATTAGAAAACCTAATGACGAGAAAGTATATGTTTTACAACATTATTTTTTACCACAAGTTAAAATTGATAAGTTAGACGAAAAGAACACGCAAGAAGCACCATACAAGATATGGAGAGATAAAGGTTTACTTACTGTATGCGAAGGTAACCGAGTCAACTATTCACAAGTTACAGAGTGGTTTCTTCAAATGCAGGAGGAGTACAAAATAGATCCTATCTATGTTGGTTACGACCGTGCGCTTGCTGGTTATTGGGTGGACGAAATGAAATCAAACGGCTTTCAAATGGAAGCTGTAGCACAGGGACCATTTACTTGGTCGCAACCTATGCGAGAAATGGGCGCAGCCCTAGCAGATAAGAAAGTTAATTATAATAATAACCCTATCTTAAAATGGTGTCTTTCTAATACTGCTGTTAAAAAATCTGGTTTAAATAATATACAACCAGTAAAAATAAATGAACGTCGTAGAATTGACGGAGCCGTGTCTTTACTTAATGCTTGGGTTTTATACGTTAAGTATTATGAAGACTTTATGTATAGTGTGGGGTGATTAAATGAAACAAAGAGGCTTATTTCATACGATATTTGGTAATAAAGAAAAACCAAGTCAAAATAACGCTACCGACTTTAATATGTATAGTTTGTTGAACTCGTTTAACTCAACCTACTATCAAAATACAGGTAATGCGTGGGACATGAACGAAGTTAGAAGCGCCGTAGACGCTTTATGTAGAAATTTCGCTAAGTTAAAAGCTAAACACGTTAGGACTGGAAAAACAGGTATTTCTAAAATTGAAAGATTACTTAATTATAGACCTAATTCACAAATGGAAGCTTATAGTTTCTATTATAAGATATGTGCCAATTTAAAATTAACGAATAATGCTTTTATTTACCCAGAATATTCTACGAGTGGCGAATTAGTCGCTGTCTGGCCGCTTATGTCTAATAGAATTGATCTTTTAGAAAAAAACGGTCAATTATATTTAAAATTTATATTTAATACTGGGAAAGTTAAATGTGTTCCCTATGAAGACGTTATACACATGAGAGGTCATTTCTTCGATCATGATATTTTTGGAAGTAAAAATACTGCCTTACGTCCAGCTTTAGAAATGGCGTCTACAATAAATCAGGGTGTTTCTAATGCTGCTAAGCTTATCAACAGTATTAGAGGTATCTTATCGGCTAAAGTATCGTCAAAAGACGAAGACTTAACAAAAGCTAGAGATAAATTCGTACAAAACAATTTTCAAATGTCTAGTAATGGTAGCGGAATAATTGTTACAGATACCAAAATGGACTATACGCCTATCAATGAAAAAGCGAGTCCATTATCTAAGGATCAATTAGAGTATACAAAAAATGCTATATACGACTATTTCGGAGTTAATGAGGCGATCGTACAAAATAAATTTAAAGAAGACGAATGGACGGCTTTCTATGAAGGAGCTATTGAGCCTATCGCTATACAAATGTCTCAATGCTTTACTAATTGTTTATTTACTGATACTGAACGAAGTTATGGTAATGAGGTTATGTTTGAAGCTAACAGACTACAATATGCTTCTAATACTACAAAAGTAAGTGTTGTAAAAGAATTAGCGCCTATTGCTGTTCTAATGATAGACGACGTTAGAGAAATATTTAATCTTGCTCCTCTACCTAATGGCGAAGGTCAAAAGGTATTACAGTCATTAAATTACATCAATGCTAATATTGCTGACTCTTACCAGTCAAATGGAGACACTCCTCCTCCACCAAAAGAGGACGAGGAAGATCAACCAGAGGAAGATCCACAAGAAGAAAATACAGACGAAAGCCAAGATAACGAAGGAGGTGTTGATAATGGCGACAAACAACAATAATCAAAGTCAAGAAACTAAAGATATTAAAGTTGTAAAACTTAATAACTTTATTAGTTATGAACTTCTAAGGAAAATGAAAGAAAAAGAACCTAATACTAAGTTTATTTTACCTAATGGAAAGGAGGCTGTTTTAAATGACAAAAAACAACCTAATAAATAAAACTGATCGAGAGTTTAGAGCATTTCGCTCTTTTGAGTTAAAAGAGCTTCGCAGCGAAGAAGGCGAAAGACAAGACTACGTCCACGGTGTACCTGTGGTGTTTAATACTCCCACTTGTCTTTTTGAGTACGAAGGTGTTAAGTTCTACGAGCAAATAGATAGACACGCTTTCGATAATTGCGATATGTCTGATGTTATATTCAATTACAACCACGGCGGACGTGTTGCTGCTAGAATTAGAAATAATACTCTAAAACTAGCTATAAATGACGTCGGTATGGAAATGGACGCATTTTTAGGGGGTACTCAATTTGGTAGAGACCTTTTAGAAGATATAAGAGGTGGCTACATAGATAAAATGAGTTTTGCTTTTGTAGTAGCTGAGGACGGCGAAGAATACGACCAAGCTACACATACAAGAACAATAACTCGAATTAAGAAGCTATACGACGTATCGGCCGTTGATATACCAGCTTACGATACAACAAGTATCTCAGCTAGGGATTTCTTCTCGGAGGAGTACGAGAAAGAAAAAAGAGCTTTGGAGCAAGCTAAACTACGTGAGATATGTATAGCAAAAAGTAAAATCTAAAATAGTTCTATAAGGAGGAAATGAAAATGAACGAAAAAAGATTAAATGAAATTAAAACTAGAAAAGCTGAAATTAAAGCTGATTTGGAAGATACAACAAAGGACATTGACTTAGACGCCACTAACAAAGAGTTAGACGCTTTAAACGCGGAAGAAGAAAAACTACAAAAACGTGCTGAAATGGCTAAAAATTTAGAAACTGGAGAAGTTGATCCAGATAATGTAGAGACTGTTCCAGGTGCTGACGACACAGAAGAAGAAGGAGGAAAAGAAAATATGAAAGAAGAAACAAGAACTTCTAAAATGTCAAAAGAAGTCAGATCATTTTTAAAATACATGATGACTGGAGGTAAAGAAACAAGAGGTGTTACTTTAGCTAACGGTCAAGCTGTAGTTCCAGAAGAATTAGACAACGAGATTATTACAGAAATGCGCGAAGTATCAGACGTAATGAACTTTATTAACTTAAAAAATGTTAGAGGAAATTTACGTGTTGGTAACTTATCAGCTATTGAAGCTAACAAAGACGCTGACGGAGATACGATCCAAGCTAACGGCGGTGTTACAGGAGACATCACTTTCGGATCTTACAGAACAAGTGCTAAGATCGAGTTAGGTGTTGGTCTTGACGCTGAAAGCTTAGAAGCATTTAAGGAAATCGTTGTTTCTGAATTAGCTCTTGCCTTAGCTCTTAAATTAGAAGCTGAGGTTATGACTGGTACAGGTAAGAACGAAGCAGAAGGTTTATTCGCCGCTGAATTACCAGCAGCTCAAAAAATGAGTGTTACTGCTGCTAACTTCGGTCATAAAGCTTTAGCTTCATTAAAAGGAAAAATTCGTCGTGCTTATGGTAAACGTGCTAGTTATGTAGTAAATACAGAAACTTTCCACGACGAAATCGAAGGTATGGTTGACTCTAACGGTAGACCTATCTACGACTCTGCTACTGAGTTATTACTTAAAAAACCTGTTATTATCTCTGACGAAGCACCAAAAGGAAAAATCTTATTTGGTTATGGTAAGAGATATTGGTATAACTACAATGTAGCTCCACAAGTTGCTAGTTCAGAACACGAAAGATTTAGCGACGGTATGATCGTACATAGAGCTTTAGCTTTCGGAGACGGTCATGTAATGGACTCTAAAGCTTTCGCTATGTTAGAAATCACAGCTGCTTCTACTGCTTCAACAAAATAAGAAAAATTAAATTATAAGGAGTGATATTATGGACGAAAAAAAAGAAATCAGTAAGGAGTTTGTAGATAAAGCTAAAGGCTTCTTGCGTATAACGACTAATGATACAGTTATAGAGACTGAAATTACAACGCTTATTAAAGCTTGTCAAAGAGACTTAATAAGAAACGGTATTACTCCTAGTTTAGCTTATGATTTAAAGGACAGTCTAATAGAAATGGCTGTTCTTTTATATCTTAAGGCTGAGTTTGGGTTAGATAATAAAAATTATGACAAGTTTAGATCTTCTTATGAAGAATTGAGAACAGAATTATCTTTAACAGACGATTATGTTACCGAAAAGAAGGTGTCGTAATATGTGGAGTGATGTTTTATATTTATTAGAAGAAATAGAAACTTTCGATAAACTTAATCGCCCCCACACTTCTTTTAAAGAGAAAAAAGTCTATGCTAATAAAATATCAGTAAAAAGATCTGAATATTATCAGGCGCAAGCCGCAGGCTTTAAGCCAGAAAAATGTTTTGAAATAAAGACTATAGAATTTGACGAAGATAGATATACTCATGCTAAATACAACGACGTAATATATAAGATATTACGCTCTTATGAAGTAGATAGCGAGACAACAGAAATTACTTTGACAGGACTTTCTAATAAACATGAGTAATAATGATATTAAGTTTATAGATACATCTAAAGAAGTTAAAAACACTATGGTAAAGCTTTCGAAGTCTGCTCTACGTGCTTCTGCTAAAGTAGCTGGTAAAGCTATTAGAGAAAACACCCAAAAATATACTAGTAAGCTTTCTAAACAAGTTGGCTACTGGGCGAGAATAAATCGAGACACAGGACAACCAGAATTACAGATCGGCTATTACTCTAAAGGACAAGCTAAGAAAAAAGGTAAATCTCCGTCTCATGCTAACCCAGCGTGGAGCGAGTTCGGAGTCAACCCCCATGTAATAAGCATAAAAAAAGCTAATACTTTAAGTAATGGTAAGATCAATTTTGGTAAATCTGTTAGCCACCCTGGCCTTAGAGGTCAAAGTATATTACGAAATAGTGTTTTCAATAATATAGACGCGATTAAAGACGCACAAAAAGAGTTTTTATCAGCATTAAATAAAACGATCGAAGCCGCTGGAGGTAAAGTCGTAGAAAGTGAGGAGATAGAAGATGCCTAATTCAAAAGAGGTTTTTATAGCTATTCAAGAATACGTTAATTCTAAAGATGTTATAAAACTTTATTATGAAGAAGCTAGCAAAAAAGCTACTTTCCCCTATGGTGTAATAACTGATCCTGTTGAGACAAGTTTAAGATATGGTAATTTAGTGTATTTTGATATAAATATATGGTCCAAAGATCCTACTACAGGCGACGATTTGGAAGATATAGTCAGAAAGCTAATTAACTTATTAGATAGTAAACTATTTTCTAAACAAAGAGCTGTAGTATATTTCGAAACACAGAAACCAGTATCTGATCCAGAATTTGAACTCATAAAAAAACAAGTAACATTTAGTATTAAAGTATTTTAAAGGAGGGAAAACTAATGTTAAGAGTATTTACTGAAAATGACGTCAAGAAAATTCAAATAGACGAAGGAATTGTCGTTTTTAACTTAGGCCAAGAAAATGAGATGATCGTAGGACCTACTCGTGGTGGTGCTGAAATGACTATAACTCCAGAAATCAGAGACATTGAGTTTGACGGTCGCCGTGGTAAAACTGCTGGTATGCAAGTTATCGACGGAGAGGACGCAACTATTAAAGTTGTTTCTCTATGTTGTAGTCAAGAACTATTACAGAAAGGTTTACCAAACTCTGTAATGGATCCTACTACTAAAGTAATTACACAAGGAAACTTCGGTGTAATTAGTAAAGAAAAATATCTTAAAACTATCGACATCATTACACAAATGTTAGACGGCACTTATAAGATATTAACATTTAATTATGGCTTACACGAAGGAGCATTTACTTATAAAGCAGCTCCTAAAGCTGAAAACGAACATAATCTTGAAATTATACCTCATTATACTATTGACGATAGTAGTAAGTTATATGCTATTAAAGATAGCGAAACTTGCCCTATTACAGTAGGTCAAACTGGAGAATAAAAAATAAATTTATTCTCCTTTTTGTTTTCTATTTGAGCGATAACAAAAGGGAGAATAATAGAAAGAAGGAAATTATGAAAACAGAATATTTACTAATGTTAAGTGAAATCTTAGATAAAATGGAAATCACAGAAGAACTAAAATCTTTAGAAGTAAACACTGGCGACGAAAAGAAAGATCAAGAAGAACTAGGAAAGCAACTTATAGCTTTATTAGTTACACGTATTTATAAATGTAAAACCGAAGTTTATAAGTTTATTGCTACTTATAAAGGTTATTACCCAGAAGAATTAGAATTTAATAGCGAAGATACAGAAGAAATAAAGAAAGACAAAACTAATAAATATGAACTTGCTTGTAAAGAAGCTATTAAAAAAGCTAAAAATGAAGATGTAATCGCTATTTTAAAAGAAGTATCTAAACTTCCTGGTTTATCTGATTTTTTATCTATAGCGTAAGTATCGGTACTGCGGAGGTCTTACGAATATTATATAAGCATTATGGCGGCTTAGACTGGTTTGAGGGAAAGCCGTCTTTTTTGTTAGGTCAATGTTTAGATAATGCGGTTAAAAAAGAGACTGAATTACCTAAGCTTATTAACGAAATTGTTAAAAAGCTATCTAATAAAAGCTCTTTTGTTCCACAGTTAGAACATAAACCTAAAAAGAAAATGCGAAGCGCAGAAGAAATTATGAAAGATTACGGTTTGGGAGGTGTTAAACTTGGCTAGTATATTTAGTTTATATGGATCTATATTTATTGATAATGAAAAAGCTAATAAAGCTTTAGACGGTACTACTAAAAAAGGCGAAAGCTTCGCTTCTAAACTTGGAGGCGTCTTTTCTAAAGTAGGAAAAGGCGCTCTTGTTTTAGGTGGAACTCTTGCTACTGCTGCTACTGCTATAGGTGGTTTAGCGATTAATTCTCAAAAGAATATGGATCAAGCTATGAACTCGTTTATAGCACAAACAGGAATTGCTAAAAATGAGTCTGCGGAGTGGAAAAAAGCTCTTGAAGATATATACAAAGGTAATTATGGCGAAAGCTTCGAAGATATAGCCAACTCTATGGCTTTAGCTTCACAAGAATTATACGAGTTTGATCCTTCACAAATAAAAGCTGTAACAGAGAACGCTTTAGCTCTGCGTGATACTTTCGGTGTCGAAGTTAATGAGTCTATTCGAGCCTCTAAGGCTTTGATTACTCAATTTGGAATATCAGCAGACGAAGCTTATAACTTAATGGCTCAGGGCGCGCAGAACGGCCTCGACTTCTCAGGCGAGCTAGTAGATAATATTAACGAATATTCCGTACAATTCGGAAAGTTAGGCTTATCAGCGGAAGATATGTTTAATATCTTTCAAAGTGGCTCTGACGCTGGAGCTTGGAATTTAGACAAGATCGGCGACGCTGTTAAGGAGTTTTCTATTAGAGCAATAGACGGCTCTAATACTACTATTGAAGGTTTTACAAAGTTAGGTCTTAACTCAGACGAAATGGCTAAAAAGTTCGCAGCTGGAGGAGATACTGCTAAGAAAGCCTTTTATGAAACTATTGACGCTATTAAAGCTATGGACGATCCAGTACAACAGTCTATTGTAGGTGTTGATTTATTCGGTACTATGTGGGAAGATCTAGGACCAGAAGTCGTTACACAGTTAGGATCTATACGAGATATGTACGACGGAACAGCTGACTCCATGAATAAAATTAAAGAAGTAAAATACGACGATATAGGTAGTATGTTCGAGGGGTTGAAGCGTAATGTAGAAATGCTTTTACTTCCTTTAGGAAATGCCCTAATGCCTCTTATTGTTTCTATCATGAATTTGGTCTTAAATAATATGCCTTTGATCGAGGGTTTGATTAACCAATTAACCCCAGTCATTACTCAATTATTTACAGCACTTATTCCACCGATACAAACTTTTATAGAGACAGCTTTACCAATGATCGCAACTCTGACAGAGCAGATCCTACCTATATTTATAAGTTTACTTACGACGCTGTTACCTCCTATTATGGAAATCGTACAGGCGCTGCTCCCAGTTTTTGTAGAATTGATACAGATGTTACTTCCACCTATACTACAGATCGTAGAAATGATCTTGCCTTTATTACTTAGTTTGATACAACCACTTTTACCTTTATTACAACCTATCTTATCTCTATTACAACCATTTATCGACTTATTGATGTTAATTTTACAGCCATTGACTCAATTACTTAATGTAATTTTACCGCCTTTGATGTCATTACTAAACATTATTATACAGACTATTATACCTATGCTTTCAGCTCAGTTTACGTATGTCGCTAATATTATAGGTAGTGTCTTCGGAAATGCCTTAAGCTATATTACTTCACAAGTTCAAGTTGTTAAAAATATTTTTATGAGTATAATCGACTTTATCAAAAATGTGTTTACTGGTAATTGGCGAGGTGCCTGGAAAAATGTCAAAAATATTTTTAGTAATATTATTTCTGGTATTGCGAACGTCTTTAAATTTCCTATTAATCTTATCATTGACGGTATGAACGCATTTATAAAAGGTCTTAATAAATTAAAGATCCCACGCTGGGTACCTGGTGTTGGTGGAAAAGGTTTAAATATACCTTTACTTAAAAAGCTTCGTGTTGGTATGGAATATGTACCTTATGACGATATGCCAGCTTTACTACATAAAGGCGAACGTGTTTTAACAGCAGACGAAGCTAAAGATTATCAAGAAATAACATCAGCTGTTACTAATAATGAAACTACTAATAATTGGAATATAACAATTAACTCTACAGAGCCTTTATCTCCAGCAGAAACAGCTCGACAAACGCGTAAAGCTATTCAAGAGTTAAATCTAGTACATGGAAAGGCGTGATTATATGGAAAGAACTTTAATATATAAAAACCATAAAGGCGATATGATTACTTTTACATATAAACCGCCTTTTCTTCTAGGTATCTGCGACGGTTTTCACGAAGTTGTTGGAACTGTTAATACTATTAGCTCAGCCTATGGCGTTGGTACAAAATGGAACGGTACAAGTATTGGAGAACGAGAGCTTACAATAAAAGGAACTATTACAGAAAACGTACAAGAAAATAGACTATTATTATTCGATATGTTTCCTAGAAATAGCGAAGGTACTCTTTACTATTATGAAGGTAATATCGAAAGAAAGATAACTTGTGTTGTTGAAAAAGTAATAATACCAGAAAAAGGAACATATACAAGAGATTTTTCTATTTCTCTTGTTTGTCCTAACCCTCGTTTTTCAGCTTTAGCTGCTACAATATTATCTATGGCTACATGGGCGCCAGCGTTTAAGTTTGCGTTGAAGATCCCACAAAGTACAGGTATTAAGTTTGGAACTAAAAATACTACTTCTATGGGAACAACACAAAATACTACTGAAATTGATTACGGTATGACAATAACTTTTAAAGCAAATGATACAGTCGTTAACCCATATTTATTTAATGTAAATACACGAGAGATAATACATATAGAAAAGACAATGTCTGTAGGAGATAAAATCGTTATAACTACTCATATTGATAATAAAAATGTAATGTTTATAAACGCTTTAACTGGCGAAGAAGAAAACATCAATTATTTAATGATGTATGGTAGTAAATATCTACAAGTACCTAGCGGAACTAATACGTTTAGATCTGGGGCTGATAGTGGCGAGGACAACTTAGAAACTACTATCGAATTTCTACCAGAATATGAGGCGGTATAATGAAAGCTATATTTTTAAATGTGTATGATCGTGATTTAAACTTCTTAGGCGTTATAGATAGTTATAGCTCTTTACGTTGGAGACGTAAATACTTTGAGGCTGGAGAGTTTGAACTGAATATAAACCCTACAGCTAACAATTATAGATTATTAAATGCTGATAATATTATTGTTAGAAGTGATTTAACAGAAAATGACGAGTTCGGTATTATTGACTCCTGGAAATTTAAAGAAGATAAAGACAAGCTAACAATTACTGTGTATGGTCGGTTTGGTCTGTTTTTATTAAATAGAAGAATTATAAAAAGTCGTATCAATTATAGAGGAACGTATATCGGAGGCTTTAGAAAATTATTAACTACTATGAGGCCATTTAGTAAGTTCGATATAACAAGTAGTGATATTGTTAGTGGTAATGTTGATTTTCAATGTACTTATAAAAATGTATATACATATCACGAAAAACTATCTCGAGCGTCTAATATCGGTGGTAAAATCGTGTTAGATTTAGAGAATAAGCGTTATAAATATGTTAATTATGTTGGCAAAGATAGAACAGAAGATCAGAAAGTAAATACTAGGTATGAATTTAGCGAAGATAAATCAAACTTAGATACAACAGAACATACATATAGTAGAAAAAATATGATTACAGATGTACTCGTTGGCGGCGCTGGCGAAGATACAAACAGAATTATGAGGACTGTTACTAATGTTACAGCAGATACTCACGACTTCGATATTAGAGAGGCTTTTGTAGACGCTAAAAACGAAAGTAACAAAGATCTATCAGCAGCTGAATATAACGCTATCTTGGACGATTTAGGAAAAGAAAAGTTAACAGATCCTACAGAAACTTTCGAAGCTACAGTACACTCTACCGATTATAGAAAATATTGGGACTTGGGCGATATCGTAAATATCAAAAAAGAAAGTTGGAGTATGACTAAGAAACAACGAATTACCGAAGTTGAAGAAGTTATCGAAAAAGGTAAACATGATGTAATACCTACTTATGGTAACCCTATAGCAGAAACTTTTAATAATGATTAAGGAGGGAAATAAGAGTTATGGAAAAGTTTAGTTTTTTTAACGATATAGACGACGATAGAGTCTATTTCGCGGAAGACTTCGCTAGACATCTGGCGAAGTATTTTACTAATGGTATCTTTAATAATGAGTTACAAGTTATAGCTAATAATGATATGACAATAACTATTAAAGAAGGCGACGCCAATATTGAAGGTTACCGTTATACTAATACTGGAGATCTAACTAAAACAATAGATACAGCAGACGGAGCATTAAAACGTATTGATAATGTTGTTATAAGATTAGATTTAACGAACAGGTTAATATCAGCTCAAATAATCAAAGGAACATTTAGCGACAAGCCGTCTGCTCCTTCTTTAGTTAGATCCTCAACAACGTATGATATTAAATTAGCTGAGATATATGTTGATAATGGAGTTACTTCTATTACTCAGTCAGCTATTAAAGACACAAGATTTGATAAAAATGTTTGTGGTAATGTTGTGTCTACTGTAGAAACAATAGATACTACAGATGTATATAATCAGTTATATACAAAGTTTGAGGAAATCATACAGCAAGAAACAACAGAGTTTACAGACTGGTTTAATAGAATTAAAAATCAATTAGACACAGACGCCGCAGGTCATTTGGCCGCAGAAATAAATAAAATAGTCGATAGTGGCCTTAAAAGTTATACAAAGACACTGACTGTAGATAACTGGTCGCTAAACAACGAGACTAATTTATATGAATATGATATAATAGATAGTGATGTTACATCTAGCACGTTAGTAAATGTTAATTTAGATTTAGTAAATCAAGTTAAACTTAATGACGGTATGGTTAACTCCTATAATGGAGGCTTTAAGATAATTACTTCTGAAAAACCTCTCGAAAATATAGATACCACTATCACATATCAAGTATCTAATTTAAGTTTGGAGGGGATCTAATATGTTGGGTGTAATCAATGTTCGAGATAAAAGATCGAACAATTTAAGTAAGGTTTACGGAGTAAGACGTTCCCTAGCTTCTTCTTCGTCAGCCTGGGAAAGAATTGAGGACGCTGTAGGTTTAGTAGCTAACGCACAAGTGGGAACAACTGCTGTAAGAAATGATTTCGATAGTATTTACCCATGGAGCGATATAATTACTTGTAATTATAATAACTCTACTAAAAAGGTAACCGCTTACTATGGCGACGCTAACTTCTCATTTACTGGCGGTACTAACATACAAGTTATGACTATTATTCCAGAGTTTTATTACAGACGTTATGTTTCTGACGGTTACGAATATGTCTTAATTTCTAAAGATAAATTAAGCGGCTTTATTCAAAGTAAAGAATTTATGATCGGGCGTTATACAATGTCTGGATCTGCTTCTGGTGTGTATAGTCGTAGCGGACAAGCACCTTTTGTTAATAAAACTATTGCTGAGTTTAGGCAATATGCTAAAAACTTAGGCGCTGGTTGGAGTCAATTAGACTGGCATTATTTCTTAATACAACTACTTTATTTAGTGGAATATGCGGACTATAATATACAGTCTAAAATTGGCCCAGGACATACTAACGCTAATAATACAGCAGCTAAAGCTAGTGGTGGTTGTAACAGTTTAGGTATGAAATCTGGTACTCCTGTTAAAAATGCTACTAACTCTGTTATTTATAGAGGAATTGAAGACTTATACGGTAATATATGGCAATTTTTCGACGGTATCAATATCAAGAATTATCAAGCTTATATTAACTATAATCCTTCTTCTTATGCTTCTGATGTATTCGACGGAGATTATCAAAAATTAGGCTATGTTAATAGCTCTACAAGTGGTAGTTACATAACAGCTTTAGGTTATGATCCTAAACACCCTTTAGTAGGTCTTCCTACTGATGTAAACGGTAGTAGTAACAGTTATATGACAGATTATTACTGGACTGCTAATGAGAACAGAATAGCTCTTGTCGGCGGTAGGTCTGTCAATGGATTTGCTGCTGGCTTGTGGTGTTGGTATTGTGGCGAAACTTCCTCTGATGCGTGGACGGTCATCGGAGCTCGACTTCTTAAAACCAGTTAGCGGGGGTTTGAGGGCGGCCAGCCTCCCATAAATAAAATTAAATTGTACCGACGAAAGTCGGCGACGCCCCATTTTAAAATTTGGGGAGTGATGTGTAAGTTCCGATCTTTACGCCTTTTTAGTTTTTTGCTCGTGTCGGCGGTAGGTTTAATAGTGCTACCTCTAGTGGTCTGTGGGGTTGTACTTTCGACGCTACTTCCTCTGCGACTTGGACGAGTGTCGGAGCTCGACTACTTGTATAAAATATAGGGACTTGGTGTGTTTGCTTCGGTCGTTTCGTCTCTTTGTTATTAGCTCTTGTCGGCGGTAGGTGGACCAATGGTCTGTACTGTGGCTTGTGGTGTTGGAATTGTAACGAAACTTCCTCTAATGCGTGGACGAACATCGGAGCTCGACCACTTATATTAAGAATTGGGATCTGATGTGTACGCTTCGCGGTTAGGTGTATGTTTTCTTGTCGGCGGTGCTTGGCCTGATAATACCCGTTGTGGCTTGTGGTGTTGGAATACCAATGCTGCGTCTTCGAACACGAACATCAACTACGGAGCTCGACTACTTATCATTAAATTCCTTACACATCATTTTCCTTAGCGCTTGCTAAAAATTAGTCGTTCTGGGTGGGTTTAGTAGGTTTATCTTCTATTAAAGAAATTTCTCGAAAAACTCGCAGGCAAATATAAGAATTATAAGGACCAGGAAATATGAAAAGAACAGGTAACATTTATCAAAAAATCACAGAATTAAGCAATATTGAAGCAGCTATCTATAAAGCTAGTAAAGGTAAAAGTGGTCGTAATAGTGTCGAAAAGATACTCGACTCTCCTACATATTACGCTTTACAGATACAAAAGTCGTTAAAAGATAAAACGTATAGACCTAGTCCATACGTTGAAATGAAAATACACGACGGAGCTAATAAAAAGGAACGTATTATTTATAAGCCACGTTTCTACCCAGATCAAATAGTACACTGGGCGTTAATGCTCCAGATAGAACCTTTGCTTATGAAAGGTATGTATGAGTTTTGCTGCGCTAGTGTTAAAGGCCGCGGTATTATGCGTGGTATGAGACATATTAAAAAGATCTTAGTACAAGATCGTAAGTATACTAAATATTGTTTAAAGCTTGATATTAAGAAGTTTTACCCTAGTATTGACAAGCAGATACTGAAAAATAAATTTCGTAGGATCTTAAAAGATAAAGATACTCTTAATCTTATAGACCTTATTATTGATAGTGGTATCGAAGGTATACCTATCGAAAATTTCACGAGTCAATGGTTTGCGAATTTTTATTTACAGGATCTCGATCATTTTATAAAAGAACACTTAAAAGTAAAATATTACGTGCGTTATATGGACGACATGGTATTATTTTCTAACAACAAAAAAGAATTACGAAAGATCAAAATAGAAATCGACAATTTTCTAAGTAAAGAAAAGCTAACGATAAAAGAAAATTGGCAGCTTTTCAAGACTGAGTCTAGGCCTCTTGATTTCTTAGGCTATCGCTTCTATCGTGGGTATACTACTCTTAGAAGAAGTAATTTCTTAAGAATTAAGAGGCGTGCGAAGAAAATGAGTAAGAAAGATCACATAACTTTCCACGACGCCGCTGCTATGATTAGTTATAGCGGCTGGCTAAAACACTGTAACTCTTATAATTATCAACAGAAGTACATAAAACCGTATGTCAATTATAAATTGTGTAAGGAGGTTATAAGAAATGAAAGTAAAAAAGACAGAAAGCACAATAAGACCACTTAACTTTAAAATTGGCGATCATAAAGGCAACCTTATAGAGGTTGTTTTTTTTGACGACATAGAAGAAGTTAAGAGAACATCAGAAGACGGATCAGAACAAACGGTATATCTTTATTATGAATACACAGTCAATATAGTTTATAGAAACGATTTAGAGTCTTATATAAATGATAATTATGAGACATGGCTACAAATGGCTAAAGATAACTTTATCGCTTCGAAATCAGCCGAAATAAGAGCAATAAGAGACAAGTTACTCGCTGATAGCGACAAACACGTCCTTATTGATAGACTTGGTATAGAAATACCAGAGACGATTAACGCGGCCACTATGTTAACCGTTATTAAAGACTTATTTACCTCTCTTGGTAATATCTTAAATGGAGACTGGTCTACTTATAGGCAAGCTTTAAGAGATATTACAAAACAGCCTAACTTCCCATTTGACGTAGATTTCCCTACAATACCTGGAACGGAAAATAAAGAATAATGGAAAGCTCGACAATGATTTCAATAGGCTTACTTTTTACTATCATAGGTGGAATAATTGGTTATGCTACCTTTTATATGAATAGTAAAAAGAACACAAAACAAGAGACTAAAGAGGAAGTGGCTATGTCAACTAAGCTAGAAACAAAACTTGATATGATAAGTAGAAATATTGACGAAATAAGGCTCGATAACAAAGACTTTAGTAAGTCAATACAACAGTTGGCCGAACGTGTATCAGCTGTAGAACAGTCGGCAAAATCAGCACATCACAGAATAGATCAATTAGAAGAAAGAAAGTGAGGTGTCAGATAATGACTTTAGAAGCTATTATAATGTTGGTTACTATGGTAGTAACCTTTTTTTGTGGTTTAATCGCGAAAAAAGTAAGTTGGTTTAATACTAACTTAATACCTATACAAAATATCTTAATCGGCGTTATTGTGGCCGTTATAGAGTGGATCATTACTAAAGATTTTAGTACAGCTATAGCCGTTAGTGGCTTAATAGCTGGTGGTATCTACGATATAGGACATAATTTACAAAAAATGAAATAAGGAGGTACTTTATGGAAAAAGTATTTGGTATTGATATTAGTACATATCAAAGAGGAATAAATCTAACAGCTGCTAAAAATGAAGGTGTTAGGTTTGCTATCTTAAGAGCTGGTTTTACTGGCTATGGTAACGGAGTCAGCAAGTCAAAAGATAATCAATTCGAAAATCATTACAGAAATGCTAAAGCTAATGGTATTGGTGTCGGTGCTTATTGGTATAGTTGCGCTACTACTTACGAAAACGGCCGAGCTGAGGCTGAATATATGTATAATAATTGTTTGAAAGGTAAACAATTCGAGTACCCTATAGCTATAGATGTAGAAGATAGTCATTACCAAGCTAAGGCTGGTAAGGCTGCTGTAACAGCTGCTATTAAAGGTTTCTGCGAGTTTTTAGAAGCTAAAGGCTATTATGTATCTATTTACGCTAATAGTAACTGGTTTAACAATTATATTGATACACCACAATTAGCTAAATATGATAAATGGGTAGCTAACTGGAGTTCTAACAGACCAAGTAGCCCAGCAGGCGGTCTATGGCAATTCGGCGGAGAAACTAACCGTATTAGAACTAATAAAGTAGCTGGTATGACTGTAGATCAAAACTACGCTTACTATGATTACCCAGCCATTATGAGACAAAAAGGTTTAAATGGTTTTAGTGCTGACGGAAGCGTACAACCACAAGAGCCTACACAACCAAGTAACCCAACTCCACAACCTAGTACATCAAATAGCGACTCTGTTTATACAGTAGTAGCTGGAGATACTTTAAGTGGTATTGCTTCTAGGTATGGTACTACATATCAAAAGTTGGCCGCATACAATAATATTAGTAACCCTAATCTTATTCATGTAGGACAACAAATTAAAATACCTGGTGCTGGTAAGGACACTAATGTCGTTACCAACAATAGTAGAACATATACTGTTAAGAGTGGAGATACTTTAAGTGGTATCGCTTCTAAGTATGGTACTACATGGCAAAAGATCTATAACGATAATAAATCTGTTATAGGATCTAACCCTAACTTAATTAAACCAGGGCAAGTATTAACAATTAACTAAAAAAGGAGGTTCCCGACTAAAATGTTGGTTACCTCTCTTTTTTTTTGCTCTTTTTTCTCCTTATTTTATCTATGGCTTTTATTTATGATAATCTTATTGTATCAATTCTTCAGTTGCTATATCATTTAAAAGTGCTTCTCCATGTTTATCTGGCATAGTAAATTTCTGAGAAAAGTATCTTAAAGCAGCGGCAAGCTCAGAATTAGCTCCACCGAATTGAGTTAATATAGCTTTAGCCATTTTTAGATCTTTTCTTTTTATGTCAATTGGATAAGGTAATTTTTTATCATATTTAAACATTATAACTATCCTCCCATGGCCATGGATTATTTAACCATGTATATTTTTCGTTTGTATCATTAGTTAACTCTAGCACTTGATACATTCTTCCGTATTCTTCACAGCATTTATTGTACATTAAAGAATATTTTTTAAAGAGTTCGTAAGCAGCAGTATCATCTGGATAAAGATCAAGATATAGATTTAAATCATTTAAAGCAAAACATAATTTATATATTTTATCTAATAAAGCTTGTCTTTCTGTCTTAGGTTTAATCTCTTTTGGTGTGTAATTTTTGTATGGTTCATAAAGGTTTGCAAACATATTGCCTTTAGTGAAACCCTCTGTTAAATCAAATATTTGCGAATTATTATTGTCCGAAACATCTGAAATAAATTCAAATAACATAAGTAACCTCCATTTTTGTTCTTTGAATGTTCGTTAAAAAAACGCACTTTCATAATATTATATGTATTTTTTATTATATGGTACATACTAATAATGGTGATATTATGGTACTAGTTTGCTTTAAAATATTTGTATCAAGAATTATTGATGTTAGTTTAGGTACTTTAAGAACAATGTTTGTCGTTAAAGGTAATAAAATAGTATCATCTTCAATAGCTTTTATTGAAGTATTTGTATGGTTTTATGCAGCTAGAGCTGCTTTAGTAAGTTATGATAGTAGTATTCTAATCGCGATTTTTTATTCTTTAGGATATGCGACAGGAACATATCTTGGAACACTCCTTAATGAGTTATTTGTTGATGGAATTTATAATGTTCAAGTTATTTCATCAAAAATAAGTGCAAGTGATGTTTTAAAGATAAGAAGTGCTAATTTTGGTGTTTCAGTTCTTAAAACAATCGATAATAAAAGTATTTTATATTTAAGTATAAGCAAGAAAAGATATAGGGAATGTATTAATTTAGTAAAATCTTTAGATAAGAATTCTTTTATTGTTGTAAATGATGCAAAAGTTGCTTTTAATGGTTATTTTAAAAAGAAATTTGTTGATAAAAAATAGTTTTAGATTTAAAATACTCTTTAGTTTGGGGATTTTTATTATGAGTGTACAAAATGACATAGAAAAATCTATAAAATTATTAAATAAAGATTACAGTGAGGTAAAGAATTTTAAGGGAATTACACCAGTTTATCCATTTAATACGGAGGATTCAGCGAATCTTTTTTCTAGTTATTGTAAATTTATTGAAGATAAAAGAGTTTTGACTGTAACAGGAAGTGGTGATAGTTTACTTGATTTAGTAGTAAAGGGTTCTCGAGATATTACATGTTTTGATGTTAATGCTTTGGCAAAATATATTGCTGATTTAAAACTTGCTTTTTTTAAAGCTCATTTAGGTGAAGAAAGAGGAGATTTATTTAAAAGATTCTTTATGGGTGATAGCTATGGTGATGAAATTTTAGAATATGATTTATTTAGGGAATGTAAAAACTTTTTAAGACCGGAATCTTTATATTATTTTGAATGTTTATATGATTATATGAAAAAGAAAGGCCTTAAAATTACGAATAATGTTTCATCTATTTTATATCAACAGTACGATAGTTTCATTCATTTTCCAAATCAAAATAGAACTGTTTCTAATAATGAGTCTTATTTAGGAGCGCATAATCAAAAAGTTTTAAGTAGGGCGTTAGAAGACACAGAAAACTTACAAATTAAGTTTATTGATAAAGATATCATGGATTTAGCCGAGTCTTTATCGGATGAATATTACTTTATGTATTTATCAAATATCTTTGAGTTTACTAGCACATTTTTACCACAAAAACGCCTTAGAATTAGATTAGAAAGATTTAAAGAATATATCTTAAACGAATTAAAGCCACATTTGAGTGATGCTGGGATTTTAGTTTTTGGCTATTTAGGAGGATCTAACAATATGAGTGAAGATGTTTATTATGATAAATCTAAATATGCTCAAATATTTAGAGAGGATGAAGGATTTTTAATTGATGATTTATATGGTTGTCATGGCAAAGCTATTATTACTGCAAATGAAGAAGTAATTAAAAGAAGAAAATTGGAAATGTATGATTTTTTTAAACTCTATGACATAGTAGTGATAGATAAATGAGGTTATGTTAGATGGAAGCAGAAATTCTTAAATATGTAGATAAATATAAAATGACTGAGCAAGAGCATAATGAAGTTTTAGATATATTAAATAAATTGCGCGGTTAAGTAACGAAGAAACTTCAATTAATTATACTAAGAGAATTACTGATATTAAGAAGTCTATGAAAAAAAGGAGTGCATCTAAGGAAGAGTATGACGAATTAAAGAAAATTGAGAAAGTTTATAAAGATCTAATCTAACAAAAAAGAGGTTATATTTTAACAACCTCTTTTTGTTCTCTCAAACTTCAAAACTCGGTATTAAGCTTTTTAAAGTTCTTTTTTCTTTTGTGTAGTCCTTAAATTATTAATGTATGCATTGATCTTATTTTCATCAAGTGATTGCATTGTCGTTATTGGCATCATTGCTTGACTTACATTAGCTGCTAAGTATTCAATGTATCTTTCTATTCTTTCAATATCAGCATAGTATGCAATCATAAATGATTGTAAACTAAACGTGTGCGCTTCAATTAAGTTACTTGCATGTTCAGTTCTAGATATACCTAATTCGTGTAGTTTTTTTCCTTTTATTAAATCGGCTTGATTTGATGGCTTAATACTATTGCAAGATTTTTCAATTTGAACAGATTTTTCAATGTGATCTTTTTTATTAGCATATATACTTCTAATAGTTGGGAAATTAACTACAAGTTCTCCCTCACTTTTTATAATTTTTAGTTCATTTAATTTATTTTGGATTCTAACGCGCAAAATTGAAGCAAAATCCTCAGGATTAATTGCCGATGTATCAACATCTAATAATTTTGCAAGTGGATTAAGTAAAGCTGTTTGATCGAAGAAAATAGCTTTATAATCTCCTTGAACAATGATGTTAAGATTCATATCTAATTTTAAATCTATTGCTGGGCCAAAGAAATTTTTTATATAGCTTTCTATTGTTCCTTTTAGTCCAAGTAATTCACTGGCATTTGTTCTGCCTTCTTTTAAAAAATCATTAATATTATTTACTTTATAAAATTCCATAACTATCCCCTTTTCATGTGTATGATAATATCATATTTTTAAGTTTTTTGCAAATTGGCTAATTGTCTTATGTATCTTTTGATAGTATACTATTCTTATAGAATGGATTTGAGACAATGAAAAAAAAGGTAAGTATATTTCTATTTTCTATTTTAATAGGTGTTTGTTTATTACTTGATATAAATTTATTAAGTGATTTAAATAGTTTAAAAATAACAGTTTTATATGAAACTAAATTTTTTGCTTTATCAATATTTACTGGTATTGCCTATTATTTCTTTAACCATAAGAATTTTCATAAAATTACTAAGGCTAAAAAATCCTTAAGTGTTTTATTCTCTTTATTCATGTTAATAGGGGAGAGCTATAGTACTTATGGTAGTTATAAACTTATTTTTTTAAATATTGCTACTATATTTTTAAGTTTAGCTAAATTTATTGGGTATATATATTTGTTTAATCATTTATTTTCTATATTAGATGATTTAATTGGAAATTTTAAAAATAAAGATATAAAGTTTAAAAATAAATATTTAAGAAAGTACTTAGATTTTTTCCAAAAATATCCTTTTAGAACATCTTTTATTACGATTTTTATAGTTCTTGGTATATATATGATAGCATTCTATCCAATTGTTTTATCACCTGATCCTTCTTTTCAAATCAAGATGTATTTTAACGAGCACACTAAATATATTGATTGGGTTATACAAAGAGATCCAAATGTCTTTATGACAGCGCATCATCCGATTTTACAGACATTCATGTTAGGATTTTCTATAACCTTAGGTAGGTTTATTATAAATGATAATTTTGGTTTATTTATTTATACTTTTATACAATCAATTATTTATGCAAGTGTACTTGCGTATACGATTAAATTTATGGCAAGCAATGATATTAAAAGTAAAAATAGATTTATTGTTTTATTAATGTATTTAATAGTTCCCATGTATTTAATTTATTCAGTATCGGCGGTAAAAGATACATTGTATACAGCGTTTATGATTTTATTTGTTTTAAAGATTTTTGATATTGTTAAAAATTATCAAGATAAGAGATTAAGTTACCCTTATTTAATTAGTCTTTACTTTGTTATTTTATTTCTTTCTTTATTTAGACATAATGGAATATATGTTGTTATGTTAACTTTTGTTGTTTTAATTTTTTATACGAGGAAAAATATAATGAAATTATTAATTTGTTTTATGGCTTTTTTTGTTTCAATTTATGCCTTTGATAATATACTTATTCCTTATCTTGGAATAAGTGATGGATCCAAAAGAGAGATGCTTAGTGTACCTTTTCAGCAGACTGCTAGGTTAGTAAAAGAACATCCAGATTTTTATAAGGACAAAGATAAAGAAATAATTGATTATATATTAAATTATGAAAATTTAGCTACAAGATATAATCCAGATTTAGCAGATCCGGTTAAAAATGAATTTAATAAATATACTAATTCTAATGATTTAAAAGAATATTTTAAAGTTTGGGGTAAGGGATTTGTTAAGTTTCCTGATGTTTATATTGATGCTACTTTAAATAATACTTATGGTTTTTATTATCCTGATCAACATAATTGGTACATATATGCTAAATATAATGGTCGTGTTACAGAAAATAATTTAGTAGATTATCATTATAATAAGTTATCTTTTTTAAGAGGATTTATTGATGGATATGCAAACTTTTTTCCTTATATTCCAATTGTTGGGGCAGTATCTAATATAGCACTTAATACATGGTTTGTTTTAATTCTAAGCGTTTATTTATTTAATTCTAAGAATAAGAAATATTTAATTTGTTTAATACCTTTATTTGTGTCTATTCTTTTTTGTATAATAGGTCCAGCTAATACATATTTTAGGTATACAATGCCATATATTTTTGTACTTCCTGTCTTAAGTGTGTTATTATTAGATTATATAAGAGGTGATAAGAATGAAAAAAAGTAGTATTGCTGTTTTAATACCTTGTTATAATGAAGCAAAAACAATCGAAAAGGTTGTTAAAGATTATAAGAAAGCGTTACCAGAAGCGACTATTTATGTTTATGATAATAATTCTAATGATGGAACTGATGTTCTTGCAAAGAAAGCGGGAGCAGAGGTTAGATATGAATATCGTCAAGGTAAAGGAAATGTTATTAGAAGTATGTTTAGAGACATCAATGCTGATTGTTACTTAATGATTGATGGAGATGATACTTATCCTGCTGAATCTGCAAGAGAGATGTGTGATTTAGTACTAGAAGGAAAAGCGGACATGGTTATTGGGGACAGACTATCTAGTACATATTTTCAAGAGAATAAAAGAATGTTTCACAATTTTGGGAATGTTTTAGTTAGAAAATTAATAAATTTTATATTTAAGAATAATGTTAAAGATATTATGACGGGATATCGAGCATTTTCTCGTGATTTTGTTAAGGGTTTTCCTGTTTTATCAAAAGGATTTGAAATAGAAACAGAGATGACTATTCATGCAGTTGATAAGAATTTTATGCTTGTTGAAGTACCTGTACAATATCGAGATAGACCGGAAGGTTCTGTTTCTAAATTAAATACAGTAACTGATGGGATAAAAGTATTAAAGACAATTGGCACTTTATTTAAGGAATATCGACCAGCGTTGTTTTTTAATATATTTGCATTACTTGTTTTAATAGGTGGTATCATTATTGGTATTCCTCCCTTTGCTGATTATTTTAAATTAGGTGTTGTCTTAAAATTTCCAAGTTTAATATTTGCTTGTTTTTTGATTACAGTTGCAGTGCTACTTTGGATTACAGGTATGATTTTACAAGTGATAGCGAAAAAGAATAAACAAACATATGAATTATATTTAAATGAAATAAAAATGCTTGAACGTATGCAAAAATAAAAGGACTTATCTTTTGGATAAATCCTTTTATTATAATTTTAATTGTGATGCAGTAGGTGTTTCTTCCTGCATACCAATATTTTCTTTAATGCCACTCTCATTTAAGAAAGCATCTATTGCTGCGACATCTAAAGCCTCTTCGAAATTTGGTGTATTATTTGCCGTTTCAATCAATTGATCTACTTTTGGCATTTCAACAGCAGGTTCAGGCACTTCTATGATTTCTGGTGTTGCCATTTCTTCAGTTATTGATAATCCGTCTCTTTCTGGATCATAATCAGTTATCTTTACTGCTGATGATTCAATTGGCTTAAATTCATCAAATTTTGTTGGTATAGTTTGATTACTAACTTCTTGAGTTGTATAATGTCCGTCATTAATAATTATTTCTATGTTATTACCTTTTTGAAAAGCTTCTTTGATGCTATTTGAGTCATTAATAATACTTTCTAGTTTACTTTTTGTATCTTCATCTACTGATTGCAATCTAATTTGTGATTCTGCGTAACTAATTCTAGAATACATTTGGCTTGTGAATTCTTTAACAGTAATATATTTTTCTATATGATTTTTAAAGATATATCGTTCAAATTCATCAATAGTGTTTTTAGCTTCTTGAATAAGATTTGTAATTTCTTCCATTTACATATCCCTCCTATATTAAGATTATATTATTATTTTAGGATAAAGTAAATGTTTTCTTTGACAAATTGACAAAAGGATAATATAATATGCTGCACAAAGAAGGGGTAAAAATGGATTTTGATGCACTAGTTAATCTAAAACACATTGTTTCAAGCGATAATATAGCAGATGTTGATTTAATGTTATTAAAATCAGCTATAAATAACGGTAATATAGATATTAATTTGTCTATTTCTGGCAATTTAGATGCTATATTAAATTCGGATGTTAGCAACTCTGTTTTTACAAATTATTTAGGTGAATTTGTAGGATGTAGTGATTATGTATTAAATACGCCTATTTATCGTCTTTTTTTAGATCGTAAATGTTTTTGTTCCTTATTACTTGTTGCTGTAGAGAAGAAAGTAGTCGCAGATTCTATTTATGCTGATATAATTATTAGCCTTTTTAAACAAATTAATTCTGCTCGTGATGAAAACTTGTTTGAATTGGCATTAATTCTTAAAGATATGTTTTCAGTAAAACATCATGTAGATTATTCATTATTTAATGATGTTTCGGTTATAGTTGAATATATTTGTAATAATATTGATTGCTTGTCATGTAATACAGAGGATATGCCTAAACTTGTAGTAAAAGAGTTAATAATGAAGATATTTTCTTATGGCTATGTGCATTTTAGTGATTTATTTAACTATTTAAATGATTTTATGTTTGTAAGAATGCTTGTATATGCATTATTTGATAATAATGAATATGCTTATTTATTATCTTTAATCAATAACAGGATGTTAGATAGAGAATCAGCTAGTGCTCTAAAAACAATAGTTATTGAATATTCTTCTACTAGTGATGTAAAAAATAATTTAATTGATAGCATTTTAACTAAATTGGATAATATTGTTCAAGACTGCTATAAACCGTTAATGTAAAGTTAATGGTTTTTTCTTTTTTTAGATACTTTGATATGATAGAATTATAATAGGTGACGCATATGGATGAAACAAATGAAATAAGTGGTTTCTTTGATGTTGTTGAAGAACTTGATGGTATAATTGCCTCTTTAGAAAACGAAAGTGATGTAATACTTGATTTGGATGAAGGAGCTGATTTGGATGACTAGTCTTGATAGTTATCGAGAATTGTTTACGTCTCTTAAAAGTATGGGTGTTAGCGGTATTTCTCCTAAGGATAAACAAATACTGCTTGATTTATTAAAAACTTTAAATTACATATGTGAATTTAAAATTTTAGAGCAGTGTTATGATCATGATGAAACGATTAGAAGTATTATACCTAACATAAATGTTAAATTGGAAAAATTGGGTGCCACTATTGATCAACTACAAGCTAAGGTAGTTGAAAGTGGTGAATTAACTGATTTTGAGAAGATTAAACTTAGGGCAATAACAGTTACTTATAATAGGTATGCTGAAATAAAAGATGCGATTGAGAAACGTAATTTTGATCATTATGTTAATTTTATGAACAATAATTTAAGTAGTTCTAACCAAATAACGGCAGTTTGTTCAGGTGTGTTGGATCAAGCTGATGTTGATTATGCAAAAACATTTGTGATTAAAGACAAGGCAAAAACAGCTGTAGATGTTATATTTGATTTAAAACAAATACCAAATTTAGCACAGGATTTAACTAGACATTTTAATAGAATAAAACATTATGTAGTTGAAAATGAAGAAAAAATAAGAGATGATCAGGAATACTTAAGGTATTTAGATCTTATTAAAGATAATGAAGTTTTATTTAGAAGATTTATGGAATCAATTATTGTCATTGGAACAGATGATAATGATAAAGAAATAATTGTTCGTGAAAGATTGTCACGAAATAAACTAAAATTAGCTGATTTAAACAGAAATGTTTTAACTAGTTTGAAAAATATTAAACAGATTTCAACTTTAGAGTCAGTTATTGAAAAAGATGAAGCGGAGTTAGAAAAAATTGAGAGAGTTAAGGAATCTTTTGGTTTAATTATGTCTCAGATGAATGATGTGGGATTAACACCAATAGCTAACCAATATGTCTCAACTACTGCTAACATTGATGCCTCTGTTGAACAAAGAGTTGTTGATTACGTAAAAGTGTCTATGCGTGCAAAAAGTTTTGATATAACTGATGTTAAGAAAAAAATCGAAGAAGAAGTTAGAACTTTAGAAAGTCAACGTTTTAGAAAAAAAGATTTACTTGCAGGGTCGTATGAAAATTTAAGTGAATATGGCAAGGAATTAGTTAGCAAATATCCCGATGAAACTAAGCATATGCTAGATATAGTTAATAATAAAGTTAAGGGCGAGGTAACACCTTTATTTGCCGCTTATGCTTTAAAAGCTTTAATGGATTCTAAATCTATTAGTCCTGCAAATTTAACACAGATAACTAAAATAGGAAAGAATGGTGGACTTGAAGCATTAGTGGATAGTTCTGCTGCGATAGTGAAAAATACGGCCGTTACTTTAGAAAATGCTTATAATGCGGTTTCTAAAAGAGCAATATTTGATCAATCAGATTTTGGTGAACTACGAATAAGATAGATTACATGTAAGAAGGCTTGAAATTTTTCTTGCCTTTTTTCTTACGATATTTTTAAAAATGTGTTATAATATTTTTGAAATTAATTTTGGGGACGGTGTAACTATGCTAAAGAAAAACATATATGTAGAAAAAAATATAGAAATATTGGATTTAGATAAAACAATAGTTAATTTACTTCATATAAATGACATAGTTACAATCGAAAATTTATGGGTGTTGAATCGGAAAAAGCTTAAAGAACTTGGTTTAAAAGATAATGAAATTAAACAGATAACCATTAAGTTACAATTACTAGGCTTAGATTTAAATAAAAGAGTGTATAATTAAACTCTTTTTTATTTATTTGTTGCTATTTTAATGTTATAATATCTTTATAATAAGGTAATTGTAGTTATTATGTGGAATGGTGATATTATGAAATTAAATAAATTTAGGAATAATACGAGAGTAACTTTTAGCGTTGAAGATGGCCTTGACATAGTTACTTTTGTTGTGGCTAATTATTTAGCTTCTTCTTTACCATTCTATAACGAGAATAAGTCATTAATGGCTTGTATGGATTTAGATAAGTTAAGTGAAGGTAAGGTTGATGTTTTAGAAAACGATGACTTTGTTAATGAACTAATGCTAAATATGTGTTTTGACTTTAGTAATGGCAAAGATAAGTATATGGAATTGCCTGAAGATAAGCAAATCCAAATGGGTGAAGTATTTTTTCGTAAGATTAATGGTCAAATTCAAAAAAATGATACAGTTGTTTATGATGCTTCAGGAGTAAGAGAAGATGCTGACTACTTATCAATGGAACATGAGTTTATTATTAAAGTTTTGCCAGCCGATTTTATTTCTTCTGTTAGATATTTATATCAAGAAATGCGTAGACAAGGTTTAAATGATTTTAGAATTGTTACTCCAGCAACTCGTTTTATATGTGCTGGGTATAATGCTCCAATTAAATTAAAATGTAAAACAAAAGATTTAGATAAAATGATTAGTTTTTTGGATGGTATGAGTATTGAGTTTATTAGAAAAACTCAAGCTATTTTACCGATTTACGATATTGTGGGAACTTGGTATGGATATGAGCAAGTTTTAGAGAATGGTAAAACAAGTACATCAACTATTTGTAATGCCATTTATGATGCAATAGTTAGTGTAGTTTCTTCTTATATTGAAACGAATGACGTGTTAATGGAAGATGGTATGTTAGCTCGTGATTATTTAGCAAATTTTAAGAATAAATATGTCGCTATTAGAAAAGTCCTTTCTAATATATTAGAAAAAGATTATGATGAAGTTATTTCAAACATTGTTGAAGAAACTAAAAATATGGCCACTAATTATGGTATTAATCTTGCTGATTGTTTAAGATTTGAAAGCGTTAATCTTTCTGTTGAAGAGATTTTTGGAAAAGAGATGGATATCCAGGAAATGATTAAGGATAGACAGGAACAAGCTGAATCAATAGAAACTCCTATAGAAGTTATGAGTTATGTTCCAGGCGTTTACCCAGAGGAAAATAGACTGGATGATTTAGCTAAACAAGCTGAAGCTGATTATATTGCAGCTCAAAACAAAGAATATGATCCAAGTTTATCAGAGCAAAGAGTGAAAGATGAAGTTGCAAAAGCGCAAAAAGCGGCAAGAAAAAAAATCGAAGAACGTAAAAAATATCTTGAGTCAGTACTTGGCGAAACAAATATTAAAAATTTCCCAACAGGATATGAAAATGAACAAGACATGGATGATGCTTTAAGAATTCTTAATGGAGAAAGAGCAGTTCAAGAGGATGAAAATATTGTAAATGTTGCAGAAGCAGCGAATTTAGAAGATTCCTTTAAACGTGTTTTAAGTGGTGAATCTCCAGAAAGTGTTGGACAATACAATGATGCTTTACAAGAGTATCAAGAAATACTAGAAATGGAAAGAAATCTTGATGAATCAAAAGGTTCTTTAGAATCGACAAAAGATATTCAAACATCTGATGATTTAAAAAGGACATCAAATGCTATTGATTTTGCCATAGCAGCAATAATTAGAGCAGAAGAAAATGAAGCTAGGCGTGCTAAGGAGATGAAAGAAAAAGAATCTCCAAGCGGTAAAGAGAGTGATACTCCTCTAGAACAATCGGAAGAACAACAGGAAAACGCTACTATTGTTGCAGAAGCATTTGCTAGCGGAAGAACTGAAGTGTTAACAGATGTTGTTAATGATGTTAATGAAGCTTTAAGAAATGAAAAAATTCTAGAAGAGACACCTCGTGCAGATGAAGGTTATTGCCTAGATTATCTTACAGAGGATGAAGTTTTAATACCTGATTTAAGAAGTGTTGCTTATAGTGGAAATGATATAAAAATGGCTCTTGAAACAGGTGGATTTCTAACAAATGATGACTATATCGCGAAAATTGCTGCACATTTTGGCATGGCTAATTATTCAGGAAAACAGGAAGAAATGACTGAATTACTTGCAATATTGAGGAATCTTAATGAATATAATCAAGATGGAACGAAGAAAAATTCTAATGTTTTAACAACAAAACAGGCAAAAAAAGATGAAGAAGAAGGACCTATTGAAGATCCAGAAAAGAAAACTGGAGAATTAAATGTTCTTGAGGCTGATGTAATGTCACGTTTACTCGCAGCAGCTGATAAGCATTTGGATAATTTAGGAATAGAACGTGTAGATAATCGAAAAGAAATTAAGCCAAATAAGAGTAAGCAAGCGGAAGGAGAAGAAACTAAGTTTGTTCCACGCCTTAATTATTCTTTGCCAATTCAATCAATCAAAAATGTTTTAAGAGACAGTTATAAGTATAAATATTCTGGATATGTAGATGATACAACAATATTAGATTCATTAGTTGAAGGTACTAATTATACAGTGTTAGATTATTTCGAGTATTATGATTTATTTAATATATATAGGTCTGATTCTACATTTGTCTTGCATGAGGAATCGAAAGAAATAACGGGTAAAGAGTTTACCACAGATTATTTAATAAAATATTTAACTGAATATGGTCCAGGAGATTTAGAATACATTGTTTCAGTTTATGCAGAAGAAATAAAACCTCCAAAAAGACAAAGAAGATAAATGAGGAACCATTGGTTCCTTTTATTGTGTAAAAATTTATTTTGTGTTATATTAGATGTGCATTTTATTAAGGAGATATTATGAAGTATAAAAACATGGAAGAATTATATAAAGTATATGATAAATTGCAAAAAAAGTATGGAGATAAAAACTTAGATTCAATCTATAACGGTGGATGTACTAATAATCCTGATATTTGTTTTGTTTTTATGAATCCAACCATGCGAAATATTGCTGCTGAGAAAAGTTGGGAAGGTCCTAAGCATCCTTGGATTGGTACAAAAAATATATGGACCCTTTTTTATAATTTAGGTTTATTAGATAAAGAATTATTTGATTCTATCCGCGAAAAAAAAGGAAAAGACTGGGATTATGATTTTGCTAATTTAGTTTATGATAACGTTAAAAAGCATAAGTTTTTTATAACTAATTTAGGTAAATGTACGCAAGTTGATGCAAGGCCTTTAGATGATGCGGTGTTTTTAGAATATAAAAAATATTTGGAATATGAGTTTAATTTAATAAAACCTAAAGTCATTATTTTATTTGGTAATCAAGTGAGCTCAATTATGTTGGGAGAAAAGATAAGTGTTTCACAAGTACGCAAAAATAAGTTTGTAAGGGAGATAAATGGGGAAGAGTTTTCTTTTTATTCAGTTTATTATCCTGTTGGTAATGGTTTTTTTAATATAGACAAAGCAATTGAAGATATTAAATGGATTCAAGCACAATTATAAAAAATGTGTTATAATATAGAAACATTTTTAGGGGGATTTTAATAATGGGAAAAATTAAGAGTAGCAAGGAAGAAGATATAGCTTTATTTAATCAAATATTAAAAGATAATATTGCCATGTTAATTGGTAAATCTGATAAGTTTGCAATAGATCTTTTTGCATCAAAAATATTGGATGGAATTGGTGAAGTTCGTATTTATGATTGGAATGAATTTGATGAAATTATTAATGAACGTGTTTATGGCTATGTTGATTATATTTCTGAAAATACGCAAGCGATGGTGTATGGAACGACTGGATATACGGGAGATATAGAATTTATTGAGAAACTTTTTTCTGATGTGATTTGGCATATATTAATGGTTTATTTTTGTAAAAGCTATGGATCGCACTTTAAAAGGAAACTATTCTTAAAACAAGGCACAGTTGAGGTATCTAATTATGCAGGATTTTTAAAATCAGAAATTGAACAAGGAATTGCAACTTCGGGTTCTATGATGATTGATAATCTAACAAGGCTACTTGCACTAGCTGTAATAAAGAAAAGAAATGATTCGAATTTTATAATTGATGATGTTTTTAAAAAAGGAGTAGGGGATAAGCAAAAGACTTCACCATTTGATAACTTACTAACTTTTCATCAGATGTTTGTTGCCGCTTTTAGTTTAGCAAATAATAATTGGTTAGAGGAAAACTATAATGCAGGTAAAGGTATTCTCGATTCTACTTTGATATCAGATGGCGGGAAGTGTTCTAAAAATAATATTTTTGTGACAGAATCAATAAGAAATCCTATTGCTGTGATGGATGAATATGACAAGTATAATTGGTCTGGTGCTTATATTGCTCTTCAAATTAGGATTGATGAATTATATAAGACATATATTGATGATGGCGTTATTAATACAAAAGGGTTTGCTAAAGTAGCTAAGGAACTTCAAGATTTTACTTTTAAAAGAATCTACGATTATTGTGAAAAAGGTGTTATAACTTCTGCGACTTTTGTTGATTTGTACAATGACTTTATGAAACTTTATGAAATCTTTTTAGAAGACTTACGTCTACACAAGATAAAGAAAACTAAGCAAAAATTTAAAAAAGCAGTAAATAGATTACTAAATTTAAAATAATATGAGATTTATTGCTTATTATTTGTTATAATTAGAATAGGTGAATTTGTATGGCAAGCATAAGTAATGAAATTTTTACTATACAAGCTAAAGATGAGTATGAACCATTTTTAGAAACTTTACTTGAGTTGTTAACTGAGAAGGCCCAAAATGTAAAGAATTTTTTTGGTGTCAATGAATATCGACCAGTTAAAGTTTCATTATTTGATACCTTGTTTGATTTAAAAGATGAAGCTAATAAAACTTATAAAGTGTATGAAGAATACGCTCAAGGTTCTTTTTCCAATAAAGGTATTGGTGTTTTGGTTGATGATAATTTAAGTATAGATAATCTAAATAAGATAGTTAATAAAATAATACATCAATATTCACATATAATTTATTCTTCTATTTACAAGGACGTGTTTGATCGTCCAGTTTGGCTAGATGAAGGAATAGCTCAGACTTTATCGGGTGAAAGAAATGTTCTTCAAAATAGCCAAAGTAAATGTAAAAGTGCTTTTTTAAGAAAGATTTTAAGTAAATATAAAGAAATACCTAAAATCGCTTATTTAAATAAGGCTGGTAATGGCAGATATACAATTGGCTATCCTCGTTACTCAGGTTATTTAATGAGTTATTTTATGGTTAACTATTTGCTTGAAACAAAAGTGATTGACAATGAAGCAAATAAAGATGATTATGAAATTATAGGTAATAGATTTAATTATTATGATTCCCCAGTTGTGCGTAAAAACTTGGAGAAAAATAATACACCATTAAAATCAAGATATAACATGGAACTTATGCTTAAAGATCCTGAGTATCGTAAGAAAGTGGAAAATTTTTTAGTTGTTAGAACAGTTAATTATTTGGGAAATAAACTTGGGTTAAGAATGTCAGCTGCTTCTTATAAGTACATTAAAACTCCTCAAGATATATTAGATTATATGGATGCTAATTTTATGTACGCTTGGCTTGATGAAAAAAATGAAAAGAATAAAAGTAATGAAGGTTTTGCTCGTAGGTATCATGTTGCTTCTGTAAATGAAGTATTGAACTTATCTTTTGGAACAGAAATTGAGTATTCAAAATTTGTTATTACTACATTGAGAAAAATTGGTTATGAAGGTTCGATATTTGCAAATGTGTCAACTGATCAAGATAAAACTTTTTTATCACATATTTTTGTTTTATTTTATGACAATATAAAAGATAAAGTTTATTATTTTGAATTTCCACCAAGTTCAAATGAGGGAATATATGAATTTTCATCTTATAAAGAATTTATGGACTACTATGCTGATAAAGTAGATAAAAATTCAAGACTTTATGAAATGATGAATATACCTGATGGTGTAACCTATAAAGAACTAATGGATTTTATTTGCTCTCAAGATTTAGTATTAGGAACTTTACCTAACAGCACAAAGGGATTATAAGTAGACTTAATTAGTCTGCTTTTTTATGTTATAATATTTTTAAGAAAGTCGGTGGAAATATGGATGATATTATAAAGAAATGTGAGATTTTAATGATTATGTATAAAAAAGGGATTTTAGGTGGGAAAGTAATGCCAGAAGATGAAAATCCCCATTATGATGAAGCATCTTTAGAAAACTATCTTTATTTTACTTTGCCTATGGCACTTAATTATCAAAGAAACTCCTATACTTTATGGGAGGGTGCAAAGAAAACAGCTCTAGATAAAGATACATCTTTTGTTTTTAATCCCTATGCGGTAATAGATGCAAGTTTTGATAATGTACAAGAAGCTTTAACTAAGTATAAAGTTGCATTGCAAAAGAATAAACAAACAGAAATTTGGATAAAGTTATGTCAGACTTTTGTTGATTTATTTGATGGCGATATCAGAAAACTATTTTTGGAAAATGAAAATGATGTAGATAAAATAAGAAACTTTATTTTAAAGCATAAGAAGGAATTTCCTTATTTGAGTGGAACAAAACTTGTTAATTATTGGATGTACGTAATTATGCAATATACGGATACTTTATACACAAATCCCGAAAATTTAACTGTTGCACCTGACACTCATGTAATAAAAGCAACACATAGACTTGGATTAATAAGTGATGATGATTTAAATTCTAGTAATGTTCAAGAATTGGTTATTGCGGCTTGGAAGAAATTATTTAAAGGGACCAAGTATAAGCCAATTGATATTCATACACCTTTATGGTTATGGAGCAGAGGAGGATTTATCAAGTTGGATGAAAGTGTTTTAGATGAAAAGGGAGGAATTTAAAAATCTTGTTAAATCAATTGCTAAGTACGAATATTATTTAAATTTGAAAGACAAATCATTAATAAATTTTTATGATTCTAATATGCCTTTTAATATTCCTTCTATTTGGACAGATTGGTTAAATCATTTAGATAGTGAAATAATGATTATTGGACAAGACTGGGACCTTTTTTTGATATTAAAAAATTATATGACATGTATATCTCTGGTGAAAGTTGGGATGATTTAATTAATTCGGAAAAGAGTTTAGCGAAAAAGAATTTAATTAAATTTTTAAAACTTACAAATGAAGATTTTACTTTTGAAAATATTTATATAACTAATGCAAAATTTAATTTTAAAATAGGAAAGAATTTAACTGAAACAATTGAGCAAAATAAAAAAATATGGGAGAGTTTATGAAAAGTAATTTAGATGTATGGGCAGTACAAGAAGATGAAACAGAAATACAAACTGCACTTGAACAAATTAAGGGCGGTCTAAGCATTATATATGATAAAGTTGCATGTGAGCTGATGATTGGTTCTAATAATGTAACGAATCGCTTATTTAATTTATTTCTTTATAATGAAGAAAGTGATACTTTTATTATGGTAATGAAAGGTTCTAAAGCAAGTAAGGAAGATATGATTTCTTATTTAGAACAACATAATTTAAAATATGTTGAAGTAACTTTTTTAGAAGATGCTGATAAAAGTTTTGAAGAGCAAGCGGAATATTCATTCCCTGAATTATGGTTTGCTAGGGATGAATATGTAATAACTGATGCTTTGGATAGTAGTCTGGAAAGAGGAGTAAATACGGCTTCAATAATGCCTAATGTAATGGGAGATTTAGTGCTTTACTATACTGATAAATATGGGGATACTGAAGTAATTGATGGAAGACTTTTTAAAGGTTTATTATCTTTGCCAGATAAACTTGTTTTACTTGTAAATCAGGGAGATGATACAAGGAATATAAAGATAGGTTCTATAGAAAAAATTATGCTTGATAAAGGTTTTATTTATTCTGTTGATGAGAGTAATGATATTAAATTATCAGATGGTATAAATTTAAAAGTTAGATGACTTTTGAGGTGGGTTATGGTTAATAATAATGTTATTTGTGTTATAGATGGTGAAGCTGGATCTTGCGGTAAAGCCAAAGTATGTGGAGAAATTGCAACGAATAAGCAAATTAATGTGCGTGCTAGTGTAACTAATTCTATGCCTAATGCAGGACATACTTTTGTTGATGAAGATGGACAAACTTATCTATTTCGAAATATTCCAGTTGGTGTAGTTAATAAAGAAGTGGAATTATTTATTGGTCCTTCCTCTGTTATTGATATGGACATATTTAGGCAAGAATACGATGAACATGAAACTTTGCTTGCTGATAGAAAAATATATGTTCATGAACTTGTTCCTTTAGTAACTAATGAACATAAGGAAAGGGAGAAAAGGATTATTAAAAGCGGTTCAACTTATCATGGTTGTGCCGCCTGTAATCAAGATAAAATAATAAGAGACCCTAATTTGGAGTTTTTTAAAGGGTATAAAAATGCCATAGTTTTAGATAATGATTCTTGGCTTGATATGCTTTATCATCACTTAAATAATAAAGATGAATATGTTTTATTTGAAGGAGCTCAGGGTACTGGTCTTTCATTAAACTTTAGTGGAGAACATCCGTTTGTTACTTCAAGAAATATATCTGTATCAAATATGCTGTCTGAAGCAGGAGTTTCGCCTAGAAGACTAAAGAAATCTATCATGGTAATTAGGCCTTTTCCGATTAGGATAAATGATGTAACCCAGGAAGGATCATATGTCTACACTGGTGCATATGGAGGAGCAAGTAAATTAACTTGGTCCCAGATTAACTTAGCTGCAAAATGTGGCTTTTATCCAACTGATGATGATTTTTATCTTTTTGATAATTCTTTAACTGATGATGTTAAAGAAAAACTTTTAAATAACTCATCTAAACAAGTTTTACTTCAAATATTTGGAAGTAAATTTGCTAGTATTAGTTTAGATGATATAACTTTGATTGATGCATTAGAAATGGAAAGACTCATATATAAAAGTAGGGGTATACATGAATATACGTCTGAAATAGTTGATTTAAGTGATTTGAAAAATCCTCTTTTAAGAGATTTATCCGAAATGACATCTGTTACTAAAATGGAAAGAAAAATATTTGATTTGGATATAAAGAAATTAAAAAGTAGTGTTAGATTAAATGATCCTGATAATTTGTATCTTAACTTTTTTCAACATCTAAATTTAGCATATGAAGGCATGGTGGGAAATTATGAGGAACAAGTTATTGATAGATATTGTCGTGAATATTTAAATTGGCTTGAAGATTTGACTAATACACCTATAGCTGCATTAGGTACAGGTAAAAAGAATAAAGAATATATTAGAAAAATTAGTTAATTAGAAATAAATAATTAATTTGTCACTTAGATGTCACTTTAATTGGCTATAATGGGGGTGTTCAAAGGAGGATACTATGGATTTATTAAAAGTTGAAAATTTAACGAAAGTATATGGAAAGGGCGATGCAGAAGTAGTTGCACTAGATAATGTAACTTTCTCAGTAAAAAAGGGTGAGTTTGTGGCAATCGTTGGTGCTTCAGGTTCGGGTAAGTCAACTCTTTTACATTTAATAGGTGGAGTTGATAGACCAACAAGTGGAAAAGTATATATAGATGGCAATGACATATATAAAATGAATGATGATAAACTTGCTATTTTTAGAAGAAGGCAAGTTGGTCTAATTTATCAATTTTATAATTTAATACCTATACTAAATGTTTCTGAAAATATTACTTTACCAATGGAATTAGATGGAAGAAAAGTAAGTGAAAAAGATTTAGATGAGTTACTTGATTCATTAAATTTAAGCGATCGTAAGAAACATTTGCCTAACCAATTATCGGGCGGTCAACAACAAAGAACATCTATTGGTCGTGCAATGATTACTAAACCAGCTATAATTCTTGCTGATGAACCAACAGGTAATCTGGATTCTAAAGCAAGTGATGAAATTGTTGATTTACTTAAATTATCAAATAAAAAGTATCATCAAACTATTATTATGATTACGCATAATTTAGATATAGCAGCTTGTGCTGATCGTATAATAAAAATAGAAGATGGACATATTGTTAAGGAGGATTAAAATGAACCTACTTAATAAATTGACTAAAAAGAACTTAATATTAAATAAAAAAAGAACAATAGTGACTGTAATTGGTATTATTTTGTCTGTTGCTTTAATTACAGCTTTAGCAAGTTTAGTTGTAAGTTTTAAATATTCACTTATGACTTATGAAAAGAAAAGATCAGGAGATTATCATGTATCCTTTAGTCATGTACTAAGTGGAGATGTTGAAAATATAAAGAATAATAGATATGTAGAAAATGTTTATTTTACAAAAGATATAGGTTATTCCTTGTTAGAAGGAATAAAAAATGAAGATAAACCTTACGTATTTGTTAGAGCCTATGATAACGAGTCCTTATCTAAATTAGTAAAAGAAAATCTAATTGCAGGTAGACTACCAGAAAATGATACGGAAGTAGTTATACCAAGACATTTAAAAACTAATGGACGTGTAGAACTTAATATAGGAGATACAGTAAATCTTAGTATAGGTTATCGTGCAAAGAGTGATGCTAATAAACTAGATCAATCTAATCCTTATCAAGAGGGCGAAGAAAAACTTGTAGATAGTTTTAATAAAGAATATAAAGTAGTTGGAGTTATTGAAAGACCAAGTTATAATTCTGAACCTTATGTTGCTCCAGGTTATACTTTTATTACTTATCTTAATGATACGGATAGTTCCTTATATACTGCGTATGTTAGATACCATAATAAATATTTGAAAGACTATTATAAAACTATAGCTTCAATGCTAGGAGTAGATGCTAAAATATTTAAAGATGGTATGACGAGGATGAATTATGAAAGTGAAGAAGAATACTTAGAGAAACGGTCAATATTTGAAAAAGAAATGAAAAAAGCTCGCTTTGAAGTTGATTCTATTAATTCATATTTAATTAGTATGGAGTATCAAGATTTTAATGATTCAAGCATGAAGGCACTTTATACAGTGACAGCAATTGTTTTTGCGATTATAATGGCTACATCAATCTATTGCATAAAAAATAGTTTTGATATATCTATTACAGAAAAAGTGCGTCAATATGGAATGCTTGCTAGTGTTGGGGCAACAAGAAAACAAATAAAGAGGAATGTTTTATATGAAGCATTTGTACTTGGTATAATTGCTATTCCAATTGGAATTCTATCGGGTATACTGGCATCATTTATACTTATTAAAGTGGCAGGTTTCTTAGTTGGTGAGGCTCTTGGACTTAGTCTATCTTTTAAGGTATCTATTTATGCTTTATTACTATCTTTAATTTTAAGTTCAATCACAATATACTTTTCTGCTATAAGAAGTGCTAGAAAGGCTAGTAAAATTTCTCCAATTGTAGCTATAAGAAATAGTGAAGAAATAAAAATAAATAATAAAAAAATTAAGTCTCCCAAAATAATAAAGAAGTTATTTGGTATTGGTGGAGACGTTTCATATAAAAACTTAAAGAGAAATAACAAAAAATATCGCACAACAGTTATATCTATCGTTGTCTGTGTTTCGGTATTTATATCACTTTATTCATTTATGAATCTAGCCTTTAAAGCAGTAGATATGAGTTATAAACATATAGATCATAATATAGATATCTCATTTGATGCTGGTAGTCTTAAGGAAACAGAGAAAATTTTGAGTGAGATACTAGCTTTAGATGGGATAAAAGATTATTCTATCGTTGATTCAGTTGGTTATATAATTAAAAATCCTCATTTTACTAAAGATTATTTAAAATATGAAAGTGAAGAATATATAAATCAACAGATGAACGAAGATGGTGGAATAAGTGGTATATTAGAATCCATCAGTGATTATCAATTTAAAAAATTTGTTTCGAAAAATGGTCTAGATTATGAAAATGTTAAAGACAAAGCTATTATAATTAATAATACATATCTTTATTCTTATGATGAGAAGAAAAAGACATCAAAGAAGGTTGATGTCGATATCTTTGATTATGCTATTGGCGATGAGATTGAGGGACTTTATTATGATTATGAATGTAAAGAAGATGATTCTGATAAATGTTGGAAGGACTCAAGCTTAGAAATAGGTGGTCTTGTCAATGCTCGTCCTTTAGGTAATGAAAACGTTTATTCTTCGCAAATATATATAATTGTAAGTGATGAGTTATTAAAGAAATATAAAACGACAAATGGCTATATCAATATGTATTTGGATGTCGAAAAAGCTGATGCATTTCAAGATAAACTAGACGAGTTATTAGTTAGTGTAGATGATTATCATGTAACAAACTATGATAAAGAAGCTAAACAGAGTAAATCTCTTTATCTATTGGTAGCAATATTCTTATATGGTTTTATTACTGTAATTGCTCTTATTGGAATTACGAATATATTTAATACCATTACGACAAGTGTTGAATTGCGAGCTCGTGAATTTGCAACACTTAAAAGTGTTGGTATGACTAAACGCGAATTTAATAGAATGATTAGGCTAGAGAGTGTTTTCTATGGTTTTAAGTCATTAATAATAGGTATTCCGATTGGTGTTTTACTTTCGTATCTTATTTATAAAGCCTTAGTTGGCGGTGATTTAGATTTTGCTTATAGTTTACCAATTGGAGCAATAATTATTTCTGTCATAGCTGTTTTTGTCCTAATTTCAATAATTATGAAATTCTCAATTAATAAAATAGCTAAACAGAATACGATTGAAACAATAAGAAATGATAACATTTAATAAGCGGGGATAAATAATCCCCTTTAATTATGATATAATATAAGTACTAACGGAGGGTATTATGATATTACTTGTAGAAGATAATGAAAAAATAGTTAAAGGTTTAATTTATGCCTTAGAAAAAGAAAATTATCAAGTTTTAACTGCTAATTCTATTCAAGATGCAAGAAAAAAAATAAATAAAAAAATTGACTTAATTATTCTTGATGTTTCTTTACCTGATGGAGATGGATTTACATTCTATAAAGAAGAACTAAAAGATATTAAAACTATTTTTTTAACAGCAAAAGATTCTGAGGATGACATTGTTAATGCCTTTGAAATGGGAGCTCTTGATTATATAACTAAACCTTTTTCGACAAGAGAGTTACTAGCTAGAATAAAAAGAATATTGAATGATAAGAAAAGTAATATAGTCAAGATTTCAGATATAACATTTGATATGGATAGGCTCGTAGTTTTAAAAGGCAACAAAGAAATAAAGTTTTCAAGTTTAGAGTTAAAAATATTACAATTATTATTTATAAATATTAATAAAGTTGTTACAAGAGAAAATTTGTGTGAACATATTTGGGAATGGACTGGTAATGATGTTTATGATAACACGATTACAGTTTACATGAAAAGAATTAGAGAAAAGTTAGGAACCGATATAATTAGGACTCTTAAAGGAATTGGTTATCGTATAGATTATGAATAGAAAAAAAATAAATACATTAGTAATCTTTATCTTAATAGGTGTTGTTTTTATAATACTTTTTAATACAAAAAAATATATTGATGCTTATAATACAAATTATAATATTGTTGTAACAAAACTTTTTACTATAGTAAAGGAAAAATATCCTAATGTATCCCTTGAAGAATTTATTGAAGAATTAAATAAGGAAGATCAATATGATGATAAGTTACTTGGATATTATGGCATAGACATATATGATGATGTTGCCAGTTTATCTAGCAAAAGAATATTAAATAGAATGTATATTACAGATTTAATTATTTTAGTAATAAGTAGTTTATTAATAATATTAATTATATTCCATTTACAAACAAATGAAGGGTTATCAAT
>CAJUMA010000006.1:0-35873 GCA_910587065.1 uncultured Bacilli bacterium | reverse complement strand
AATAATAAAAATATTAAAAGATTAATTTATTATGTCGAAGAGATTAATAAAAAAAATTATAAATTAGATTTGATTTCTAATAAAGAAGGGTATTTATCTATTTTACAAAATGAAATCTATAAAACTATGGTTATGCTAAAAGAAAGTGCTGTAAATTCTTTAAGTGATAAACAGAAATTGAAAGATTCTTTATCTGATGTCTCTCATCAATTAAAAACCCCATTAACATCTATTGGTATTATGCTTGATAATATAATTGATGATGAGAATATGTCAGATGATATTAGAAAAGATTTTATTATGGATATAAAAAGAGAATTAGTTTATATCAATTTTCTAGTATATAATATTTTGAAATTATCTTTGTTTGATACTAATACAGTAAAGTTAAAAAAGGAATGTCTTAGTATTAATAAAGTAATTGAAGAATCTATTAAAAATGTTTCTTTGTTGGCTGATTTAAAAAATATTGAGATAAAGTTTGAATATAAAAAAAGTGATACAATAAAGTTAGACTTTAAATGGGAAGTAGAGGCCTTAACTAATATTATTAAAAATTCGATTGAACACTCATATGAAAATGGGATTGTTTTAATAAATATTGATTCAACTGATTTATATACGGAAGTTATTTTAAAAGATTTTGGTTGTGGCATAGATAAAAAGAACATTAAAAATATATTTAAAAGATTTTATAAGTTAAATGACAATGATAATGGTTTTGGTATAGGTCTTTCTTTAGCTAAGAAGATAGTTGAGGCAGATAATGGAAGAATTAAAGTTAAAAGTGAATTAGGTAAGGGAACGAGTTTTATAATTAGATATATGAAGTAAAAAACAGTTGAATTATTAAATAATTAATTATAATATAGTTGTAGGTGGAATTATGGATAAGAAAAATGGATTAAGTATATTTGTTGTTATTGGAATAATTGTTTTACTACTTGGAGTAGTTTTAATAAGTGCTAAAAAGGATAATAAGGATACATCAATAGAGGCACCAACATCGTCAAGTTATGACTTAAGTGCTTTTAATCTAATTGAAGCAGAAGATATTAATGATTTTTCTAAAGATAAAATATATGTTGTTATGATTGGGCGAAAGAATTGCAATTTTTCTAAACAAATATTACCAGTCTTGAGAAGTGCTCAAGAGAATTATGATTTTCAAACTAATTATATAAGTTTAGAAGATATAGTAGATGAAAGTGGTAATATAAAAGACAAGAATAGTTTTACACTTTTAAAACAATTAGATACAAATGAAGATGAAAGTATAATGGATGATTTTGGTTATACGCCAATGTTGCTCTTTATAAAAAATAAGAAAATAATGAAAAGTTATTTAGGCTTCATAGAATATGATAAACTTTGTGAAATGTTAGAGAGTTTAAAAATAAAGAAAAGAAAATAGCAGTTTGTCTGCTATTTTTTAGTTGATACTATTGATGGCATCTTTTATGACATTAATAGAGTTAGTTAATTTTTTAGTCTCTTCTTCGTTAAGTGGAATGAATATTTTTTTTTGTATACCAGAGGAACCAACTATTGCTGGAGTTGATATGCAAATTTTGTTTTCACTATCGTAAGAAGAAACAGAAAGAATTATATTTTTATCTTCAAGAATTGCATTAGTTATTCGAACTAAGGACGCTCCTATACCATAATAAGTTGCGCCTTTTCTTTTTATTATTTCATAAGCCGATTCTCGAACCTTTTTTTCAATATTGGCCATTTTTTCTTCAGTTAGGAAACTCTTAATATTTGTAAGACCTATTGTTGCATTGCTCCATGGAACGAATTCCGAATCTCCATGTTCTCCAATAACATATGCTTCAATATTTTTAGGACAAATATTAACTTCTTCACTTATCATATATTTTAATCTTGCAGTATCAAGGGTAGTTCCAGAACCAATTACTTGATTATTTGGTAATCCTGAGTATTTTAGAGTTAAATAGGTCATCACATCAAGTGGGTTAGTAGCTACTAAAAATATACCTTTAAAATTATTGCTCATGACATTTTCAACAATTTCCTTAAATATGGAACTATTTTTATGAATAAGGTCCATTCTCGTTTCACCAGGGGCTTGATTTGCACCAGCTGCAATAACGACTATTCGTGCGTTATTACAATCCTCATAAGAACCAGCTTTAATATTTATTTTTGATGGGCAGTAGGGAAGACAATGATTTAAATCAGCAACTTCACCTATAATTCTTTCTTTATTAATGTCGATTAAAACTAATTCATCAACGTATGTTGTTTGGTTTACTAATGCATATGCGTAAGACATTCCAACATTACCACAGCCAATAATTATAACTTTATTTTTCATCTTATCACCTATTTTAAATATATCATACAAATTAGCATTATTGCGTGATTATTAAAGTATTCTTTACACTTTACTTGTATTTTATAAAAAATAAATTTAAAATATAAATAAGAGGTGTTTTATGACAAAGGAAGAGAAAATTAATGAAGTAGCGGAAATTAAACCACAGAAGAAAAATAGAAAGGGAATTATTGCTCTTATAATTGTTGTAGCTTTCATTTATCTTATTTTGCCTATATTATTTTTTGCTTTTATAATTTTTGCCTCAATTGAGTCAACAGAATTCAAAAGTATTGATGAAAAAACAATTGAATTACCTAAAGTAGGTATGCGAGTACAAGTAGAAGATACTAACTATAACAGCAAAGAAAAATGTTTTGTTTTATCAACAAAAGTAGAGTTATTTGATAAAGAAAAGTATAAGAGCAATATTCTATCAACTGATACGATAAATGTTAATTATTCTTTTTTGGATAAAGAAGGATATGTTGTTGGTACAGAAACTTTATATATTGAAAATATAAGTAAATATGATAAGTGGAAACAAACTATTAGTTATTGTGGAGAATATGCTAAAAATGTTACTGCTTATGAAGTTGAAAGTGTAGATTCTTATTAGAATGAAAAAGAAAAGTGCTAGTATTACTTTTGTAGTATTAATTGGTCTTGCCACACTCATTTATAATGGATATATTGACAAGACAAGAGGCGTAAGTCCAGATAGTAATGTTAAGTATGCTGAATCCATTTTAAATATTAGTCCTTATGATGGGGTTAATAAATATGTTGTAATTAATAATAATGAACCATATTTTTTAGAGGAGGACTTTGTTTTGCGAACTTATGAGTTTTATAGTGATTTGGATTCTTTAGGTCGTGCTGGTGTTGCAATGTCTCTAATTGGTCTTGATTTAATGCCTACCGAGGAAAGAGGAGAAATTGGTTCAATTAAACCAAGTGGATGGCATACAGTTAAGTATGATTTTATAAGTGGCAAGTATTTATATAATAGGTGTCATTTAATAGGTTATCAATTGACAGGAGAAAATGCTAATGAAAAAAATCTAATTACTTGTACAAGAAATGCTAATACAGGAATTATGTTAGATTATGAAAATAAAGTTTCCAAATATATTAAGGAAACAGGGAATCACGTTTTATATCGTGTAACGCCAGTTTACCAAGGTAATAATTTGCTTGTAAGTGGAATACAAATGGAAGCAAAATCTATTGAAGATAATGGTAGTGGTATTAAATTTAATATATATATTTATAATGTTCAAGATGGTGTAAAAATAAATTATGAAACGGGAGAGAGTGTTTTAGATGAAAAGAGAACAAGCTGAAATAGTAGCTAAAGAAAAAGCCAAAGTAATGGTTGAATATTTAGAACAATTTATGATGGATGAAGATACCATTTATGGTATTATGGAATTTGCTAGTTCTAACAATAGATTAGTTGTCGATATGGAGATAACTAAGGAGGGAAAAAAAGTTTTTGAGCGAGGCTATGACATGGGAATATCTTCTGTTTATGCAGATATTCTAACAAGAGAAATATCAGGTCTTCTTCTAGAATCTTTTTTACCAAGTGAGAATTTTGCTGTTAGTGAGTATGCATGTATAAAAGATCATCCAACGATGAGTCGTGATGGATTCTATGTAACTAACACTAATAGATCACGAGTAAATGTAAACTTTAGAGTTAAAAATGCGGAGTTTAGTGAAATTATGAAAAATCATAATGCGAGAATAGAGGATTATAGACAAAAGTGGAATCAGAACCGAAGATAGATTTTATAATCTATCTTTTATTATAGATAGTAATAAATCTAGTTCTATTAATAAAGTATGAGAATAATATTAACTAGGTGATTGATGATGAAAAAGATAATTCCAATTCTAGGAGCAATAGCCATTATTTTATTTTTAATTATCATTGTTATAAAGATAAATAAGATGGAAAAAACTAAATATGGGAAACTTGAAGGTACAGTCATATCAAAACAAGATGATATATTGGTATTTAAAGATGTTGATGATTTTATCTATAGACTAAAAAGCGATGAAGATTTGAGTGTAGGAGACCGAGCTATTCTAGAGTATACTGGTGTTTTAAATAAGAATATGAGTAATGAAGGCGTAAATATTGTTTCTTCTGTAAAGTTAGTTAATGGAGAAGTTGAGGACTTAAGTAAATGGACTGATAATGGGATATTTTCAAAGTTTTATACACAAGCATATAATACACTTTCAAAGATGTCATTAGATCAAAAAATTGGACAATTATTATTAATTAGATATCCTGAAAAAGATGCTAATAATTATAATGTTGCTGGGTATCTCTTCTTTGAAAAAGATTTTAAAGATAAAACAAAAGATGAAGTTTTAAATATGATAGATTCTCTTAATAAGACAGCAAGTATTCCTCTAATCACAGCAGTTGATGAGGAAGGCGGAAGAGTAAACCGTGTTAGTACTAATCCTAATTTAGCAGCTACTCCGTTTAAAAGTCCTAAAGAAATATATGATGCAGGCGGATTAGATGCGATACTTGAAGATGTTAAAAATAAAAATAAATTACTAAGTTCACTTCATTTAAATGTTAATCTTGCTCCAGTTGTTGATATGTCTACAGATACTAACTCTTATATATATGATAGAACTATAGGTTATGGAGTAGATATAACAAGTAAATATGCAGATACAGTTATTTATGGATTCAAAGGCAGTGATGTATCTTATGTCTTAAAACATTTCCCAGGTTATGGAGATAATAAAGATACACATAATTCAGAATCACTAGATGATACTGAGTTACAAGAAATAATGAATAATAATATTTTACCATTTAAGGCAGGGATTGAAGCAGGTGCAGAGGCTGTACTTGTAAGTCATAATACATTTACAAAAATAGAAGAAGAGCCATCAAGTTTATCAAGTGCTGTTCATAATATCTTGAGATCAAATCTTGGATTTACAGGCGTTATTATGACTGATGATTTAGATATGGGTGCAACAAAAAATATTAGCAATAGATATGTTAATGCTTTATTGGCTGGAAATGATATGTTAATTGTTACAGATTATGAAAATGCTTTTAAGCAAATAAAGAATGGTGTTGCAAATGGAGAAGTTACTGAAAATTACATAAACAAATTAGTTTTAAGGAACTTAGCATGGAAATATTCAAAACTATTAATTTTTGAAGAAAATAAATAATTTACAAATCATAATAGACTCATTTATAATAATAAAAGGGTGAGATATTATGATTCTTTTTGTTAGTGGAAGATGTGATGTAATTGCCTTTTATTCAGAATGGTTTATGAAAAGATGGGAAGATGGGTTTGTTGATGTTCGCAATCCTTTTAATAGAAAGTTAGTGAGTCGAATTTATTTTACTGATGTTGATGTCATTCTTTTTTGTACGAAAAATCCCATTAATTTTGTTGATAAACTTAAGATTATCAACAAACCAATTCTTTTTCATGTAACTATTACTCCTTATAGTAAGGATATTGAACCAAATGTTGATGATAAGCAAAAAATAATTGAGGCAGTAAAAGAAATATCAGATATAATTGGTAAGGAAAATGTTTATGTAAGATATGATCCCATATTTTTAAGTGCAAAATATGATCTAGAATATCATAAGAAAAGCTTTGCTCGTCTTACTGATTTACTTGATGGTTATGTTAAACATATAATTGTATCTTTTATTGATGATTATAAAAATGTTAGAAATAATATGAACATTTTAAAATATCATGATTTTACTTCTGATGATTATAAGGAAATCGGTGAGTTTTTTAGCAAAGAAGCCTTAAAGCATGGAATGACTGTGCAAACTTGTTTTGAAAATGAAACATTAGTGGAGTATGGTTTTATTAAGGGCGAGTGTATGTCTAAAGAACTTGCTAAAAGACTAACGGGTAAAGATTATAAAAAATGGAAAGCTCGAAAAGAAAATAAATGTGAATGTGTTGAGATGGTTGATATTGGAGTATATAATACATGTAAGCATTTTTGTAAATATTGTTATGCTAATTATGATGAAAGGAGAGTATTAGTGAACGTGGCTAATCATGATCCAAATTCTACTATGTTAATTGGTGCTTTAGAAATTGATGATGTTATAAAGGTTAGAAGGTAAGTTATATGTATGAAGAAATAATTGAGGGAATAAAAAAAGTTCCAACACAAGAACTTGAACTTATTAAAAGAAGCGAGTTACACTTAGGAGTATTTACGGAACCATATCTAACTTATATGTTGGATGGTAAAAAAAAGATAGAATCGAGATTTAGTAAAAAGAAATGTTTACCTTGGAATAGTATTCATCCATCAAGTATTGTCTTTGTAAAAAAGTCTGGTGGGGATGTGGTTGCTTATTTTAAAATAAAGGAAGTATATTTTTTTGACTTAACAAACTATCCAATTGAAATATAAAAAGAGATTTTTCAAGGGAGCTATTTGTAGATGATGATTTTTGGAAGTTAAAAAAAGATAGCAAATATGCTACTTTAATTTTCATAAAAAAAATTGTTAAAATTAAACCCTTTAAAGTTACTAAAAAAGGAATGAATACTTGGCTTAAAATAAAAGACTATTAATTGCAATCTAAAATATAACTTAAAAGTACTCCAACTGTTCGATCTTCATTTATCTCATGATTTTTACACATGTTAATTATTTCATCATAAGATTTAAATACGTACCCGTCAACAAATTCATTTTCCTCTAACTGAGAACCAGTATCGGATATTTCATAGTCATCTATTACATAGTAGAAAAGGTCCCAAATAACGCCAGCTCCAGCATGGGATATTTTTAATAATTTCTGTGATTTTACAATTAAACCTATTTCTTCTAAAACTTCTTTTTTTACGGTTTTATCAACATGTTCTTGAACATCGCCTTTAGTAATAGATGCTTTATAATCATCAAGTGAATCAAAAACTTTACCGCCAGGGAGACGATAATCCCATTTATCAAGTTCATATCTAAATTCTTTGGATAAAAGGATTTTTTTCTTGTCTTCTTTATTTATAATTAATGCTCTTATTCCTGGAGGTCTTCTAACCATTTGTCTTTTTATAGTTGTTTTATTATTATTTATTATATGTTCTTCTTCTGTTTCTAAAAATTCAAAGAACCCATTATTAAAGATTGCTTTTTCCATAATCTAACTCCTTTGCTAATTCAATTATAACATAATTAATTTTTCTTTGATAGAATGCGAGGTATGTCAGAAAATTCTGTTATACTAGCATCAGCTTTATTGATTAAATAAGCTTCATTTTCTTTAATACTATGTGGGTCAATGTTATAGTTAATGTAGATAGTATTAATAGAAGCTTTTTTTGCGGGGATAATATCGGTTTTTGATTCTCCAATCATAATAACTTCCTGTGGCTTAGCATTAATACTATTAAGAATATAATTAAATCCCACTTTAGAAAATTTAAGATAGGTGTTTTCACTGAATAAACTTTAGTAAAATATTTTAATAAATCATGGTATTCAAGTTTTTTTAGTGCTTGATTATAAAACAAATTGGTATAGCAATATAACTGGTATTCTTCTTTTAGTTTATCTAAGGTTTCTTTTACATCAGAGTTAATGAACGTTTCACTAGCTTCTAGTTCAAACATTTTATTTTTTAATTCTTCGCCTGTTAAGCCATTTGGTTTTAAATCTACTTAAAAATTTGGCATATTCTGTTTCATTAAAAGAGCCAGTTACGATAGAGTGAAGTCCGTTCCTTCTTATAGCTTCAAATAAAAGATTTAGATATTCTCCTTTATAGGGTAAACCAATTTGTTCACATGATTTTATTAAAAAAAGTTCGACATTAATCCATCTTGTGATAGTGCCATCTATATCACATATAATATGTTTTATTTTATCTGTTTTCGTTAGTTTATCAAAAATTATCATAAAGTACACCTTTTCAAGTAAATTTAGTTGACTGTGTTTTTATAGATGATGAAATGCGTGATGTATTAAAATGCGAAAATGAACTTGTTTACTCAAGGGTAATTAAAGATAAAGACTGGGTTGGTTATGGTTTTAAAATGGAAAATCCCGAAGTGATTGAACCAATTAGCATTAATGGTAAATTAAGCTTATGGGATTTTGATTATAATTCAAGAAATTAGAATTATTTCTTAAGTTTTTAATTAACCTCATATTATTGTGTTTAATGGGTAAATTATATATAATAAGTTTGTGAGGTTTTTATGAAAGAAATTTTTTTGAGTTTTAAACCTGAGTATTTTAAGCCAATTCTTTATGGATTAAAAAAATATGAGTATCGGAAGAGATTTTGTAATGAAGAGGTATGTGCTTATTTATATTTGAGTGGTAATAAAAGAAAAGTTATAGGTATTATGGAATTAGGTGTTCCGATAAGGCTAGATAAAACAGTTGATGAATATACAAATGATACAAGAAGAAGAGTAATAGATTATATTAATGCAAGAGATGTTTGTGCTATTCCTATTAAGTCCCTTAGATTATTTGAGAGTCCTTTAAGTCTTGAAAGTATTAGAAAATCTATTCCTAATTTTATGCCACCACAAATGTATTATATATTAAATAATAATATAAAATTAAAAGAATTAATGAAGAAACAGAGATTAAAGGAATGTGAATTTATTCATAAACATGATAAAATTTATGATGATAATTTAGCAATGTCTGTTAGGGAAATTATGAAGACTCCTAAATATAAGGAAATTGATGCAGTAATAGATAAAATGAGTGATTATAAGTATATACTTTAGTGTATCTTTTTTCTTGTTAGTATGTTAGAATATTTGGTAAATAAAATCATCGCTCTTTTTCATTAAAAAGTGATGAAGAAAGTAAATATAATTATGGCATAGGCGTTTAGAATCATCATAAACTAGCCACAAATATGTATCTAACACTTATTTTGGATATGAACTTGATAATGCCTTTGGACTTGCAATAGCACAAGAAAAATTAGAAGCAGTTGGATGTGATTCAGATGGTCTTGTTTATCAGCCCTATCATACAAATACTCAACAACGTACTAGACTTCTTCGGGGACTCTTGCTCACGTGGACTCTGAAATCAAATGGCTACTATGACTTGTTCCCCGTCAACGTTTACAGTTCCTATGGGGTCTGCCCTGTTATAGAAATCTTTAAATATATGTTCTAAGTGCGTGTTAGGGATCTGTTTTGGAAACACTAATATAATTAAGATATCTCTTTATTAGATGTCTTTTTTTTGATATAATACTTTTAGGTGATGATATGAGTAATTATTTTATAATACATGGCAGTTTTAGTAGTCCTTTTTCCAATTGGATACCTTATTTAAGAGGAAAGTTAGAAAGTCTAGATAGAAGCGTTTATACGCCTGATTTACCTTCGGGAGTTGGCTATCAAAGTTATGATTCGTGGAAGAAAATAATGGACGGATATGTAGAATGTGGTTTATTAAATGAAAATACAATTATATTTGCTCATTCAATTGGTCCTGTATTTATTTCTAAATATTTAATTGAGAAAAAATTAAAAGTTAAAAGACTTGTATATGTTTGTGGATTTAATAATTATTTAGGAATAGATGATGATTATGATGCTGTTAATGAATCAATGTATTTAGATAATTTAAATGATATTAAAAATTATTGTAAGGATATAATTTGTATGTATTCGGATAATGATCCTTATGTAAAGATGGATGTTGAAAAAGAGTTTGCAGAAAGTATTACTGATAATATTATAGTTTATCCAGGTGGCGGACACCTAAACAGTGAATCAGGTTATCAAGAATTTGGTGATTTACTTAAATATGTAGAGGAGTAGAGTATGAATTATTATATAGATTTAGGATCTTCAACTATTAAAGTATATAAGTATGAAGAGGCATTAGTTTTATTGGAGGAACATTCTATTTATTTTAAAAATGGATTTAGTGAAGATACTGGTATAAGTGATGAAAATATGAATGAGATGCTAGAGTATTTTGATAATATCCAAACCAAATATGGTTTAAAATATGATAATACACATATTTTTGTTACAGGTATTTTTAGAAATTTAAGTGATTTAAAAAAACAAGAAATGGTTAGATTTTTTAATGATAGGTTTGATTTACATTTTAATATTATAAGCCATGGAATAGAAGCTTATTATTTAGGTAAAGCTATGGAACATGACTATAACGGTAAAAAAGTTTTAATCATTAATATGGGTGGTAAAACAACTGAACTTGTAACATTTATTGGAGATAAACTAACAGACACTAAAACAGTTAATGTCGGCGTTGCTGATATTTTAAATAATTTTGATAAAATAAATGAAGAGTATTCAGGAAATACAGTTGAAGAAATAGAAGCATTTACCGAAGAAAAATTAAGTTCATTAGAAATAGATGCAGATTATGATGCTGCGATATTCACTGGTGGAGAAGAAAGATTTGAACTTTTAACTAATTTTAATTTAGTTGAAAATACTTTGTTTATCGACAATAATCATAAGTATATGGTTAGTTTAGATGATTATATAAGAGGAACTAAACGTGTATTTGATGAAATATCTATTAATGAATTATATGAATTGATGCCAGGTAATCCTAAATGGATGGATGGTGCTAGAGCAGGTGCGATTATACCGCTTACTTTATTTAAGATGGCTAATGTAAAATGGATTATTCCATCAGACTTAAATTTAATTAATGGAGTAATTAATGATAAGTAATTTGAAAAGCGACAAGTTGATTTTATAAATGCTAAGAATATGCAGAAAAAAATTGAAGAAGAACTTTCAAAAAAAGATATAGAAGTTATAACTTTAGATGTATAAAGAGTTATAACTTTTTTTGACTAATTATATGTAAATTGCTATAATAAAAAGCCAAAAGAAGGGGGAACTATGGTAATTGATTCAGTTAAAATATTAACAAATGATGATTTAAAAGGACTTGAACAATACAAAAAAGCTTATTGTAATGATAAAGTTTATACAAGTGAAGATGAGTTTGTTTTTATTCATAAGACAGATTATATGCCAAAGAATAACCGAGTATATTCATCGGCTTCAAGTGGTGCCACATACAAGGTAAGTAATTTTGTTGATAATGTAAAAATTTGTTTAGAACTTCCTTATACGGATGATACAGTTCATTTTTTGATGAATTCGGAAGCAATAGATGGTAGGGAACATCGAAACTTTGGTTTTAGCGGAAGAAAGTATGCTGTGATTGTTCCAGGGAGTAAAGATGTATTTAAGGAAATTGAATTCTTCTCTGGTGATGATGTTGAATTTAAGGATTATGTTGATTTAACGGGGTGTTATATAATATGCCCCTTGCATGAAGCAGATATTGTAAAAGAAAAAAATCCTCAAGTTAATATAGTCGCGTATGAAGGTTTATATAAAGATGGCTATGCTGAAGCTTTAGCTCTTAAACTTGGGTTTACGATTGAAAATATATCGACAGAAAATTGGTTAATGTGGGAGGGTATGCCAGAAAAGAGAGTAGATGCAGTAATGCAAAAATACGGTTTTGACTTTTGCGTTTATCCCATAGAACGCCAAGATTATCATACGGAAGTAGGAGATAGAATTCGCTTGCATATTTATGTAGAATCTTTAGTAAAAGAAGCACGACTTCGTAAATTAAATATATTTGAATTTATGATGAACGCAACTTTAAGATTTACGATGAATCCATTTTTGTGGCACTACTTAGGTATCTTTAAGGAAAAGCTTGATTTTGATTTTAGTGATATAACGGCCCCAGAAGAACGTGAATTTTGGCAAGATATAGTAAAAAGATATAGACCAGATTTATATTGTGGTTTAATGCTACATGAATATCGAAGTTTAGTCTCCTTTGAAGAAATAAAAAGGGATTACTATTCCTATGTAAATAGGTATAGCACCCCATATGAAATGTTAAGATAGTTTAGTTGAAGAAATCCGCCCAAGGATTTTTTCTTTTTAGACGTGTACTAATATTTTTGATAGTTATATCTTTTGGTTTTATAGTATCAAGTTCACTCCATTTAATTGGGCATGATATGGAAGCGCCACTTTTTAATCTAAGAGAATAGGGTGCAACACTAGTGGCTCCTTCTTTATTGCGGAAATAATCAATAAAAATTTTCTTTTCTCTTTTATTCTTTCGCATATTGGTGGTATATTTGTCAGGATTATTTAGAACCATAAGATCAGAAATGCTAGAGGCAATCTTTTCACATTCTTTCCAAGACGTTCTCTTCAGAGGAACATAAACATGGTATCCTTTACCACCACTTGTTTTTAAGTAAGATTTTAAATGTAATTTATCAAGGATACTTTTTAAGTCTTTAACGCAAGCTCTTACATTTTTTAGTGATAAATTTTCATCAGGATCTAAGTCAAAGACTAATATATCTGGCTTTTTAATACTATTTTGTTTAGAACCCCAAATATGATATTCATAACTATTCATTTGAACTTCAGATAGTAAACCGTTAATATTTTTTATATAATAGTAATAACTTTCTTCATTATTTTTACCTGTAATTTTTTTCTTTCCAATATCTTTAGAATCAGTATTTAAATGTTTCATATAAAAAGTTTCTTTTAAATTACCATTTGGACATCTTACAGTGCTTATAAGTCTATTATCTAAAAAAGGCATCATTTTATCACCTATTGATTTATAGTAGTTAAATATATCTTCTTTAGTAATACCTTCTTTTTTGAATATTATTTTTTTGGGATTTGTTAATTCAATTGAATTATCTATTGGAGTAATGTTATCTTTTATTTCTTGCATGGTTCTTCCTGTTTTAATGCTTGTTTTATATTTTTCTATTTTGGTATTACTTACGAATTGATCTTTCTCTTTGATAAGTAACCAATTATTATCTTTAAATTTGATTAAAGCCCATTTGCCTTTAAATCTACTTCCATTCAAAGTAAATTTAACTGGTCCCTTTTTAAAGTCAACTGATTTATTCTTGTAAGGTTCCCAAGTACCCACATCAAATAGCATAACAGTGCCAGCACCATATTCACCTTGAGGGATTGTTCCTTCAAAATTTGCATAGCTTAAGGGATGATCTTCGACTTTTACAGCGAGTCTTTTATCAGTTGTTTTAAATGAAGGACCTTTAGGAACAGCAAAACTAACTAAAACACCATTGTACTCTAAACGAAAATCATAATGATCTTTAGTTGCAAGGTGATGCTGAATTATAAATTTTAGTTTCTTTGATGTAGACTTTTTTTTGATACCCTTTGGTTCTTTAGTTTTATTGAAATCTCTTTTTTTATTATAATCTTCTAACATGATTACTCCTTTCTAAAAGTCTTTATACTTAGGATGTCTTAACATTCCACTTTTGGTTTTTTCTAAGTATTCAATACGTATTTTAATTGTAGGTTTTAGATAATGTATTTCCTCACTAAAATTAGAAAAATAGTTTTTTTTACTTTCTCTCGTATTAATTATATCTTTATAAATACTTTTCTTTTTACTAATTGCTACTTTACCAACATAGTTGAATTTATTTTCTCTTATTTCTCCTAAAGCTAAAGAGATAATATCATTTTTTTTGTATTCGAATCCGCCAATATAAAAGTCATCAATGTGTAAATTTTTTATTTTAATGAAATCATTAGTTCTTTTATTTATATGGTAGGGACTTTCGATCTTTTTAGCAACAATTCCTTCTAGGTTTAATTTTTTTATTTCTTTGAATAATCTAACGCCATCACTTTCAATATATTTAGTTTTAGTAAAAACTTCTGTATCAGGATATTTGTTTAATATTTCTTTTCTCTTTTTTAGAGGTAAAGTAGTTAGGTCTTTATTTTTATAAAGGATATCAAAGGCGACAAAGACAATTGGGTTATTTGAAGCTTCAGTTGCAATTCTTGTTTTATTTTTTATACGAATTCGCATCATGATATCTTTAAATGAAGGTTTTAAATTATTAAATGCTACTAATTCACCATCAAAGATAACTTTATCATTAACAAGTTTAGTTAAATCTTTTAATTCAGGAAAGTATGAGGTTAAATCTTGATTATTTCGACTTAATATTTGAATTTCATTTTTTGTAACAAAACACTTGGCTCTTATGCCGTCAAATTTAATTTCAAAATAGTAATCTGGATCATTAAAAGGTTTGTCTACTTCTATTAAAAGCATGGGTTTCCATGTGCGATTGGACCATATATTCATTTTTTCTTTAAACTCTTTTCTAAAGCTTCCATTAAGTTGTCTATTTGTTTTTTTGTTTTTTTATTTTTTGTTTTTATTTCTTTTCCTTCAATTTTGTCATTAATTGCATTTTTAATATTGTCTTGATATTCGTCTTTATATTTAGCAGGTTCAAATTTACCTTTAAGAGAGGAAATTAGGTCGATAGCTAGTTTAAGCTCTTTTTCCGTTATATTACTGTTTATATCATCTTCATGGGTATTTACTTCTTCATCAAAGAATAAAGTTGTTAGAATTATATTTTTTTTGGTAAACCTTAATATACAATAATAAAATTTGTTACCAATAACAGTTTTGGCTAAAGCAACTAGTTTGGTTTTTTTTAATGCTTCAGAAAAAAGATAGTAAGCTTTACCTTTACCTTCAGCATCTAAATCATAACTTTTCTCGAAGTAGATTGGATCAATTTCAGAAAGGGGAATAAAAGATATTATATCGATTGTTTTTTCATTTTCTGGTTTGAGTTTATTTAATTCATCATGACTAAATGTTATATATTTATCTCTTTCATATTCATATCCTTTAATAATTTCTTCTTCTTTAATCTTAGTTTTACATTTTGAACAGTATTTTATATAGTTAATTCGATTTCCACATTTTTCATGTAGTTGGTTAAATGATGTATCATTGTTCTTTATTATTGGATTCATAACTATAGGTATATTAACTAGAGCAAAGTTTATACTACTATGAATATTTGGCATATTATCACCTAGTATTATTATTTATATATTTTTCTTAAATTATTCATAATTAAATGCTAAGATATGATAATAAAAAAGAAAAGAGGATGAAATGAAAACAATTGGTATAATAGGTGGCATGAGTTATGAATCTAGTATGCATTATTACGAAAGAATTAATAAACAAATAAATGAAAAGCTAGGAGATTTAAACTGCGCAAAGTTACTTATTTATAATGTTAACTTTCAAGATATAAGAAAGAGAATGTTAGCTGGAAAGTGGGAAGAAATTGGAATTATCCTTAAAGAGATTGCTAAAACGTTAGAAAATGCTGGAGCAGATGCGATTGTTATTGCAACTAACACGATACATAAGGTTGCTGATATTATTGAGAGCAGTATAAACGTACCACTTATTCATATTGCAGATGCCGTTTCTTTGAAGTGTCACGAAAAAGATGCAACTAATGTTTTACTTTTAGGTACTAAGTATACTATGCAAGAAGATTTTATAATTAATAGGCTTAAGAAAAATGGTATCAATGCAATTGTGCCTAAAGAAAGAGATGATATTGATTTAATTGATAAAGTTATATTTGATGAACTTTGTAAAGGTGAAATAATAGAGGAATCGAAGAAAGCTTATATTAATATTATAAATAGGATGATTGGAGAAGAACATATTGAAGGAGTTATATTAGGTTGTACAGAAATTGAGATGCTAATAAAAGATGGAGATGTTAATGTCCCTTTATTTGATACAACTCAAGCTCATATTGATACAATTGTTGATTATGCATTAAAAAAATAGACTTTTGTCTATTTTCGTTTGGAATAATTTCGATAAGGATTTTTAATTGGTTCTCTTTGATATCCTAAAACTCTTGTTCCTTCATAATGAACTTGGGAATCTTCGCCAATCAAGAAGTTCTTATAATCTTTAGCAGTATATTTAGTTTTATATAGTAGTCTTTTGCCTTCATAATAAAGGGCATTACGATAAGATAGAGCAAAACCATCAAAGTAAGCTTTTATTACTTCATCGGTTAATTCTATCCAACCAAATTTATTTATAATTGTTGCGACTTTATTGCGGTAATTATCTAAAACCATATAAGAACCTGTCATTGGTGGGATGATAAAAGGTACTCCCATTCTGGAAAAATTAGTAAGTCGTTTAGTAAAAAATTGCGAATAACTTACATCAACTAAATAGTATTTATCTTGATATTTAATAATATTAAAGTAGTGGTATCCCATTCCGTTTAGTAGTTGAGCGTCACTATCAAAACCTGGTTCAATTCTAATAATATGACATTCTAAGTCACACTTTTCCGCTCCTTCTTTTACAAAAGAAGATACCTCATAACATGTATTAATTAAATCAAATGTATTAAAGTTTTTTCTTAAGTTTCGATTACCAATTAATTTTTTTCTAGCATAATAGACAACATAATCTAGGTAATCTTCTATTTTAAATGTATCTCTTCTTTTGCTTTTAGTAATATTATTATTAACATTACGAATATCACGAAATTGAGGAGATGTGTCACATATATATTCAACAGGAAACCTAATTATTGTATTATCTATATCTCGCACTTTATCTTTGTATTCATCAGACATGCATATTCCATCAAAGTATGTTGGTGCTAAAATTTTTATTTCCGTTAATATTTGATCTAATCTTTCATATCTTTGATAGGGCTTGTTTGTTATATCTTTTACTTCATTTATAATATTGTCCATAATATCCCCTTTTTTCTAGTTAGATATTTTAATATTTTTGTTTATTAATGTCAAATAAGTCAGTATTCGTGATTTTACTTATTAAAGTAAGAAAAGGCGTGTCCTATATTATTAATGAGATTACAATTAGAAATTTTATGATTGATGTATTAGATTATTATAAAATGCGTGATGATGGAGTTAAAACTTTAGGGAAGAAATTATAGTTCTTCTTTTTTTAGAATCAGAGTTATAATATTAAATGTTAATGGAGGAACTTTTTAAAAAATAATAACAACATATAAGTTAACTGACAGTATATTTGGATAATGATATAATAGTTTCTTAAATAGAAAAACAGAGATTTTAAGCTCTGTTTTATTTATTTAAAAGTAAATTTTCTATTTCTTTCCAATTATTTACACGAATAATTCCTAAATTATTTAATTCTTCCTTACTTATATCGTTATTGTGATATGCAGGATATAAGTTTTTAGCCTTTTCCTTTTATATTGGCCTTTTTAAAGATCAAACTGCCGGTTCTTTAAAGTCAATATTTAAAAGTAATGAAGGAAAAATAGTTGAAATGACTTTACTTTTTAACAGAGAGGATAAAGATATTGTATGCGTCTTGGAACATCACTTTTGTAATTTGGGATGTAAAGATGTGCCATTTGACTAATAGTTCTGTTAAAAGGTGCAGGGGTATTAATATTGATGATTTTACTAGTTGTCTTATTGATAAACAGGAAGTAAAAAGAGTAATTATTAAGAAATAACTAACAAGAATCTGATATTAAATGTAAGATTCTTTTTTGTGTGATATAATTATTATAGTAAGTTAGGATGATTTTATGAATATAAAGAAATTATTTGTTGTTATAGGTTTTCTATTTGTTTTTTATTTATCTATTATGAATGTTGGAGCAGTTGAAACAGGTGTCTATGATGGTTATAAGATTGATGCCTATGATGTAAATATCGATGTACAAGAAAATAATACATTTGTAATAACAGAAAATATAAAAGCAAACTTTATTTCATCAAAGCATGGTATTGTAAGAAGAATACCTTTAAAAAATAAAGTTAAAAGAGTAGATGGATCATCTTCTCTTAACAGTGTTAAATTAACAGATTTAAATGTTAATGCTAACTATAAGGTTAGTAAATCTTCAGGTTATCAAGTAATTAAAATAGGGGATGCAGATAAGACTTTAACTGGTCTTGTAGATTATAAAATATCTTATAAATATAATTTAGGTAAAGATCCTTTAAAGGATGCCGATGAATTATATTATAATATTATTGGTGATGAATGGGATACTTCAATTAGTAATGTAACTTTTACAATTAATATGCCATCTGAATTTGATGCAAGTAAACTTGGATTTTCTAGCGGAAAGTATGGCAGAGTTGGTACAAATAAAGTTCAGTTTAGTGTTGAAGGTAACAAAATTACTGGTTCTTTTAATGGAATACTAAATCCGAAGGAGGCTTTGACAGTAAGATGTGAATTACCGGAAGGTTATTTTAAGAATGCAGGTATTCCTTTACCAATCACTTTTCCTTTAATTATTATTGTTCCATTTCTAGTTTTATTTATAACAGCGTCTTGGTGGCATAAACATGGAAGAGATGATGAAATCATTGAAACTGTTGAATTTTATCCACCTAATAATTTAAATAGTGCAGAAGTTGCTTTCTATTATAAAAATAATGTTACAACAAATGATGCTAATTCTTTACTTATTTATTTGGCTAATAAAGGATACTTAAAAATTACGGAAACTGATACACATGGAAATAAGTATACTATTGAGAAATTAAAAGATTATGATGGTGATAAACCTAGTGAAAGAATATTTATGGAAGGATTATTTGCTTCCAAGAATTCCGTTACGAAAGATGATTTATATAATAAATTTTATAAAACTATTGAAAAAGTAAAAATGAATATTAATAATATAAAAAATAAAGCTTTAGTTTATGATAAAAAAGCATCATCGTTACAAGTATATTCGGTTTTATTAGTTATGTTATCTGTTTTAGTAACTGTACTTATCCCTTCAATGAATTATGGTACTTTTGATGAAGTGTTGGCTTCTCTTATGGTATGTGGATTAGTGTTTACTTTAGAGGCCATATTTTTGTATATAAATATACCAATGTATTTACGTGTATTTGTTTGTTTGCTTATTTTGTTTATTTTTTCAATTATAATTAGAGATTTACCAATTTATTATGCAATGATGGGTAATGCATTAATGTTTGTTGCTGTTGTGTTTGGTTTTATCGTTAGTTTATCTTCTTGTTGTTTTGTTAGATATATGGCTAAAAGGACACCATTTGGTACCGAGATGTATGGTAAAGTTAAAGGATTTAGAAATTTCTTAGAAACAGCTGAAAAGGAAAAATTAGAGGCTTTAGTAAATGAAGATCCAACATATTTTTATAATATTTTACCATTTACTTATGTTTTTGGTTTATCAAATAAATGGATTAAGAAGTTTGAAAGTATTACGATGCAAGAGCCAGATTGGTACGACTCAAATAGTCCATTTGTCGTAAATCATCTTGATCGTTTCTTATTATCCACTATGAGTTCTACTTGTGAACGAGAAGTTGATACAAGTTCGTCATCCATTGGTGGCGGATTTTCTGGAGGCGGATTCTCTGGTGGAGGCTCTGGAGGCGGTGGAGGAAGCTCTTGGTAGGGCTTCTTTTTTTTATTATCTTTGTTATAATATATGGAAATCTATTTTTGTTGAGGTAAAATATGGATAGTATTATAAATATTGCTAAAAATTATAATGAATATAGAGAAATCTTATTCGATTTGTTTGTAGATTATTATGGGCATGAATATCGTGATTTAATTTATTCAAGAACAGATGATGTCCCTGTTGATTTATCTAGCACCCCTGTAGATAACTATTATTATTTAAAAAGTCATTCAAATAATATAAGTAATGCCGAAAGGGGCTTGATTGAGAAGCAATACAATGATTTTGAAAGTGTAATGAATGAAGCAAGAAACATAAATTATGATTTGATGTTTAATTTTTTAGTAGAAGTATTTAGGATACAAAATAGAGAGCTAGGAAGATTGGATAAAGAGTCTTTTTTGTCTTTATTTACGGATAAAACATTTTCTAAGAGTTTAATAGATGGATTTAGCAAACAAAGTCTAAAATTTTTAAATGATGATTTTGTTTCGGAAAATGATAAAATTAGTATTTTGAAAAAACAGGAAGAATTTAATAGAGTTTTAAGCAATCTTGGAGTTAATCTTGATTCTTTTTCTAATGCTTCTATAAATAAAGTGATTGAGTATAGAAAAAAACTTAAAGAGAATTATAGGAACTTAATTATAAAAAATTCTGAATATGGGCAAAACATGAATTCAGGCATAAAAAGTATAATTGGAATTGATGTTAAACCAGAATTTTTAAATCCAATTGGTTTAGCGCGAAGTGCATCTGCTGTTTCTATAACGGTGAATAGAGGCTCAGAGTTAGTTTATTATAGATATGTTAAAATTCCTTTGATATATCTTATTAATAGAAATCTGAAGGGTTTAGACTATAGTATTATACACGAACTTATTCATATAATTGAAAGCTATATGAATTATGTTGGAATATCTATTCATGATGAAACTAAAACAAATAAGATAGTAAATGAAATAAGAACGCAAAAGCTTGCTGCTAAATTTACTAAAATATTGCATGAAAGAGGAATATTTTTATATGATAATCCAAAGGATTATAAAGTTGATGGTGTTTCTACATATGAATTTATATATCCTTTAATAGGGGACTTTTTAGATAAATATGAAAGTGTATTTTCTGCTTGTGCTATAAACAATGATATAGCTAAATTGAATATGATGTTTGGAGAATCTTGGCCTTTGTATTCCGAATATATTAATGATGTTTTTGCGAGAACAGTTAATTATTACGAGAATTTTAATACTTTTCCTGCGGTTAATATGGACGTTAGTACTTCAAATTTAATAAAAAGTATGGAAGCTCATTATGAAAGAGGAAAAAAATATTTTTAAAATTAAAAAAAACAGTTTATTAACTGCTTATTTCTTTAAATATATTATTATACATTTCAATTATTGAATTTATCTTAGTTTCATCCATATTAATTGTTTTTTCTAATAAATATTTACCAAATCCTTTGTTTTGATAATTCTCTAAAATATCATACCAAGCAATCTAAGCACTTTCTTTTTTTATCCAGTTAACATTTTTTTCATTTAATTCTTTTAAAGATTCTTGATGTTCTTTTTTATTTTCATTTATTTTATAAAGAAGTTCATAATAATTTTTTACTAATACTTTACTGATACTATTGCTTCCTTCTAATACTTGTATATACATTTGTTTTACTATATAACGAAGTTATTTTACAATAAAGCTATAGATTGTTGACTATGAATTTATAAATGATAAAATATAATGAGAGATTTTTAAATAAAAAATGATAAATATAAAGAAAAGGAGAAAAAATGGATTTAAAAGAAATTAATCAAAGAATCAGTGATAGATCTGAATGTTTTTATTGGCAAACTGATAGAAAAGTAAGCTCAGAAGAAACTGCTATGATATGGAAAGATAGACATGCAGCAATCACTAATGAAGAATTGCTAAGTAAGATTAATACAGAATTAAAGAATGATAAATTAGCATATATTAAAGCATTTGATGAAAATGCTCAAACTAGTTTAGGTAATGTTAATTCAATAAGAGTTGGAGTTTTAGAAAGTGGTAAAGAAGTTATTATAAGATGTCATCCAAAAGGAGTTAGAAATGGTTATTTTTATGCTGAAAGTTTAGCATCTCAAATTGCATTAGAAAATGGTCTTCCTGCATATAAGACATATTGTATTCATGAATTAGAAAACGAAGAAGATATTTCTTATCAAGTTATAGAAAAATTAAATGGAGATACAGTTCAATTTTGTTTAAAAAAACATCTTGAAAAGGAAGAACAACTTGTTATTGAAATGGGAAAAACGATGGCAAGACTTCATAAAATAAAAGTTAATGGATTTGGTCCTTTTGATAACGAACAAGCTAAGAATGGTAATTTAAAAGGAGTACACAAATCACTAAAAGATTCTATAAATGCTGGATTAGAAGAAAATCTTGAAAGATTAGTTACATACAATATTTTAACAAAAGAAATAGCAGATAAAATGAAAACATTATTTGATGATAATGAATTACTCAATTCAGATATATCAGTTCTAATTCATAATGATTTTGCTGATTGGAACTTACTCACTGATAGTAATAAAATAACAGGAATTATTGACTGGGATGAATGTGTTGGTGGGCACCCAATACAAGAAATTGCATGTTGGTCAACATTCTTTGATCCAGAAAGAATAAAACCTTTTTTGAAGGGATATTTTAATGAAGTACCAAAATATGATAATTTTGATGAAATGTTTGAATTGATGAGATTGCGTTATATTATTTCGAAAATGGCATTAAGAATAAAAAGATATACGTATGAACAAACACCTTTTTTAAAAAGTATGATTGAAAAAGGAGAAAAACATTTAGAAGAATTAATGGACATATTTAATTTAAGGTAAGACCCATTTCATTATGTAAAAAGTTAAATAGCAGTAGAGGAAAATATTAAAACAAATGATTAATAGTGTATAATATTATTAGGTGATTTAAATGTGGTTTCTATATGTTTTTCTTTATATTATACTTGCTATTTTGTATAATCAATTTTATAAAGTTACACTAAAAATAATCAAAGAAGGAACTACTAAAGTTAGAAAAGCATAAAAAGCAAAATTAAAATTATCCACCATAAAAGATAAATTAAGGAATAACTACTTTGATTCTCGGTTGAAACACGAGGATAAATCCCTACAACAAATTTCTTCTTTTCTCCGTTCATATTTTTTCTTCTCCTTTCTTTGAACGACAAAAAAACACAAGAGAATTTCCTTGTGTTAAGAACTACAAAAATACATAAAATATACGATTGCCTAGAACTTTTGTATATTACCATAATACCACATTTTAACCGGAAAGTAAACGGACATCAAAAATTATTTTTTGCTCGCAAACCCCTATAAATAAATGGAAAAATAAAATTTCAAAAAATTTATTTTTTACAACATTTTTAAAATCAAAAATTTTATTGATTCAAGAGTAATAATTTCTAAATTATCATTCAAATATAAATTATTATCATTTGGATAAGATAATAAGATTATACAAGATGAATCATTACTAATAATAATTTTGTGTGGTTCATTGATTGAAAGGTTAGTTTTATCAAAATGAATATTTTTCCCATTTACAAATTCAATATGTAGTTTTGATATTTAGGTATTTTCATAAATTTTTCTTTAACACTTAAAGGAAATTCTAAAGGTTCTATGGTTATTTTCATTTGAGAATCCTCCTTTCAAACATGAAAAAATCCCATATCAACGAGTGATATAGGATAAATTTGAAAATATAAAACTCACACGGGGTGTGAGTAATTCTCTCAATGGAGCCATAGTTGAGTGATTACACAACTTTTCTCACTTGAGGGTGATATATAAATCATCCATCTATATATATTATACCATATATTTTTGTTTTAAAACTATATTTTTTTTACCTTTACTATCTTTGTATTTCTACCAGTACGAGATGTATAGTGTATTTTTTTTTATTGAACTATTTACCAAATCAACTGCCTTATCAGTTTTAAAACAATATTGATTATAACCTTTGCCAAACCATTCTGTTAGTTTTTTAAATTCTTCTAATTTAATATCATCTTCATTAAATTTTTCAGCATTTATCTTAAATTCATCTATATTTTTTAACATTTTTCCATAAACATAGTCTAAACCATCTAATTCATCTAAGCATTCACCTACAAGTTCTTTTAAATCTATTCTATTTAAATATGATAAATAATAGAACAAATCATCATTTTCTAAATTCTTGCCTTTAAGTTTATCTGTATTAATATCTATTTCATATATTGCACCTTTTTTTGATTTATAGCAAGACCATTTTTTGGCTTATTCAAAATTAGATGTAAAATATATTCCATCGCCAAATTCAGAAGTATTATTTTTTCTTGGTATAATTTTGAATTCTTTTAAATTTGTTTCACGAGATCCATGGAACGATATTATAAAAATCACCTTCTTTTTTTAAGTTATTATAATATTAATAATACCTTAAGATAAATCTAAAATTGAAAAAATTGATAATGCCTCCTTTTCGCTAAAATCTAATTTTATACATTCACATGTGGTTTCATTTTTTTCTCCAAATTGCATGTTAACTTCTTGAGTAAAGAAAATATCATCATTTATTTTAACAATTAGTGGGAATCCAAGTAGGAATTCAATACTACTATTAGAAAACTTTATTTTTTTAATGTTGTTTTTGCTTCTAGTTTTTAATATTTTTATATTACTCTTTTCTAAATATACTATTTTATCGTCCAAAATTGCATAGAATAAGATGTGTATTATAGTATAAATTATATTGATACTTTCAAAAGAGTTAAAAATGTTATTTCTATTATTCTCTTCTAATTTATCTATAAAATAATCTGCCGAAATTATATTGTATGGAAAAATAAATGTGCTTTCTCTTATATATTTATTTCGTTCCATAATGTATTCATCTATATTATCTTTACCACTTGCAAAATTATTTAATACTTTTCCGAAACCAAGATAACCAAGCTCATCATAAAATTTATTATAAAGATAATTATCTTTACTATTTTTAGTTTTATCAAAAGGAGATAACATTTTTTGAATCTTTTCAAATATTTCTGTATTAACTTTTGTGGATAAATCTACATATTTTTTTATTGTTTCATTTGATAAGATTTTTCTACAACTTTCTTCTGAAAGAATTTCATCATATTCTTTTTTCTGTTCCTTTTGCTTGTATAGTTGCATGGCAATGTTAGGAGCATAAAAATAGTTATTTGCAAGATCATCAGCTAATTGAAAGAACAAACTGTATGTGAAATCTTTTTTTAACTCATTAATTTCGTGCTTTATATCATAATAATCTTTTAATACTAATGATTCTTTTTTATAGTTATTAATAATTTCAATTATATATTTATATAAATTCATTTATTTCCTCCGTAATTCTATAAAAAATAACTTTAGAAATAGTCATGTAGCATTCTATTATATCGTGCTGTGTAATATCAATCTCTTCGTTATTGTGTATTATAGAATTTCTTGCTTTTCTTATCGCCCTATAATTCTTTTCTTGTTTTTCTGTTAACTTTATTTTCATTCTTTCAAGCATATTGAAAAATCTAGCATTAACAGAATTATCATATTGTATGTTTGAAACAATATTTTTTACTCGACTATTTAATTCTTTGTCTATTATTTTTGCATCTATTATTTCTCTAAATTCATTTACTAATTGTTGCAATTCTGGATAATCATTATAATAATTTTGTGGTGATTCTTGTGATACAGAATATTCAATTGCAATATTTATGTAAATTATAGATTGGTTTATGTCATAAAATAAATCTTGTAGTGTTTTGTTTAACCAAAATATTGCATTAAACATTTTATTTTTCTTTTCATCATAATTGTATACAATGCTTTCTAATTGTTCCTTAAATTCCAATATTTCACTAGTATTACTAATTTTTCCTGTTTTTTTGACTATTAAGTTCTTATTACTTCCATATATATATTGTTCTGGAAAAATAATATTATAGATATAAAATTGATCATTTAATTTGTAATCTACTATTAAATCTTCAATATCCCAGTTGTTGTATTCTTTATTTTTATTGTACAGCTTGTAAAAACAACTATTTTTATTTACTAATTCAATAAAATTAATTACATTACTAATCTTATTAAAAGCAATTTGTTTTGCTTCATTAATAGTATCAGCGACTACATAAATTGATATATATACGTATTTTCCGGAGTTTAATTTAAATTTATCTTTTTCTCTAATTTTTTTTGATATGACAATATCACCTATAAATATTTCATCTTCTTCAATATCAAAATTGTTAAGAATTGTAATATATTTAAATTTTCTTTTTGTTGAGTTTGTTCCATCTATTCGTCCAGCCCTAACTGCTTTCGTTGACTCAATAATAAGATTAACCATTTCTCCAGGGGACAGATTATTAAAATTTAATTTTCCTAAGATATGTTTGGATAAAAGATAACCTGGAATCGAATCAATAACCATATTAATTTTATCAATTTCCGATTCAAATTTTACAATATTTCCAAAATTAATTATTTGTTTTTTACTGAAGTTTAACGATAAATCTATCATTGATGAAAAATTAATGTGTTGTAATTCAGATTTTGATATATTTTCGCAATCAAAATTTATAAATGTTTTTCCCATTCCAGATGAACTATGAAGCACACAAATATTACATTCTACTCTTTTATCAATTTCTTTTATGATAATTTCAGCATTAGCATCATACAAAGAATTTTCAGAATTATTATCTATTGGTATAAAAAAATTCCCTATTTCAATTATTTCTTTTTCTTTTTTTGTATTGGCTATGTAGTAAATAAATTTAGAGTAATTCTCTTTATCTAATACTTTATCAATTAATGATAAAGTTTCTTCACATTCTTTTTTATTTAAACAATTTATTGTATTCTCATTAATATCATAAAAAAATAGTCCACTTTTTTTTGATTCTTGAAAATTAACACTTACATAAGTTGAAATCTTTTTGTTTTTATAAATAATATATAAATTATTAATTTTTCCACTAGTGTATGGTCCAAATTTAGGTATTTGTGTGTTAATTATTCCTAATTCATGTAATTCCATGCTATCCTCCTTTAATTAGATTTATTGTATCACATCTTTGATAAATAATTAAATTTTAAATTTATGCTATAATTGTATGTAGGTGATGTTTATATGTCTAACAAGTTAGTTAATAATAAATCTTTAATGCAAGAATATAATTATAAAAAAAATATCAATATAAACCTAGAAAATTTATTTCTTGGCTCTAAACGAAAAATCTGGTGGATATGCAACAAAGGGCATGAATGGGAAGCAAGTATAAATAATAGAAATAAAGGAACGGGCTGCCCTCAGTGTTCTGGACGACAAGTTATTGTCGGCTATAATGATCTTGCAACAGTTAATCCAAAATTAGCTAAAGAATGGAATTATGAAAAGAATGGCGAATTAAAGCCAAATATGGTGATGGCTAATAGTGGTAAAAAGGTCTGGTGGATATGCAACAAAGGACACGAATGGGAAGCTAGCATAGATAATAGAAGTAGAGGTAGAGATTGTCCTTTTTGTGCAAATAAGCAATTACTTAAAGGTTATAATGATCTTGCTACAATAAATCCAAAATTAGCTAAAGAATGGAATTATGAAAAGAATGGCGAATTAAAGCCAAATATGGTGATGGCTAATAGTGGTAAAAAGGTCTGGTGGATATGCAACAAAGGACACGAATGGGAAGCTAGCGTAATTAATAGGAATAGAGGTACAGGATGTTCAATTTGTACTGGGCAGCAAGTACATAAAGGCTATAATGATCTTGCAACAGTTAATCCAAAATTAGCTAAAGAATGGAATTACGAGAAGAATGGTGATTTAAAACCAGATATGGTTACAGCAAACAGTAGTACAAAAAAGGTCTGGTGGAAGTGCAATAAAGGGCACGAATGGCGAGCAGTAATAAGTAGTCGAAATAATGGAACCGGTTGTCCGATTTGTGCGAAAGAATTACAAACATCTTTTCCAGAGCAAGCAATTTATTTTTATATAAAAAAATTATTTCCGGATGCTATAAATGGAGACCATCATTTAAAAATGGAATTAGATATTTTTATTCCATCAGAAAAAATTGCTATTGAATATGATGGCTCATTTTGGCATAATAATTCAAAAAGTGATGAAAGGAAAAATAAACTTTGTAAGGAAAATAAGATTCTTCTTTTTAGAGTAAAAGAAAATACAAAAGAAGAAGGTGTAGAAAATAAATATTTAAAAATTATTCCATGTGCATATTCTGATGCTGGAATAAAATCTGCCATAGAACTAATAACAAAATACTTAGATAAGAATATTGATGTTAATTTAGATAGAGATCGTGCTTTAATATATGAATCTTTTATAAATAATCAAAAAGATCAATCTTTAATGATTATTAATCCATGTGTTGCAAAAGAATGGCATTATGAGAAGAATGGTAATTTGAAACCAGATATGGTTACAGCAAATAGTGCTAAAAAAGTTTGGTGGAAATGTAATAAAGGACATGAATGGCAGGCAATAATAAGAAGTCGAAATAATGGAACTGGTTGTCCAATTTGTGCAAATCAACAATTGCTTAAAGGATATAATGACCTTGCAACAGTTAATCCAGAACTAGCAAAAGAATGGAATTACAATAAGAATGGTGATTTAAAACCAGATATGGTTATGCCAAATAGAGAGAAAAATGTATGGTGGAAATGTAATAAAGGACACGAATGGGAAGCAAGTATAAAAAATCGTAATAATGGATCAGGTTGTTTGATATGTGTAAATCAACAAGTACTTAAAGGATATAATGACCTTGCAACAATGAACCCAGAACTAGTAAAAGAATGGAATTACAATAAGAATGGTGATTTGAAACCAGATATGGTTATGCCAAATAGTAGAAAAAAAGTATGGTGGAAATGTAATAAAGGTCATGAATGGCAAGCAAGTATAACTAATAGAAATAAAGGAAATGGTTGTCCAATTTGTGCAAACAGACAATTACTTAAAGGATATAACGATCTTGCAACAGTTAACCTAGAACTAGTGAAAGAATGGAATTACAATAAGAATGGTGATTTGAAACCAGATATGGTTATGCCAAATAGTAGCAAAAAAGTATGGTGGAAGTGTAATAAAGGACACGAATGGGAAGCAAGTATAGCTAATAGGAGCAAAGGAAGAGGATGCTCTATTTGTCATAGTAAACAAGTGCTTAAAGGCTATAATGATTTAGGTACTATTAATCCAGCACTTGCAAGAGACTGGCATTATGAAAAAAATGGTAATTTAAAGCCAGATATGGTTATGGCTAATAGTAATAAAAAAGCTTGGTGGAAATGCTCAAAATGTAGTCATGAATGGCAAGCAAGTATAGCTAACAGGAACAAAGGAAGAGGATGTCCAAATTGTAAAAATAATAAAAGAGATGATTACAGTTCATAATCATCTCTTTTTATATCATGGTTTCCATAACTTAAAATATTATCAAATGTCTTTTCACTAATTATTTGATTATTATACATATCATCAACAACCTCTGCATAAACATCTTCTTTATCTTTTCTATTTATCATTCTTTTTAAGAAGTTGATAAGCCTTTTAAATAGTTGATCTAATTGTTGTAGTTGATATTTTAAATTAAAGTTGTCTTTTCTATATTCATCGATTTGTTTTTCTTGTGTTTCTATTTTTTCACTTAAACTATCTACTCTTAATTGTAATGCATCATTATTTTCTTTTAAGTTTTTAATTCTTTTAGAATCTTGTTTCGCTTGTTTAGTAATAATATTTAAGTTTGCTGATAATTCTTTGACTTCTCTATAGTCATCAGTAGTTTTATCAACTTTATCAATATAATCTTCCAATTTATCTTTTTGTTCTTTAGAAATAATAAACAAATTATCTTTTAATGGAACTTTTTTAAGATTAGTTATTTCTTTTTTTATAATATTGGAATTAGATTTAAGTTCTAAAGAATTATTACTTATTGAATCTATTTCTTTTTGATGTTTCTCAATTAAATCTTTAGTTTCTTGATAATTAGACATATCTGATACATTAATATCTTTATTTCTACCTTTCAATTTTTGCTTTAAAGTAGCTTCAAGATTATATTCTCTGTTGTATTCTTCAATACATAGAGTTCTCATTTTATCTTGTAACTCTTTCAATGAATTTCTAGTAAACACATCAGTTTTTCCAACTTGAGTTGTCATACCTGTTTTACAATTATTCTTTATAGGAACACCTACAATATGCATATGAGGGCTTGTTTCATCATAATGAATAATAGCACTACATACTTTGAAATTGGGCATTAATAATTCTAAATCATCAACTTGTTTACTATAAACATTTGTCATTTTTTGTTTGTATTTTGAATCTTTTGTATCCCAAAATTTCTTATCACCAAGTTCAATTATTATTTCACAGGCTAAATCACTTTTAGAGTTATCACTAACTTTTTTAAAGTAATCATTTATCTTTCTATCATCTCTAGTTTGTCTACTATTGTATTCTAATCTTGCTTCTTCAAATTCAGTTTTATAAAAATATTGAACATCTTTATAAAGGGAAGAAGTACCTTTTATAATTACAATTTGTTCTTGATTGTCATCATATTTTCTATAATTATGCTTATCACATTTTGATAAAGTTTTAGCATTTTGAATACCATTGTTAGTCATTGAAGTAGTTCCGCTTACATTATTTTTTGCTGAACTTCTAACACTATTTTTTCTATTTTTATCACTTCCTAAATGAAAAGAATATGCAAGTTCACTTATAAAAATCATCTCCTTTCTTTATGGATTTATTTTGGATGTCAAAATATATAACCCCCTAGGTATCTTGTCATGCTAACAAGATACCAGTTGGCTAAGGTTTAACACCTTAGAATCCGTTTTCTTTATTTCGTAATATTTCAAAACTTCGTAATGAAATAAAACTACATAAAGTATTGATATAAAATACTATCGCCACTTTCGTTTAACAAGTTCAACAAAACGTGCCACGTATTTTATTTCTTTATTAATTCCATTCTTATTGGTTTACTGGGCACATCTTTTAGTTCCCTAAAAGGCATATAAGATGTATCGGTAGGAATGTAATTAAATAATTTGTCTAACGCATCTTTATCTTTCATTACAACAATATTTTCTTCAGTGATATAGATAATTCCAAATCTATATTCTTCCATTTTTACATCAGGGTCTTTCTTATAATAATCTTCTAATGGGAATACTCTTACAATTGCTGAATTATCTTCTACAAAATTGAAGAAGAAAACTTGATTTTTAACATAGTAAGTTGCCTCAGTATAAGATACGTTGTAAAAGTTTTTAAGTCTCATAACAATTTCTCCAACTTCTTCTTCAGGTATATAATTACTAAATCTTAGTTCACCAACTACATTTCCAAATACAGCAGGTGTTGGTCTATCTATATAACCTTTATCATAAAGTTCATTGCATGGCTTAGCTATTGATTCTCTAAAATTAATATTTTTAATAAAACATTCTGTTCCAATTAATTCTAACTCAATAGTATCTACATAATTCATAACTAATGTTGCTTTTTCTTCACGAGTTCTTTTATTCCAAGATTTAATTCTTTCTTGATATTCTTCTGGATGAATTTTGCTATTTAAGAAAGCAACATCACGAGATATTAAAATATCTTTTGCTGAATAATTAAATACTTCAAATTTATCTGCATTACTAATTTTTTCTTCTAATGATTTAATTGTATCTTCAATAGTTTTTGCTTTTGCTTTATAATCATCAAGAGTAAATGCACCATCTACATAAGCAAGTTTTGCTCTTTCTAATCTTTGCTTTTGAATATCAATTTCTTTATATATTTTTTCTCTTGGCTCATCAAAGTTTTTAATTACCATAGGGACAAAGAATTGATTAACAATTGAATCATATTCAGTTAGTTGATCTACGACTTCCTTAAAGCCTCTTTCAATTTCAGATTCTTTTATATTTAACTTACAGTCTCTGCAATAATAATAGAAATACTCGTGACCTTTTTTCTTACAAGCTTTGCCACCTAAAATCTTTCCACATTTAGGACATAAACATTTTTGTAAGAAGATATAAGTTAAGGTTCTTGAATATGCTCTTGAATTATTTCTTTTCTGTTGTTGGCATTCTTCCCACAAATCTTTACTAATAATTGGTTCAACAACATTTTCATAATAAGTAGGATTTTTTGTTCTCTTACCATGAACAAAATCTCCCTTATATATTTCATTTTCAATAATATGCAAGATTGTATTATCTCTCCAATTTTCTTTGCCTAGAACTTTTTCTTCTTTAAATAAATTAGCTATTTTTTGATATGATAGTCCATTATGATACAAATCAAAAATTCTAATTACAATATCTTTGGTAGATTCGTCTGGTATAAGTGATTTATCTACATGCTTATAACCAAGTGGTGCTTGATGTGGAATATGTCTACCACGTATATAATAGCACCAACTAAAAATATTGTAGATTTAATACATTATAAAGGCACTATAAACAATACTATAATTAACTTAAATTCAAAGTTATATAATGAAAATGATATTGGTTTTGAAATATATGTATCAGCTTTAAAATAAGTTATTCTGTTTCGTTCTAAAAATAATACATATAAAAACTAACACTAGAAATATTATTAAATTTTAAAGATTAGCAGTTAAAGGTATGTGATGAGCATATCTTTTTTGATTGATAAAAAAAGAAAGCGAGGAATGATAAATGAATTATGGAATATTTAGAAGTGAGCCGATTATGACTTTAAATGATTTAGCACAAATTGGATCACATAACAAACGTGAGAAAAAAGCTTATAAAAGCAATCCTAATATTAAATTAGAACTAACTAAAAATAATATAGAATTAGTACCTTTAAAAGAAAAATATGTCAAAGGATTTCATAATCTTACAAAAGAATATAGAAAACAATACGAAGAAAAACAAAAAACTGAACGTGATGATAGAAAAAGAAGTTATAGTGAAATGTTAAATAAATCTAAAAGTGTTGTTGCTGATGAATTACTTTTTACAGCTACAAATAAATTTTTTAAAGACAAAGACAAAGATTTTATTTTGGAATGGGCAAATACTTGTATGGACTTTGTTTATAATGATTTAGGTTATAATAAAGAGCAAGTTTTACACGCTACTCTCCATTTAGATGAAGCAATACCACATATTCATTGTGTAGTAGTACCACTTGTTAAAAAATTAGATAAAAGAACAAATACAGAAAGATATACCATTTCTAAAAAACAATATATTAAAGACAAATTGCATCTATCACAATTACAAGATATTTATAACGATAGATTAAGAGAAAAAGGCTATGATCTAGAACGAGGTATCAAAGGCAGTAATGCTAAACATCAAAAAGTACGAGAATTTAAGAAAACAACTAGATATTATGAAAATAAAGTTGAAACTATCAATAAAAATCTTGATAATGCTATGAATGATTTTGAAGAAAAAATGAAAACTACTAAAAATACGATTATTGATAAAGAATATGTAAAAGTTAGGAAAGATACTTTTGATAGTATGCAAAATGTAATTAATGAAACTAAAAAAGCAATAGAATTTCAACCAAAATTAGAATCTTTATTTAATGAAGTTGATACTTATACTAAAAGTCATCAAACACTAGAAAAAGAAAATCAAAATATGCAAAAAGAAATTAAATCCTTAAAAAATAGAAATCATAATCTAACAGAAGAAAATAACAATTTAAAATCCTATATTAAAGCTATTTTAGAGGCAATTAAACACTTTTTTAGAGAATTACTACAAATTGGTAATGAACCTACAAAAGAAGTCACTACGAATGAAATAAAAGATTATTATGATAATCAAGATTTTGATATGTATGATGTGAAAGATATTTCTAAAGGTACAACCAAAGAAGATGAACTTTTTGATTATGCAGGAGTTCCTAGTTATTTAAAAACGAGTAAGAAATCTCATAATGAATTAGATAAAGATGATTTTGAAATAAGTTTATAGCAATCACTATCGAAAAAATGAATTATTTGCTATAATATTAATGAAATGGAGATGATTTTCTTGAATACTATAAAAACAATAGATTTATGGACTGAACAAAATGAAAACCATATTGAATGTTTTAGTGGGGCATTTGTTGATGGCTTTGAAAATGGAAATGTTCCTTTTGATACTTATAAAGTAGTTAAAAATGGTAATTGTATTATAACTTGCAATCGAGATGATTTAAATATAAGCAATAAACATAATGCAATAATTTTTTATAAAAATAATATACCTGTAAGACTAATGGTAATAAATCAACATACTGATATAGACAAGTGTATTGGTATGGCTTTAAGTCAACAGTTCAATGATACTACTTTAAATGAGATTTATACTCGTCTTTCAATAAAAAGATGTGATATTGATTTGGAAGAACAACCAATTTATAATAACTCAAATAAAGAAGATGAAATTGATGTTGGCTCTTGTGATAGACCAAGTTTATTGAACTGTATGTTAGAGGGTTGTTATACTCAAAGTAATACAGACTATGGAAAAAGTAATAGTGATAGCAATTATTGTTTTATTCCTGATATTTCTATACATTATGATTTTACTACTGACACTGAACAATTTAAAATCGAACATCATTGTGCTTTCTTAAATACAAATATGACAAGAATAATACCACTTCAAGAAAATTCATTATTAAATATAGAAGAAATAAAATCACAATTTTTCTGTGAAGACAATACAATATCAAAAAGAAGATAAGGAGAGATGAAAGATGAATGAAACTTTTAAATTTTTAAAGGAAAATACACAAGTTAATTATGTATCTACAATTAACGAGGGAAAACCAAGTTGTCGACCATTTGGAGATCCAATTTTATATGATAACAAAATATATGTAATTACAAATAAACACAAAAATGTATCTAAACAAATTGAAAAAGATAATCATGTGTGCATTGTTGCTTATGATGATACAAACTGGATTAGAATTAACTGTGAACTAATAGATGATAGTAATAATATGGAAGTTAAACAAGCAATGATAGATGAGTTTGATTGGGCTATTGAAGCAGGATATACACTTGATAATCCAGAATTTCAAGTATTATATATAGCAAATGCTGACTCTACTATTTATGATGAAGAGGGAGAAATCATTTCTCAATATAATTTTTAAAATTGGAGGTAAATTATGAGAGAAATTAAAATAAATGGTATTTATAAACATTTTAAAGGAGATTATTATTTAGTTATTGATATTGCAAATCATTCAGAAACAAAAGAAAAATATGTTGTTTATAGAAGATTATATGGTGATGGAAGTCTATGGATTAGACCAATGGATATGTTTTTAAGTGAAGTAGATCACGAAAAATATCCTAATGTAGAGCAAAAATATAGATTTGAATTACAAGATATAGAAAGTGTTGCAAAATAATATTTAGGAGGAATTATTTATATGAGAAAATTAAAAATTAAAGGTGTTTACAAGCATTATAAAGGAGATTTATATATTGTTGAGGATATAATTTACCATAGTGAAACCTGTGAAAAAATGGTGGCTTATAGAGCTTTATATGGAGATAACAAACTATGGTGTAGACCTTATGATATGTTTATGGATGAAATAAATAAAAATGGTCAAAAATACAGATTTGAATTACAAGATATAAAAAGTTTAAATGAGGAATAATTTAAGCCAAAATCCAAAAGAAACTTCGTAACTAATGGATTTTGGCGATAAACCTACTTTATGACAAGTAGGTAACACACTACTAAGTCGGCAGAGCCAACTTAGATTTCGTGTGCCAAAGGTGATCCTTTGGAAACCCCATTAAGCAACATATTACAAAATTTCATAATGTAATATTGTTGCTTTTTTTATTTGTCTTACGACTTCATAAAAAGAAAAAAAACTACCACTTTCATTGTCTACAACAACAAAACATGATAGCTTTTTTCTTATTCAAATAATCTAATTGCTAATCTTACGAAAAGCAAAAAGGTTATTTTCTTTTATGGT
>CAJUMA010000005.1 GCA_910587065.1 uncultured Bacilli bacterium | reverse complement strand
GGAACGCCTGAACCAACTCCAGGAACACCTGAACAAGCTCCAGGAACACCTGAACAAGCTTCAGGAACACCTGAACAAACTCCAGGAACACCTGAACCAACTTCAAGTGCAGATAATGGAGTAACTGTTGATTTAAAGAATGTTATGAAGCATGCTAAACGTGTAAAAAGTTCTAGAAGAATGAGAGCACGTAAAATCAGTGTTGGATGCTTCACTGCTGCAGTTGCTGCTGTTGGGTTAAGCTTTATACCACCATTAATGCCAGTTTCAGCTACATTACTTACAATTGGTGGTGCTACTGGTGTAGCAGGAATTACGAGCACTCTATATGATGCTGTTGTTGACTTAGTTGGAAATATGGACTATAAAGCAACTTGTCATCAATTGAATAAGATAGCTAAAAAAGTTACGAAAGCATTTAATAAAGACAATAAGAAGAGTGGAATTAAGTTTGAAGTTAGAGGAAACCAAGAGACTGGTGAACTTAGATTTGCTATCGTTAAAGATGGCGAGGATGTTGCTTTAATTGATTCTCGTTCAACTGGCGTTATAATTGATGACGATTATTCACTTAATCAAAATGAAGTTCAAGATGTTGTTAAAATGTTCCAAGATGAACTTGATAAGAAATTTAAGAAATTTAATGATGAAAAGAAACGCGGAAACTTCCAAAAGAAATTTGGCATTCCAAAAGTAACTGTTGATAATTTACCAGTGCTATTTACTGAATTTGGTGGATATAACTTCAATCTTGAAGGAAATCAATTTGGTATGATGGATTCATCAAAGGTGGAAGAAGAAGAAAAAGAAGGCCGTGGAATTGGTGCTATATTCCGTAAATTTAGAGAAAAAATTAGACTTGGTAAGAAAAAGACAAATAATACTATTGAAGAAGATTTAGATGATGTTGCTAGTAGAAACACTACTAATGGAGACTCTGCTGATATAGGAAACGCAGTAAGTGAAGAAGAACTTGAAGGTGCCGTTGGAGTTCCAGAAGTTCAAATGCCTGTTGAACAGCAAGTTGTAGAAGAACCTCCAGTAATTGAAACTCCTATCCCATTAGGAGAGAATCCAGAAACTCCTGTTTCAGAGGAAGATCAAATGAATGATGTTAGACGCGCTAATATTAGTCAAGTTTTATCTCAACTACCTCTTGGTGAACAACATGAAGCTTTTGTTGATGATGTGATGTCATTAAATGAAGCAGAGTTTAATAGATTTGCTCAAGAAGTTTCAACTAATGGCGTTTCTGATGCAGATGATTTAAGAAATATAATTAATAATGCTAGAATGATGAATCAAGGACAGGGAAGAGAAATTTAGAAGGGAATAGAAGAATATGATAGAGGTTGGAAATATTGTTACATTAGAAAATGATGTAGAATACTTAATTCTTGAAGAACTAACACATGAAGATAAAAAATATGTTTATACTGTTAGAACACTAGAAGATGAAACTCCTACAGATGAATTTGTAATTTATGAAGTTATGGATGTTGAAGGAGATGCTTACTTAAAAGATATTGATAATAAAGAATTATATGATGAGCTTATTGAAGAATTTAAAGATATCGTTGCAGATAAGATTCTTAATGGAGACTTAGATGAGATGGAAGCTTTAATTGATGATTATGAAGAAGGAGAAGCGGCTTAATAACTGCTTCTTTTTTATGTATAAATATATTTTATTAGTAAATAATAGTAATGAGGATGATAGGATGAAAAAAATATTTACATTTATAGCAGTATTATTTATAGTTACAGGTTGTACACTTTTAGGCAGTGCTCCAAAGGATGCAGTATCAAGATTTTTAAATAATTATAAGAATAATTCAGAAAGTGTCCAAAAAGAACTTGATGAATATCTAGATTCACAAGATTTGAATGAAGAAACTTTAAAAGATTATAAAGAGCTTTATTTAAAACAATATAGCAATTTAAAATATGAAATAAAAAGTGAGAAAATTGATGGAGATTCAGCTTTAGTAGAAGTTCAAATAACGGTTTTTGATTATTATAAATCTGATAAGCTAGCGGGAGATTATTTTACGGCTAATCAGGCTGATTTTGTCGATGATGATGGAGATGTTGATTTTTCTAAATATTTTGCTTATAAGATTAAAAAGATGCTTGATACAACAGACAAGGTAGATTATACTCTTACTCTTAATTTAAAAAAGAAAGATAATAAGTGGGAAGTAGAACCTTTAACACATGAAGAATTATCTAAATTACATGGAACTTATGAATATTAGAATACTAATATTCTTTTTTTTTGCATACATATTAGCAAATGGTATTGACAAGTGCTAATAAGCGTAATATAATTTACTTAGCACTGGAGAAATAGAAGTGCCAGAGGTGATAAGTATGGGAGAAAGGCAAGAAGAATTATTAAAAATAATAGTTGAAACCTATATCCAAACTTTTAAACCAGTTGGATCAAAATCTTTAGTTGATCATTTTAATGTATCATCTGCGACTATTCGAAATGATATGGCTTTATTGGAAGATTTAAATTTCTTAGAAAAAGAGCATTTATCAAGTGGCAGAATTCCATCGGAAGCGGGATATAAATATTATGTCAACAATTTAATGAAACCTAAAGATATTACTGGCGAAGATGTTTTGAAACTGCAAACTATTTTAAATAACAATAATTTAGTCGTTAGCGACGCGATTCAAAAGTGTATGGAAATAATTAGTGATATTACTCATTACACAAGTGTTGTTATTGGTCCATCAGTTGAGTCATCAACTTTGCAACAGATTAGTATTATTGCTTTAGAAGATGATGAGGATGAAGGAACTACTGATCAACGAGTAGTTGCAGTGTTGGTAACAAACCAAGGAGTTGTTGAGAATAAACAAGTTAATATCAGTAGAGATATTAATCTAAAAGAACTTATTAAAACATCAGAGATTATTAATAAAGCTTTAGTTGGAACACCTTTATCTAAAGTTAGTGAAAGACTTGAACTGGAAATTAAGCCAAGAATAAAAGATGTAATTAATAGGTATGAAGAAGTTTGTAATTTCTTCTCATCTGCTTTTAGAGATTTTACAATTGATAATTCCGATATCGTGTTTGGTGGTAAGACGAATATACTTGATTATAAAGAATATGATACACCAGATAAGGTTAAGGAAATGATTGCAAAACTTGAAAATACCGAATTAGTTAAGAATATTCAGACTAATGACTCGGACATTAATGTTTATATTGGCGAAGAAACAGAATTTGATCCCGATGTTACAATAATCAAAACTCATTACAAGGTAGGAAAGGATGAAGGAACACTTGCTATAATTGGTCCAAAACGGATGGAATATGATAAAGTGTTTACTTTACTTAATTTCCTTAAGTCTTATATAGAGAAATAGAAAAGAGGGAAATGAGTGAATATAGATGAAGATAATATAAAAGAACAGTTAGAACAAACTGAAAAAGTAGAAATGCCTGATGAAAAAACAACTAAGAGTAAGAAAAAGAAAGGTAAGCAGGACGAAGAGATTCTGAAACTTACTGAGGAATTGGGTAAAGAAAAAGAAAAAGCAATGCGTATTCAAGCTGAAATGATGAATTTTAGAAAAAGAAAAGATGAAGAAGTTGCTAATTTATATAAATATGCAAATGAAGAAATATTAAAAAGTTTAGTTAATATCATTGATAATTTTGATCGTGCCTTGAGCCTGAGAAATGAAGAGAATAAAGAATTCTTAAAAGGATTTGAAATGATTAGGACAAATATTATGGATATTTTAGATGCAAATGGCGTGGTGGAAATAGAATGTTTAAATATGCCATTTGACCCAAACTTCCATCAAGCTGTCTTGACTGAGACTCGTGAGGGAGTTGAAGCGGGCATTATTATTGATGTTTTACAAAAAGGCTATATGTATAAAGATAAAGTTTTAAGAGCTACTATGGTAAAAGTATCAGAGTAGGCAAAAGAAAGAGGAGATAATATGGGAAAAATAATAGGTATAGACTTAGGAACAACAAATAGTTGTTTTGCAGTATTAGAAGGTGGAGTTCCAACAGTAATAGTGAACTCTGACGGTGAAAGAACAACTCCATCTGTTGTAGCTTTCACTAAGAAAGGTGAAGAGTTAGTTGGTGCTTTAGCTAAGAGACAGGCAGTAACTAATGCTGAAAAAACGATAGCTTCAATAAAAAGAGATATGGGGACTAGTAAAAAAAGAGATATAGATGGTAAGAAGTATTCTCCAGAAGAAATTAGTGCTAAAATCTTAGCTAAAATTAAAAAAGATGCTGAAAGTTATCTAGGAGAGCCAGTTACTCATGCTGTTATAACTGTTCCTGCGTATTTTAATGATGCAGAAAGACAAGCTACTAAAAATGCTGGTAAGATTGCTGGACTTGAAGTTGATAGAATTGTTAATGAACCAACTGCTGCAGCTTTAGCTTATGGTTTAGATAAGCAAGATAAGTTACAAACTATTTTAGTTTACGACTTAGGTGGTGGTACGTTCGATGTATCTATTCTTGAGTTAGGTGATGGAGTTTATGAAGTTAAATCGACTAGTGGAAATAATAGATTAGGTGGAGATGACTTTGATAAACGCGTAATGGATTATATAGTTGATGAAATAAAATCGGAGACTAAAGCTGATGTTAAAGATGACCAGATGGCTATGCAACGTATTAAGGATGAAGCCGAAAAAGCGAAGAAAGCTTTATCTAATTCAACTACAACGACAATTTCACTTCCATTTATTGCTCAAGTTGATGGAACTCCAGTTAACTTTGAAATGGATTTAACAAGAGCTAAATTTGAAAGTTTAAATAAAGATTTATTTGATTCAACACTTGATTCTGTAAAGAAAGCTTTATCAGATGCTAAATTAAAGGCTAGTGACATTGACCAAGTTGTTTTAGTAGGTGGTTCTACTCGTATACCATATATTCAAGACTTGGTTAAGAAAGAACTTGGAAAAGAACCTAACAAGAGTGTTAACCCGGACGAAGTTGTTGCAATGGGTGCTGCTATTCAAGGTGGTGTTTTAACTGGTGAGGTAGAAGACTTAGTACTTCTAGATGTAACTCCACTTTCACTTGGACTTGAAACTCTAGGTGATGTTATGACTGTATTAATTCCAAGAAATACAACAATACCTACAAGTAAGAGTCAAGTATTCTCAACTGCTGTTGATAATCAACCTGCTGTAGATATTCACGTATTACAAGGTGAAAGACAAATGGCTGCCGATAATAAAACACTTGGTAGATTCCAACTTACAGATATTCCACCAGCTAGAAGAGGAGTACCTCAAATTGAAGTTACATTTGATATAGATGCTAATGGTATTGTTAATGTTAAAGCTAAAGATTTAGGAACTAATAAAGAACAAAAGATTACGATTACTTCAAGTACTAACCTTAGTGATGAAGAAATTGATAAGATGATGAAAGATGCAGAAGCTAATAAAGAGCAAGATGAAAAACGTCGTGCTATGGCTGATGCTAAGAATGAAGCTGATCAAGCTGTGTTTGCTGCTGAAGGAGCAATTCGTGACTTAGGAGATAAACTAAGCGATGATGAAAAGAAAACTGTAGAAGACTTAATTAAAGATGTTAAAGATGAAATAGCAAAAGAAGATGCAAACATTGATGATATTAAAGATAAGACTTCTAAATTACAAGAAAAAGCAATGGAACTTGCTGGAAAAGTTTATGAATCAGCTGCAAAAGAAAATGAAAATAAGACTGAAAATGATGGTAGCAATGATGATGATGTTGCCGAAGCAGAATTCGTAGATAAGAAATAAATATCTAATATTGTCTAAAAAAGTTCTAGAAATCTAGAACTTTTAGACGGTTATTGAGGAGTATATTATGCAAACATATAATAATCGAAGTGAAGTACCAGAAAAATATAAGTGGGATTTGACGGAGTTTTGTAAAGATGATGTGGACTTTGAAGACAAGTACAAATTAGCATCAGACCTAGCATCTAAGTTACCTAGTTATGAGGGATGCACAAAAGATCCTAAAAAGCTAGAAGAATTTTTGGAATTAGAATTAAAAACTGTTGGTATTTTTGAAGAACTTTACGCCTATGCTCACTTAATTAATGATCAAGAACTTGGTGTGTCAGCAAATTCAGAACGTTTTGAAAGAGTAATTAACTTGCAAACAAAAATTAATGTTAATACATGCTTTTTTGCACCAGAGTTATTATGTTTATCCAAAGATGAGTTTGAAAGTCTATTTGATGTTAATGAAAGTTTGAAATTGTATCGTGCTGATTTAGAACGTATTTATCGTGAAAAAGATTACATTTTAAGTGATAGCGAAGAAAAAATCATAACCGATTTAGAGGGAGCTAATGCAAATTATTCGGCAATCTCATCAATGATGCTTAATGCCTTACATGATTATGGCGAAGTTACTTTAGAAGATGGGAGTAAGGAAACACTTACAATAACTAATTATGGAAAATTAATGAAAAAGTTATCTCGTGACAAACGAGAAGAAGTATATAAATCATTCTTTAAAATTGTCGATCAATATGCTAAAATAAATGCTTCTTTGCTAAATAGCTTTGTAAAAAAGACAAATACAATTGCTCAACTACATCATTTTAAAAATGCTTGGGAAAGTAAACTTTTTGAACTTAATATGAATAATAATGTTTATGTTTCGTTAGTTGAAGCTTGTGAGAATAATCTTAGTTCTTTACAAAGATATTATAAAATAAAAACTAAAGCTTTAGGGGTTGATAACTTGCATTCTTGGGATTTGCCGCTTGACTTAGCTGAATGCAAGAAAGAATATTCCATTTCTGATGCTCAAGATCTAATACTTAAAGCTATTAAACCTTTAGGAGAAGATTATACAAAGAAGTTTAGAAGAATTTTTGATGAAAGATTTATAGATTATTGTCAATATAAAGGTAAAACAAGTGGTGGGTATTCGCTTTCTATTATGAATCATACTTCACGTATATTGATGAGCTATAATGGAGATTTAGATTCAGTCTCGACAATTATTCATGAGGGTGGACATAATGTTAATCATCAATATATATGTGAATCAAATCCAAGTATATATTCTGATACTACTTTATTGGTTGCTGAGGTTGCCTCTTTAACTAATGAATGCTTGCTTAGTAGTTATTTAGCAGAACATGGTGAAACATTAGAGGAGAAAAAAGCGGGAATTGCCAATTTCTTAGATATATTTGTTGGAAATTTCTATTCTGCTATTCGTGAAGGCAAGATGGAAGAAGACATGTATAATCATGTAAATGCGGGTGGCGTATTATCAAAGGATTATTTATGCGAACTTAACCTTAAATCTCTAGAAAAGTATGAAAATGATTCTATCGCTATGGATGAATATCGTCCATTAAAATGGATTATGAGAAGCCATTATTATACAGAGTTTTATTTATATTGTTATGCAATTTGTATTAGTGTTGCATCTTATGTTGCTTCAAAGATTTTAGACGGCGATGAAGTAATGCTTGATAATTATATTAAATTCTTGCGTTGTGGTTTAGATAAATGGCCAATGGATGAATTTAAGGTACTTGGAGTTGATTTAGAAAATAAAGATATTTATAATTCAGCTGTTAAATATTTTGATAAAATGATGGATAAATTTGAAAGTTTAAGTAAGGAGGAGTAATATGGCGGAAAGTAAAAGAGATTACTATGAAGTCTTAGGTGTTTCAAAGACTGCTACAGATGAAGAGATAAAAAGAGCATTTAGAAAACTTGCTAAACAGTACCATCCTGATGTTAATAAAGAGGAAGGAGCTGCTGAAAAGTTTAAAGAAATTGGGGAAGCATATGCTGTTTTAAGCGATGAAAACAAAAGACGTCAATATGATCAATTTGGTCATGCTGCTTTTGATCAGAATGGTGGTGCTTCAGGATTTGGTGGTTTTGATGGCTTTGATTTTGCTGATTTTGATTTAGGAAGCATATTTGAACAAATGATGGGCGGATCCTTTGGAGGTAGTTCTCGTCGAGGCGGCGCTCGTAAGTCAAAGGGTGCTGATAAAGTCGTAAATATGAAGCTTGATTTTGAAGAAGCTGTTTATGGCTGTGAAAAGGAATTTAAAATTAATATAGATGATGCTTGTCCTGAATGTGATGGAAAAGGTGGCAAGGGCGAAACAAAATGTAGTGACTGTGGTGGAAGAGGTAGAGTTGTTACGCAACAAAGAACGATGTTTGGTGTATTCCAATCAGAGTCTACTTGTCCTAGTTGTAATGGGCGTGGAGTAACTTTTCAAACTAAATGTAGTAAATGCAGTGGTAAGGGCTCAATAAATACAAGTAAAACAATTAAGTTACGTGTCCCTCGTGGTGTTGAAAATGGAGATACTATGCGCATGAGTGGTAAAGCTTCGGTTGGAGCTAATGGTGGACCTCGAGGAGATATTTATATTGAATTTGAAGTAAAAGAACATGAAATTTATCAAAGAGATGGTCGAGATATTTACGTAAAAATACCTTTGACAATTACGGAAGCTGTATTAGGATGTAAAAAAGAAGTTCCAACAGTCCAAGGAACAATTATTACGGAAATACCATCAGGAACGCAAAATGGTGACAAATTTAAGTTTAGAGGTAAAGGTATAGATGATGAAAAGAGTGGAAGAAAAGGGGATGCTTATGGTATTGTAAGTATTATTATTCCAACAAAACTTGATCATACACAAAAGAAATTATTCAAAGAATTAGATGGGACGAAACTTGATAAAGAAAAAGAATTTGTTAAATATAATAAATATATTGATGATTAATATTAAAATAATGCCTGATTGGTATTATTTTATTTATTGTGTTATAATATCCTTTAACTAAAGGGGGAATTGTTTATGCTAGTTCGAAAAAAATCAAGTATTAATGTTAAAAATAGGATGATTTTAAATGATAAAACAGGCGCTTTTACTAACTTTATTAAAACTTTAGAGAATACTAATTTTAATACGCAAACATTTTATAATAATATGTGTGATATAAAATTTGAAGAAACACATAGATTTACACAAGATAAGACAGCTTTAGCTTTATATGATTTACTTTCGAATAAGATACAGTATTTAAAAGATTATTATAAGTATGCAATTATGCACGAACTTTTTCATATGGCGAGTACTGTTCTTGATGGAGATTTTTTGTATTCGGGTTTTTTTCAAAAAGATTTAAAAAGTGGCGAAAATATTGGTATTGCTCTAACAGAAGCTTATAGTATGATTCTTGATAAAAGATATTTTCCTGATTATGTTTCTGATAAAATGGATGTGATTGCTAATGATTATTCAATTACTTCATATTTTGTTTCTATGATCGAAGAAATTATTGGCAAATCTACGATGGAGAAGATGTATTCGGAAAATAATTTGTATGATCTTATGAACATTCTTATCCCTTTTACGAGTAAAAAAGAAACATTTCGTTTTGTTAGGGCACTTGATTATATAACATTACATTTTGAAAATGTTGATCCTTTAATTGTAAGTAATCGTGTGCTTAGAGAGATTAGCTATGCTAACTCTTACATTTGTAAATTGATGATTTATTATGCTAAAAGTTTAAGAAAAGACGAGATAATAACAAATGAAGAATATAGCGTATTAATAGAAGATATAGCAAAACAATTTTCTACTCCAATTGTTATTGGTAAACATTTTAAACGTAAAACAAAAGCAGTTGCTAAAAAGCTAATTTTTAGGGCAGCTAAATAAAAAAAGAATACCTTAATAATTTAAGTGTATTCTTTTTCCTTTGGTTTCAATTAAACCCTCTTCTTTTAGATTCTTAAGTTCTCGCATCATAGCTGATCTATCAATAGACAAATAGTCTGCTAAGTCGGTTAAGGTGAAGGGCAGTAAAATATATTTAGAAATTTGTTTTTTTGTTAAGATATTAAAGTAGGCAAGAAGTTTATCGCGAATTGTCTTCTTGGTTAAAACTTCTATACGTTCATTATAACTTTGCATTTTTTGGCTTAAAACTTGAACCATGTTGTCAACTAATTTATTATGGTATTCGCAGTTCTTTTTGCAACGATTGACAAGTTTTGAATAATTAAATAAAATTACATCGGTTTCTTTTTCGGCAATTACATATAGTTCTTCTGTGAAAGTTGATGAAAACTCACCAAATGTGTCACCTTCATTTAATTTTTCAATAATTGTTCTTGAACCATTATAGTTGTAACGAATTATAACAGCAGATCCAGATTCTATGTAACCGACTTGTGTCGTATTAGCTATGTTAGAGAGAATCATTGCTTCTTTTTTATAATGTAATTTTTTTGCTTCAAAGCAAGTTAACATTTTTTTGACATCATTTTTTTCAATGTTATCAAATAGCCTTACTGTTCCCATAAAACGTACCTTTCTTCAATTTTAGTTTCCAACATTTTGTTGATAATTTTATTATATTTCAAAATTGTTGCAAGTGCAACAAAAAATAAAATGATGTTTTGCTATAATGAGAGTGTACTAAAGATAGACGGTACAAAAAGTGGAGAGGTAAAAAATATGAAAGTTATTAAAAGGGATGGTCACATTGTTGACTACGATAAAGAAAAAATTGTAATTGCTATAGGAAAAGCAAATGAGGAAGTAATTGATACTGAAAAGGCATCAGATACGGAAGTAAAAAAAATAATAAAATATATTGAAAGTTTAAATAAAAAAAGAATTCTTGTTGAAGATATTCAAGATATTATTGAACTTAAACTTATGGAATTAAAGAGATTTGAATTAGCTAAACATTATATTGTTTATAGATATAATCGTGCTTTAGTTAGAAAGAGTAATACTACTGATGAAAGTATTCTTAGTCTAATTAGAAATGAAAATAAAGAGTTAAATGAAGAAAATTCTAATAAGAACTCAGTGCTTGCTAGTACTCAAAGAGATTATATAGCAGGTGAAGTATCAAAGGATTTAACTAAACGTCTATTATTACCAGAAAAAATTTCTAAAGCTCATGAAGATGGTGTTCTTCACTTCCATGATATGGATTATTTTATACAACCTATTTTCAATTGTTGTTTAATTAATATAAAAGATATGTTAGATAATGGTACAGTAATGAATGGCAAGATGATTGAGTCTCCTAAGAGTTTCCAAGTTGCTTGTACAGTTATGACACAAATAATTGCTGCAGTTGCTAGTAATCAATATGGCGGACAATCTGTTGAAGTAAAACATTTAGGAAAATATTTAAGATTAAGTCATGATAAAATTGAAAAACGTATTAAAAAGGTTGTTGGAAAAAATGTTGATAAAGATATTATTAAAAAATTAGTTGACGAAGAAACAAAAAAAGAACTTGCTAGTGGAGTTCAAACTATTCAATATCAAATAAATACTTTAATGACAACTAATGGGCAATCTCCATTTGTAACACTATTTATGAATTTGGAGGCAAATGATCCCTATATTGAAGAAAATGCGATGATAATTGAAGAGATTATTCGTCAAAGATATGAAGGAATTAAAAATGAAAAAGGTGTTTATATAACACCAGCCTTCCCTAAACTTGTTTATGTTTTAGATGAACATAACTGTTTAAAAGGTGGCAAGTATGATTACTTAACAAAACTTGCTGTTAAGTGTAGTGCTAAACGTATGTATCCAGATTATATTTCAGCTAAAAAAATGCGTGAAAATTATGAAGGAAATGTTTTCTCTCCAATGGGATGCCGTTCATTTCTATCTCCTTGGAAAGATGAAAATGGGGAATATAAATTTGAAGGAAGATTTAATCAAGGCGTAGTATCAATTAATTTACCACAAATAGGTATTATAGCTGATGGTGATGAAGAAAAATTCTGGACTTTATTTGATGAAAGATTAGACTTATGTCGTGAAGCTTTAATGTGTAGACATCATGCTTTACAAGGAATAACATCGGATATTTCACCAGTGCATTGGCAATATGGAGCTATTGCTAGATTAGGTAAAGGTGAAAAAATTGATAAATTATTAATGAATGGATATTCAACAATTTCTCTTGGTTATATTGGTTTATATGAAGTAACTAAATTGATGAAAGGCGTTTCTCATACAGATCCTAAGGGCATTGAATTTGCAACTAATGTAATGCAACATATGAAAGATAAATGTGCTGAATGGAAGAAGGAAACAGGATTAGGTTTTGCTTTATATGGTACCCCAGCTGAAAGTTTATGTTATAGATTTGCTCGTATAGACTTGGAAAAGTTTGGTAAAATTAAAGATGTAACTGATAAAGGTTATTATACTAATTCTTATCATGTTGATGTACGTGAAAAAATTGATGCTTTCACAAAATTAGGGTTTGAGTCAGAATTACAAAAACTATCGACAGGTGGAGCTATTTCTTATATTGAAGTTCCTAATATGGAGCATAACTTAGACGCTATGGAAGAAGTTGTTAAGTTTATATATGATAATGTTCAATATGGGGAATTTAATACAAAATCAGATTTTTGCCATGAATGTGGATTTAGTGGCGAAATTAAACTAAATAAAGATGGTGTTTGGGAATGTCCAAACTGTGGAAATAAGGATAAACATAAGATGAATGTAACTCGTCGTACTTGTGGATATTTAGGAGAGAACTTCTGGAATGAAGGGAAAACTAAAGAAATAGGACAAAGAGTTACTCACCTTTAGAAATAAGGATTGCTTGATATGAATTACATGGAGATTAAAAATTATGATATAGCGAATGGACCTGGGGTACGAGTAAGTTTATTCGTATCTGGGTGCACTCACCACTGTGATGGATGCTTTAACCCCGAGTCTTGGGATTTTAAAGCGGGGAAGCCTTTTACAGATGAGACTATTACTGAAATTATTGAGTTACTAAAACCTGACTATATTAAAGGACTAACTTTACTTGGTGGTGAGCCTTTTGAACCGAATAACCAAAAATCTTTACTGCCTTTAGTAAAAAAAGTTAAAGAGATGTATCCGAATAAAAATATATGGGCTTATTCAGGTTATTTGTTTGATAAACAGATTCAAGATGTAATGGTTGCTAAGTATGATTTTACAAAGGAATTTATAAAATATATTGATGTTTTAGTTGATGGAGAGTTTCATCTAGAAGAAAAAGATTTAGCAATAGTTTATAGGGGGAGTAGAAACCAACGAATTATTAATGTACAAGAAAGTTTAAAAAAAGGGGCAATTGTTTTTCATGAAAAGAATGATGTTAGATTAGGAGATTTTAAGACATGTGTAAAATAAGAGGATTTGAAGTGGCAAAAGGATGGGAAGATAAAAATATTAATTTACCAATTAGAAAGACTAGTAAGAGCGCTGGCTATGATGTAGAAGCTGCCGAGGATGTTACTATTCCTGTTTTTGAAAAAGGGTGTAAGCCAACATTATTACATACAGGTTTGAAAGCTTATTGTCAAGATGATGAATGGTATATGTTAGCTAATCGTTCAAGTAACCCAGGTAAAAAGAAGTTAGTTCTTGCTAATGGGTTAGGAATAATTGATGCTGATTATTATTGCAATCCCGAAAATGATGGAGAATTTATGTATGCCTATTACAATTTAGGAACGGAACCTTTAGAAATAAAAAAAGGGGAGGTTATTGGCCAAGTAGTTTTTCAAAAATTTTTAACAGTTGATAATGATAATGCTGTTGGTGCAAGAACTGGTGGATTTGGGTCAACCAACAAGGATTAATTGTCCTTGTTTTTTTTTTTTTTTTTTTTTTTATTAGGTTACGAGTTATTTACATATATAGTTGATATATGTTTGACATTTGATTAAATGTTTAGTATCATAGTGTGCATGTAAAGAAGGTATTCTCATGAAAAGAAGAACTAATTTTGATAAGAAATTTCCTTTATTTGTTAAGTATATTCAAGATTCATCTATGCAATCTAATATGGCTGATAATGCTGATCTTGTAAGAAAGTATGATGTCTATAGTGAAACTATCGAGTTTTTTTTAAAAGAACTTGATAAAAGGTTTGATATTTATACAGTTAAAAATATTATTGTTGAGGCTATCATTAAGTTACCAGATTCTATGATGATATCTTTAATAACGTCATATCTAAATAGCGGTGAAGAGGCTAAATCAAATGCTGAATTTATAACTTATTATAATCGAACTAGCAATTTGGGACTGGCTTCACTAGAGTATATTGAGAAGAATGGATTAATAACTAATCGAACTTTTAAAGATATTCCTGAGAAAGCTATTGACCAAAGATATGAGAGTATTAGAAGTGGGGCAGAACAATTTAATGGAGTTGGCTTGAGCGAAATATATAATACACTTTCATATGATGAAAGAAAGTTTATTATTTCCTTAATAGAAGCGAAGATTGTTGAAAGCTTTGATGAATTATTTGAAAGGTTTCAATTTAGCTTTAAATCTTTGATATCTGCTCTTATGTCTCGAGGAATAGATGCAGGTATTTTAAATCAAAAATCTTTTAATGGTTTAGGGAAAGATCATTTGCTTATTTTGGTTTGCTTGTTATTTGACAATGATGATGCATTACCAGCCATTCCAAATATTAAAGAATTATTAGGATTAGAAAAATGGGAACTTTTAAAAATGATTATCAATGAAAGTTTGCTTCCACTACTTGCAAGAGTTAATATAGCAGAATTGGCAGATAAAGAAGACAGTTTGATAATTGAAGAATTAAAAAAGAAAGAATTAGTTTTAGAGAAAACAGAAAACTAGTTCTTTTTTTTACATTTTTTTTATATAAAGTATTATACACTTGTAACGGTGGATGATATGAAAAAAAGATTTAAATCGAAAAAGAAAATTAAACTTAAAAGCATATTTGTTTTTGTTTTAGCAATAGTGATAACTCTTTTTAGTTTTAGTATTATAAAGAGACTAGATCCGCTTTTTTTACTAACACAAGATTATCGTTTATTTACGATTAATTTTAATCGTGATGATTTTTTGTTAAAAAGTGGCTTTAAAATAATTGATGAAATTGAAGAAGAAAAGCCAGTATTTAATGAATTACCCACGGAAGTACAACAGGTGCGAAAGAAAATTTATATATACAATACACATCAACAGGAAAAGTACGCTGATTATGATGTCTTGAGTGCCGCTAAAAAACTTAAAGATGAGTTATATAACTATGGAATAGATGTTATTGTCGAAGAAACTAATATAACTGAGGAAGTTAAGAAAAATAATTACACTTATTCGCAGAGCTATCGTGTTACAAAAAGTTTAATGAGTAATCATTTAAACGAGGATATTTCTTTATTTATTGATTTACATCGTGATTCATCAGCCAAAAATATAACAACAGCTAGTGTTGATGGAGTAGATTATGCAAAGATGATGTTTGTTGTTGGTGGTAGCCATGAGAATTACATGAATAATTATCGAGTGAGTGAAGAGATAAATAAAATGATAAAAAATAGAAATAATTCTATTAGTAGAGGATTACTTTTAAGAAAGAATAGTAGTTTTAATCAAGAAGTAGATTCTCGAGTTATTTTAATTGAATTAGGCGGACCTTATAATACTAAAGAAGAAGTAGAAAATTCTTTAAAAGTTTTGGCTGGCTCCATATATGATTATTTGGAGGAATGATTATGGATAAGAAAAAGAATAATAATTGGTTTGCAAGAATTATGTTAACTTTATTTATCGTGTTTTTATGTTTATATTCCATGAGTATAAATGGCTATGTCGAAAGTATTAATATGAAAAAAACTTTATATACTGAGGAGCAAATAAGAAAATTTGAAAATGATGTTAATAACGGAGAATATATGGATATGAAAGATTATACCTTAGTTGATGATATAGATTATTCTAACAAGGTGAGTGATTTTGGAGAGGATTTAAGTGAATTAATTTCTTTGGCTGCAAGAAAATCTATAGATATGTTTAATAATATTTTTGCTTATCTTTTTGAATAAATACTTGCATTTTTAGGTCTTTTGTATTATAATGAATTAGTCATTTAAGTTTGACTAATTTGTCCGCGTAGCTCAGCTGGATAGAGCACTCGCCTTCTAAGCGAATGGTCACGTGTTCGAATCACGTCGTGGACACCATTTTGTATTAAACAACGCAATCGCGCTGTTTTTTCGTGGAAAATTAGTTTTATGGCTTGTTTTTTATATTAAACAGTTTGCGATTGCTGATGATATTTTAGATATAGTGATAAAAGTAGAAGATTCGGAAAATCTAAAAATATTAAGAAATGCTTTACGAAAATAGAGATTTGTTTCTTTTAAAGCATAATAATGATGGTGTAAGTTCTTTCGTTTTAGAAGAATTAAAAAATTTGATAATAATGGTTCTTTATTATATCTTTTAAGTGTTGTCAAACATTAGTTTTGTCACCTAACTTTGAGAGAAAAGAAGCAATATCTTTTATTGAGGAAATAATCAGAGATAGAGCCTTAAAACAAGCTAAAAAAGAAAAAGCCTTAAATTGAATTGCAATTTATAAAAATGCTGTTAAGTTAGAAGAAAACTATAAATAAGTATAGTTTTTTTTTCTTGTTTGTTATATAATTCTTTATAGAATAGGGTGATGCGTGATGGAAACTATTATAATTGGAAAACCAGCAGTTAATATTTATTTACCTTTACAGGAATTTCCTGCTGAAGGAGATATCTTTTTAATCAAAAATAAAAATGAATCAGTTGGTAATGTGGGAGCCACTAGTGCTTGCTTACTTGCCAAGTGGGGAATGAATGTGCATTTTACTGGCGTAGCAGGAAATGATGCATATCAAGAAAAAATTAAGGATACTTTTAAGACTTTCAAAGTTGAATCGAAATTTATGGAGACTGATTTTGAGTCAAGTACAGCTGTTAATTATTATATTTTAAATACTAAAACAGGGGTCGTTACTAAGGTTTTGTATAATGATACGGAAAGTGTGCTTAAAAAGTTTAAATATGATTTTGTGCCTAATTTTGCCATTATTGATGGAACAGAACTGGCTGGTGCTCATGCTCTTTTGAATAATAACGGAAGCGTTAAAACTGTTTATTATGGAAGAGTTGGCGATAAAGATTCAATTGCTTTATCTAAAAGATGTACATGGGCGGTAGTAACTGAAAAGTTTGCTGAAATGATGACAAAAAGTGAAGTTGATGGCTCAGCAGAAGGCTATGTTAATTTGTATCAAAAAATCGTTGATAGTTCGGGAAAAAGTAATTATGTTGTTATTCTAAACAGCCACAAGATTTTATATTGCATTGATGGTAAAGTAAAAATGCTCCCAGAGATGAAGATTAATGTTGTTGATTCTTCTAGTTTTGATTCGATTTTTATTGGTGCTTTGTCATTTTGTTTAATGAATGAAGTTCTGCTTGATGATGCAATTAAACTTGCGAATACTGCAGCAGCTATTTCAATGAGTAAAATTGGAGAAGTTGATGCTATTCCAGAAATAGATGAAGTTTTAGATAATTCAGGTTTAAGAGAGAAACTAGGCCTTGCTAAAAAGGATAATTATTCAGCTTCAACGCCAGCTGCTATTGAACCTTTAAACCCTAATGTTAATGTTGAAGTGCATAATAATACTGATGTTCAAATGCAAGCAATGGCTGATTCTATTGACCAAATGAATACTGCTTTTAATAGCACACCAGGGGGAAATGTTTTAAACACAAATGAGTATCCTAATACTAGTGAAGTACAAAATCAGACAGGTAACGTGTCTCAAGCAAATGTAATGACACCACAAGTGAATCAAACTGAAAATGCTTCTCTTAGTCAAGAAAGCATCCAAGGTGGAGGAATTGCTCCTGGAACAAATATATTTGCTCAAGTGGGTCCGACTCCAACTCCTATGCCTGAAGTAAACCAAAGTTCAACAAATCAGGGAAATGTATAAGAAAATTGATCCTTTTATAAAGATATTACCACAGTTAGATGTTCATGGTTTTACTGAGGACACCGTTATGACTGTGGTAAATGAATTTATAAATGATAATTATAAATTAAAAAGAAGAAAGATTGTTGTTATTCATGGTAAGGGAAGAGGTATTTTACAAAAAAAAATCCATTCCAGTTTAAAAAGAAATAGGTTAGTATTACGTTATTACTTGTATAATTTCAATATTGGTTGTACAATAATTGAACTTGATTGTTAGGAGGGGATTTATTTGTTTGTTGATGAGGTAACTATAAAGGTGAGCGCGGGAAAAGGTGGAGATGGCTGTACTTCTTTTCGCCGTGAAAAGTATATTGAAATGGGTGGGCCGAATGGTGGTAATGGAGGCTCTGGAGCTTCAATAATTTTTGTTACTGATCCAGGACTTAAAACTTTAATTGATTTAAAAATGATGAAACATATAAAGGGTGAAAAAGGTGTCAATGGTAAGGGGAGCGAAAAAAATGGTTCGAATGCAACAGATGTTATAATTAAGATTCCCATGGGTACAACCTTAACAGATGTAACAACAAACACTGTTTTAGCCGATTTAACAAAAAAAGATGAAAGATTTGTAGTATGTCATGGTGGACGTGGTGGACGTGGTAATAAAGCTTTTGCAACACACGAAAACCCAGCTCCGAGACTAAGTGAACTTGGTGAGCCTGGAGAAGAAAAAGTTATTAAATGTGAATTAAAAGTTTTAGCGGATGTTGGCTTAGTTGGTATGCCTAGTGTTGGAAAAAGTACACTTATAAATATGATCAGTAATTGTAATGCGAAAATTGGTGCTTATCATTTTACAACATTGAGTCCTAATTTAGGTGTAATTAAGCTTAAAAATGGAGATTCATTTGTAATGGCTGATTTGCCAGGGCTTATTGAGGGAGCATCAACAGGCGTTGGCCTTGGTCATAAATTTTTAAGACATGCGATGCGCACAAAAGTGATTGCTCATGTAATAGATATGGGGGCAAGTGAAGGAAGAAATCCAATAGAAGATTATGAAAGTATTTTAAAAGAACTTTCTTCATATGATGAAAGTCTTCTAAGAAAGCCTCAAATTATTATAGCCAATAAAATGGATTTGGATAATGCATCAGATAATTTAAAACTTTTTAAAGAAAGATTTAAAGATGTTGAAGTATTCCCAATTAGTGCAATATTTGAAGAAGGATTAGACCTTTTAATTGAAAGATTAGGTGAATTAGTTGCTTCTTTAGAGGAAGTTGTTTTATATGATGAAGAGACGATGAAAGAAAGTCATGTTTTATATAAGTTTGATAATAGTAAACCTTTTACAATAAAAAAAGATAACGGTGCTTGGATTTTATCGGGCAAAGAAGTAGAAAAACTATTTGCTATGACGCGTTTTGATGAAGATGAATCTGTACTTCGTTTTGGTCGTAAACTTCGTGGTATGGGCGTTGAAGAAGAGTTAGAACGTTTGGGAGCTAAACGTGGTGATGAAGTTATAATTAATGATTATGTTTTTATATTCAAGGATTAAATCCTTGAATTTTTCTCTTAATTACTATATAATAATTGCTGTTTTATTGAAAAGGGGAACTTTATATGCTAGAAGAGTTATTAAATTTACGAAAAGAATTTGTCAAAAAAAGAGAAAGATTTAGAATTCTTAATCATCATTATAATGAATTATTAATAAAGAAACATACCTTAAATGAACAAAATAATTCATTTCCTGCTATTGAAAAGAGCAAGGCTTACAAAATTATGCGGATTGTTCATAATGTTATTTGTTTATTTGTTGGGACTATGTTTGTTTTTGAAACTATTGGTCTTGGAATTTTTATTACATGCATTATTCTAACTGCAATTTTGGGAGCGACGTTTGAAGATCTTCTTTTACCCAAAATAGTTTATGGAAAAGATTATAAGGTATTAAAGAATTTAAATGAGGCAAAAACCAAGAGTGTCAGCAAGGAAGAGGCTGAGGAACTTTTTTTAGAAATGGATGATGCAAGAGAAGAGTATCATAAATTGAGACATATTCTTGAGGAAAAAGAACTTGAGTTACAATTAAATAATGCAAGTGATTATCAAGAGTACTTAGAAATAGTTGATAAAGTTATTGAAGAATATGAAAGCACATATTCAGAAAAAGATGATATGACTAAAAAAGATGTAAAAGAACTTAACTCAGTATAAGTAAAGTGTAATATAGTTTTATTGCATTTTTTTTTGCTGTTTTATATAATTAATTTAGTTTTGTAATAATTGGAGGTAACAAAATGGATTTATCAGAAACAGATTTAAAACAGGAGAGTGCTTATCTAAGTGAAACTGTAAGTGAAATAAATAAACAAATAGAGGATTATGGTATAAAGATAACGGATGAAGGAGAAGAGTTAAAAGAATTTCAAAGATTACGTTGGGAAATGGAACAAGAAATGGATAAAGGAGAACGTTATGCCTTCGTTCGTGATAATGATTTAAAAATTGCTCTTTTAAATGACAAAACTAAAAAAGTTCGAAGATTACATAAAATAAAAAATAGTCCTTATTTTGCTTCAATTATATTTAATGATGAACCAATATACATTGGTATTACGGCCGTGAAGAAGGATACTGATTATTTGGTTTGTGACTGGCGTGCTCCAATATGTAGTTTGTTTTATGACTATGGCCTTGGACATGCCGAGTATTCTAGTCCAGGAGGAAGTGAAGAGGGAAATATAACTCGTAAACGCCAATATAAGATAGAAGATGCAACTCTTAAACATGTTTTTGATACAACTGTTAATATTGATGATGAATTACTTCAAGATGTTTTAGCTCAAACAAGTAGTGATAAAATGAAAAATATTGTTAATACTATTCAGGCTGAACAAAATGAGGTTATAAGAAACAGTAAAAATGATACAATTGTTGTTCAAGGCATTGCAGGGTCTGGAAAAACAAGTGTTGCTCTCCATAGAATCGCTTTCCTTTTATATAAACTTGAATATTTAACAAGTGGTAATGTTTTAATATTCTCTCCAAACAATGTATTTACTGAATATATTAGTGAGGTGTTGCCTGATTTAGGTGAAGATAATACATTGCAGACTACTTATCATTCTTTTGCCTCTACATTTATTTCTGAATACAATAGTGTCGAAGCGTATTCTTCTTTTGTTGAAAGATATTACAAAGGCAAAAGACAAGATAATGATCTTATAAAATTTAAATTAAGCGATGATATAATACCAGCAATTGAGGCTTTTACAAACTTTTATACAAAAGCTGCTAGGTTTTTAAAAGATTTAGAATATAGGGAAAAGAAAGTTCCAATGGAAGAGTTAAATGAACTTTTACATGTTAGATATGAAAATAAACCTCTTTTTGAAAGAGTAGATTTAATTGCAGAAAAAATTAACAATACTTATTATAAGGGCAAAGATTCAATGCTTCCATTACTTAAAAAAGCCTTATTGAAGATAAGTAACTTTAAATATGATTTTAATGAAGTGTATAAGTTTTTCTATGATTCCGCTATTTTTAAAGATGCTTATCCTTACATGTATCGTAAAAATGAAAATATGAGGAATTTGGAGGGTAGTATTATTAATTATGAAGATGCAACACCCTATATTTATATGAAGTGTTTGCTTGAGGGATTTCCTTATCAAGTTGCTATGCGCGAAGTAGTTATTGATGAGGCCCAAGACTATACATACTTGCAATATAAAATATTAAAAAGAATATTTAAAAATGCTCATTTTACAATACTAGGTGATGTTAATCAAACGGTTAATCCTTTTTATAAGTATGATACTTTAGAAATTTTACTTAATATATTTGATACTAATAGTGAATATTTTGAACTTACTAAGACTTATAGATCTTCTCCTGAAATAATTGAATATGCTAATTCAATACTTAATTTAAATCATGTAAGCGCGATACGTAAAAATGTTAATTTACCTGTTTTAAAAAGAGAGATGAGTGAGCTTAAACATATTGGCAGGGATATAAGATATTTAAAAAAGAAGTATAAAAGTGTTGCTGTTATTACAAAAAGTATAGATGAAGCACGAATTATTGCAGATGGTTTAAAGACGGTATATAAAGAAGTTTGTGTTATTGATGTAACAACCGAGAAATTTGATAAACATTTGATAGTAGCTCCAGCATATGGTGTTAAAGGTCTTGAATTTGATTCAGCTATTATCGTTAATAATTTTTCTCATGACAAATATTTATATTACGTAGCTGTAACTCGTGCTCAGCATGAACTTATTGTTTATGAATAGAGGAATTTATGATATAATGGTTTATAGGAGATGATATTATGTTACATGATATTATATTAGTAGTGATAGGTCTTGTAATTGGTGCAGTTATTGGATTTTTCTTAGCAAGACATTTTATGAAGGGATACTTTAAAAAGAATCCCCCAATAAATGAACAAATGATTACAGCATTAATGACTAGTATGGGTCGTAAACCTAATTCTAAACAAGTTAAACAAGTTATGGCGCAAATGAATAGAATGAACAAATAGATATGAAAATAGATTTATTTAAACTAAATAATTATAATTATTTGGACATTGATGAATTTGTTGATTTTCCTAGTGATTTTTATCGAAATATGGATGTAAGAGAAATTAAAGATGTTAAAGTAACTGGCACGATAAGTATAAATAACTTAGATGAGATTGAGACTAATTTAGAAGTGTCTGGTACATTTATTCTTCCTTGTGCGATAACTCTTGAAGATGTTTTATATGACTTTAAGACAAATATTGAAGAAATTTTAGGAAATTTTAATGATTTTTATTTAAAAAACAAAAATACACTTGATATTTTGCCATTTTTATGGGAAAATATTGTATCGGAAGTCCCTATGAGGGTTGTCAAAGAGGGCATAAGTGTAACTAAAACTTACGGTGATGGCTGGGAGTTAGTTAGTGAATAAAAGACTTAAGGAAGGAGTGAAATTATGGCAGTTCCATTTAGAAGAACTAGTAAAACTAAAAAGAGAATGCGTCGTACTCATTTAAAGAGAGAATTACCTGGAGTAATATCTTGTCCTAAATGTGGTGCTCCTATTAAAGCACATAGAGCATGTCCCGAGTGTGGAAATTACAAAGGAAAAGAAGTAATTGCAACTAAAAAAGAGGACTAATTAAACTTTAATATAAAAACGCGCGCAGATTAGACACCTTGTTAGGTGTTTTTTTATTTGATTTTATCTATACAAATCTACTATTATTTTGTATAATTATAATGTGAGGTACTTATGAAAAAAAATAAGCAAGTATTACGTCATTGTCCAAATTTTTATCGAATTGTTGATTTTGAATATTTAGAAGATGATAAATTATCAGAGAAATTAATTGATGTTTATCAAGATTATGTGTTTAAAGTTGATATTTCTGATAAACGCGAAATTGCTAAATTGGAGCAACTTGATTCTATTCTAAGTAAATATATTGATGACTATATTTTTAGAAAAGAATTAAAATCAGAAATGCAAAAGATAAAGATTAGAAAAGGCGAAGATATTTTATCCGCAATAGTTAGTTGGATAATTAAGGTTTTTGATAATTATGAAGAAGGATATACAAGAAATATTTATTTTTCAAGATGGATATAGAAAGGAGTTAATTTATGGATCAAGATTTTTATTTTGAGGAGTCAAATCCTCGTAAAACTAAGGTTGTTATAATTTGTTTAGTGTTCGTTTTTGTTTTAGTACTTGGAATCTTATTTTATGCTAGAACTCGTTATACATTGAATATAAAGAAAGATTTAAAATTTGAAGTTGGTACAGTTCTTTCTAATGATGTTCGTGATTTTGTTAAAAATAAAGTCGTTGATGAAGATGATTATACAATGATGTTTTCAGGAGTTCAGCAAGAAGATGGTATTTTAAATAAGGTCGGCGATTATACCTTTAAAATAAAATACAAGAATATTACTAAGATTGGTCACATAAAAGTGATTGATACAGTTGCACCTAAGGTAGAGGTAAGTGATTTAACAGTTGGTGTGGATGAAGAGTTTTTACCTGATGACTTTGTAACCTTGTGTGATGATTATTCAAAGCCTTGTAAAGTAGAATATGTAAATGGAGATAGTGAAAATCTTAATAAAAAGGTTGGCTCTTATAAACTTGAGATAAGAGTGAGTGACAGTGCAAATAATTCCATAAAAAAGGAAGTTACTTTAAACGTTAAAGAAGGTTTTAATTTAACAAAGATGAAAGAGGCCGATTTAAATATTCATCATATTGAACCAGCGTTTGATGACTGGAAAAAGGAAATGATTATTAAATTTAGTAAGGGATATGATCCAAATGAGATTGATGAATCAGATGCTTATACAGAACTAATGGAAGTTTCTGGAAGTGACTTACATAATTATATAGATCCCCTTTATATTAATAACTTGATTACAGATTCACAATTTATTGAAGTTTATAATAAATATGGATTAATTATTGGCTATGCAATAAGAATAAAACTTGATAATGGATTAACTCTTTATTGTAAAAAGAACTAAAAAATTTGTTGCCAAACACAAGTTAATATGATATATTAATATTGCTTGTGTTGATATGGCGATGTAGCTCAGCTGGCTAGAGCGACCGGTTCATACCCGGTAGGTCGGGGGTTCGATCCCCTCCGTCGCTACCAATGTAAAGTTTGTTCGACATTTCGAACTTTAAATAAAGGACTTATGGAAAGTCTTTTTTTTGTTAATTAAGAAAGTTAGTTTTTTTATACTTGTAATTATTTTTCTTAAGTGTTATTATAACTATAATTTTAAGGAGGAATAAGTTATGGGAATAATAGATAAGCCCAACTATATGATTTCAGGAATGATTGAATATGCGACAAGAGTTTTACCTTATGAGTCAGAGGACGAAATGAAAGAAGCTCATATTGAATATATAAGAGAAAATTTTTTAGATAGTGCTAAAGAATTGAGTGATACTGATTTAGCATTAAATATTGAATATTTAAAAGCAATTCAAAATGATGTTGAATCTTTTGGAGATTTTTCGCAATTTTTACTTAGTAATGGTAATGGAACAACAATTGATAGATTAACTCGCTTTAAAAGACATGCTTTTACAAATTTACATTTGTCTTCTCTATTAGAGGTATTAGCTATAGCAAACGAGACCTCTTCTATGGGAATTGAAATATTAAATGCTGAAATTGAACATAGAAAATCATTAGAACAGCAGTCATTAAAACCAAGAATATAAGTGTTACTTTTAAGTAATACTTTTTTTATGTTTATATTTTTATTGACAATTGTTATATACTGTTATATACTGTATATAACAATTGGGTGAGGTAGATGAAAATAATAATAAGTAACAATAGTGCTGTTCCGATATATGAGCAGCTGAAAAATACAATTATTGAGCAGATAATGAGCGGAGTACTGGCAGAGGATGAAATGCTTCCTTCTATAAGAAGTCTTGCTAGTGATATTAGAATTAGTGTTATGACAATTAAGAAGGCTTATGATGAACTTGAAAGTGAAGGGTATATAGTAACTGTCCAAGGAAAAGGAAGCTTTGTTGCACCAAGGAATGTTGAACTGGCAAAAGAACAAGCTAAAAGGGATATTGAAGAGCATTTAAATAAAATTATAAGATTATCAAAAACTTATGATATAAAGAAAAGCGAACTAATTGATTTATTTGATTTTTTAATGGAGAGTGATGATGATGAATAAAGCAATTGAAATAAAAAAATTAAAGAAAAGTTATAATGGAGGATTTAGTCTTGATAATATTAATTTAGATATACCATCAGGATCTATTGTTGGACTTATTGGTGAAAATGGTGCTGGTAAAACAACTTTAATTAAATCCATTTTAGGTATTTTAAAAATTGATGATGGTAGTGTTTCAATATTTGGTAAAGATATGTCTTCTTTTGAAGATGAAATTAAAGATGACATTGGAGTCGTTCTTGATGATATGTTTATGCCAGAAGTTTTATTGGTGAGTGACTTAGATTCTATATTTAAAGGCGTTTATGAAACTTGGGATTCTAACCTTTTCTTTGATTATTTATCAAAATTTAAACTAGAAAAGAGTTCGAAGATTAAGACTTTATCAAAGGGTATGCGAAAAAAGTTAGAGATAGCTTGTGCCTTAGCTCATAAACCTAAATTGCTGATTTTAGATGAGCCTACAAGTGGTCTTGATCCAATCGTGAGAAATGAGGTTTTAGATATATTTTTAAGCTTTATAAAAGATGATGAACATACGATTCTTTTATCAACGCATATTACAAGTGATTTAGAACATATTGCTGATAATATAATATTTTTAAATGAGGGAACAATTTTATTAAATGACACGAGAGATAATATAATTGATAATTATGCAATTTTGAAATGTGATAAAGATTATTTTTCTAAGATAGATGATAAGGATATAATTTCTTATAAAATGAACAAATATGATTGTGAAGTATTGGTAAATAACATAAGAAATGTGAAGAAGAAATATAAAGAGTGTGTTGTTGATAAGGTTACAATTGAAGAATTAATGATTATGATGATTAAGGGTGATAGAATATGATAGGATTAATAAAAAAAGATTTATTTATTGTAAAGAGAAATTTAAGAAGTCTATTGCTAATTATTTTAGTGTTCTCTTTTTTGACTATTAACGGACAATCGGAGTTCTCTTTCTTTGCTGTTTATATGAGTGCTGTGCTAATGATGTCAACATTTTCTTATGATGAATACAATAAAAGCGATGCTTTTATTAGAACACTGCCCAATGGGAGAAGTGATGCTGTTAAAGCTAAGTATATTTCAACTTTGATTATTGAAATTGCTTCTGTTTTATTTTCTGTTCTTTTATCAATTATATCTGGAATATTAAAAAATAATTTAAATATAATGGAAATCTTGGAAATATCATTTTACTCATGGTTAGGAATTTTACTAGTTCAAACTATATTTTATCCAATTATTTATAAATTTGGTATTGAGAAAGGACGAATTGGTATATTTTTATCGGTCTTTGGTGTTGCTCTTGTCTTTGGACTATTAAGTAAGTTAGGAATTAATATTAATATTGCTAGTAATATATTAAAGAGTCTTGAAGATATTTTAGTTTATCTTATTCCAATTGGAGTAGTTATTTTATTTCTTGTTTCATACAAGATTTCTAAAAAAATATATTCAAACAAAGAATATTAAATAAATTTTATATTTTGCTTTTTCCTTTTATGTGTTAATATAGTTTTAGGAAAAAACTAATATATTTAGGAGGAATATTTATGTTAGAAGTTACTGATTTAAAGAAAAAGTTTGTAAAAACAGACAAAAAGAAGAGAAGAACAGAATTTTATGCTGATAATGGAATTACTTTTAAAGCCAAGGAAGGTGAAGTAATTGGAATTCTTGGGCCTAATGGTGCTGGTAAAACGACTCTACTTCGTATGATAGGGGGAATATTAGAGCCAACTAGTGGAGAAGTTACTTTTGATTCGCTTGGGTTTAAAAAAAATGAACTGGAAATAAAGAAGAATATTGCTTATCTTTCTGGTAATACAAAAATATATAATACACTTACTTGTTATGAACTTATGCGTATGTGCGGAGAGTTTTATGATGTTGAGGCAAGTAGTTTAGAAAAAAGAATTAAGAATATTTCAAAAATCCTTAATATGGAAGATTTTTTGTATAATAAAATAGGAAATTTATCGACGGGTCAAACTCAAAGAGTTAATATTGCAAGGTGTATGGTTCATGATCCTAAGTACTACATATTAGATGAAGCTACAAGTGGCCTTGATATATTATCAAGTCAAGTTATAATTGACTTCATAAAAGAAGAGAAGAAAAAGAATAAAACCATACTTTATTCAACTCACTATATGGAAGAAGCAGAAAATATATGTGATTATGTCATTATGATAAATAAAGGTGTAATAATAAAAGAGGGAACTCCAGATAAAGTAAAAAAAGACACGAAAACAACTAATTTAAGAGATGCATTTTTTGCGCTAATTGAAAGAAATGGAGAAGATTATAATGAATAAGAAACTCTATACTATATTAAAAAAAGAATTAAAAGAATTATTTAGAGATAAAAAATCTCTTTCAATGATGTTAGTTATACCTATTTTAATTCCTCTTTTAATTATTGGCATGTCAGCTTTATTTAATATGCAGATTAATAAAGATGTTTCCGAATATAATAAAATTGGTTTTAACTATGAGCTTAATGAAGTAGAAAAGAGTATTGCTGAAAATTTGGAATTTGAAGTAGTTGTTAAAAGTGATGAAGAACTAAAAGAAGAATATGAAAATGGCAACCTTAATCTATATGTTTTAAAGGATGGTAATAATTATACTTTAAATGCAAATGATGAAGATGAAAATTTAAATTTTTCTTTGAATTTAGTTAATGCTTATTTTGCTTCTTATAAAGAATATTTACAAAGAGAATATTTAAGTGATAAAAAGATTAATCCAGATGAAGTAATTAATTTAATTACCGTTAAGGAAAATATTTCATCTAAAGAAAATGAAAACTATTTTTCAAAATATATAACGACTTACGGCTTTTTGTTTATCATTATGGCGATAACAGTTTCGGCGACTTATCCAGCAACGGATACAACAGCAGGAGAAAAAGAAAGAGGTACACTAGAAACACTTCTAACTTTCCCTATTAAAGCAAGAGATATAATAATTGGTAAATTTTTAAGTGTTACAGTATCAAGCGTTATAACTGGTTTACTTAGTTTAGTATTATTTATAATTTCTCTTAATATAGCAGGTTCAATGTTTAAAATATATGAGGGAGTAAGTTTAATGTTATCTATTGAGAGTATTATGTATGCCCTTATAGTTATTTTTGCTTATTCATTCTTAATAAGCGGTTTATGTATCGCTATAGCAAGTAAATCTTCATCATTTAAAGAAGCACAAAGTTCTCTAACGCCCCTTACATTTATTTCCTTTTTTCCAGGAATGATCGCGTTTATGATTGACATATCTTCATCACACTTGCTATCATTAGTGCCATTTTTGAATTACACACTTTTATTTGAAGATATTACTAATAAAAATGTTGATATTTTAAACATAATTTTGATGTTACTTTCAACAATAATAATTATATCTATGGTTCTGTTTATAATTATTAAGCAGTATAAATCAGAAAAAGTATTATTTAGTAGATAGCAGCTTATTTTTAAGCTGTTTTTATGTTATAATAATTTTGATTTTATTTTCTAAATATATATTTTAATAAGTTAAATTTGAAGAATTTGATTGTTACTTTGGAGGTGGGAATGTGAGAACTTTAAGATAAGCGTGGCATAAGCTTTAATTATGCCAAATAATTTTTTAGGAGGCATAAATGTTTGATTTGAAAAATGTTGATATATGTGTATCGACAAGATATTTAATTAGAAATTTAAATTTAACTTTAAATAAGGGAGATAAATGTGCAATTATTGGCGAAGAAGGAAATGGGAAGTCTACTATACTTAAGTGTATTTTGGGACAAGCAGACTATGCAATTATTAGTGGCTTTATAGATTTAAAAGGATTAAGAGTTGGCTATTTAGAACAGTCTTTAAGCGATAAAGATAAAAGGGTTTTTGATTTCCTTTTTTTAGATAATGTAGATTATTACAATAAATTAAATGGTTTTTATAAACTTATTGGAAATTTTAATATAAAAGAGGATTTGCTAAAAAAGAATATGAATACTCTTTCTGGTGGAGAACTTGTGAAAATTGCCATTTTAAAAATATTATTAGATGATCCAGATATTCTTTTTCTTGATGAGCCTACAAATGATTTAGATATTGCCGCTCTTGAATGGCTAGGGGAATTTATTAATTCTATAGATAAACCAATTTTATATGTTTCACACGATGAAACATTACTTTCTAAAACAGCTAATATGATTTTGCATATTGAACAGTTAAAGAAGAAAACGGAGTGTAAACATACTTTAGTAAGATGTGGCTATGATGAATATGTCGCTAAGCGTTTAAGAAAAATAGAAGCTATGACTCAAATTGCTAAAAATGAAAGAAGGGAACAAGAAAAAAAGAAAGAGAGACTTAATCGAATTATGAATACTGTTGAACAAGATCAAAGGAATATTTCGAGAAAAGATCCGCATGGAGCAAGAGTTTTAAAGAAGAAAATGAAAACATTAAAAGTTCAAGAAAAAAGGATTAATACTTCTGAATTATCTGAATTACCAGATCCTGAAGAGAACATTAATTTTTTCTTTTGTGATGTTAATATTCCGAAGAATAAGGAAATATTAAGATTAAAAATGGAGAAGTTGGAAGTTCCTTTTAAAGTTCTTGCTAAAAATATTGAGCTTGATGTAATTGGACCTAAACATATTACAATAATTGGGGAAAATGGTGTAGGTAAGACAACCTTACTTAAGGAAATTATTAAAGTGTTAGAGTCTAGAAAGGATATTAAAGTAGGTATTATGCCCCAGGATTATAATAGTTATTTAACTAATTATAAGACTCCTTTAGAATTTGTTGCATCTACTGATATAAATGATATAACGGAGGCGAGAAAATACTTAGGTAATATGAAATTTACTCGAGAGGAAATGTGTGGAGATATTAGAAATTTAAGTAATGGAGAGATTGCTAAATTATTTATTACTAAGTTAGTTAAGGACAAGTGTGATGTTTTAGTCTTAGATGAACCGACAAGAAATGTTTCTCCTTTATCCAATCCGGTTATAAGAAATGAACTTAAAAATTTTAAAGGCACGATTATAAGTGTTTCGCACGATCGTAAATTTATTGAAGAGGTTAGTACAGATATATATGAGTTAACTGTTGCTGGTTTAAGAAAAGTTGAATGATTAATTAAGGTTAATCATTCTTTTTATTTATTCATTCTTAATTCTATTGTATAATATTTTTAATTAATATTGAGAGGGTGATATGATGTTTTTTAAGAAATTAAAAGAGCATGCTGCTTATTATTGGGAAGAGAAATCCTATTTTATGGTTGTTCCTAAAAACTGTGATTGTGATTTACTTAAAGAAGCTTTAAATAATTTGGAGGCGGCAAAAGACATTAAAGTTCTTTCAACAAAGACTGATGTTGCGACTCAAACCATAAATTTGAAGATTAGATACAAATCAGAAGAATATGATGTTGGAGTATATTCGGGTGGTATAAATATTCCTGAATTTTATTTAAATGGTTTATACATAGGTGATGAAGAAAAGAATCTTATAAAGAATGCTAAACAGAGTTTAACAATTTATATGGCGTTTAATGGAAATCCTAAAAAGTGTTTCCATTTACAATTAAAATTAGCATATATAATGGTACCAGATTTAATTGCTTTAATGGATGAATCGGCTGAAAGAATATTTTTAAGAGATTGGGTTAAAATGGAAGCTAATTCTAAATATGCTCCAAGTTCGAAGGATTTATATTCTATTCAAGCTGTAACAGGAAATGATAATTCGGTATGGTTACATACACATGGCCTTTTAAGGTGCGGTTTATCAGAACTGGAAATACTTGGATCAACTAAAGAGAATAGTAGAAATCATTATAATTTAATTAATTCATATGCTATGTATTTACTTGATTCTAAACAAATAGATGATAATTTAAATGGGGATTATATAGGCAGACTTATTAATGGTCAGCCTATTGTTGCAACTTCTTTAATATGGACAGAGGCCTTAAATGAGTATAAACATATTAAAAATGGTGGGAAAAAGGATCGTGAAAATGGTCATAATATAAAAACTAGTGTTATATTTGTTTACTTGAGTGAGGATGATGAAAGAAATAATCGTATTAGTAAGATATCAGTTTATGATAAACTTTGGGGAGATAATCCACTTTTCTTCTTCAGTGACGAAGAAACAGAAAGAATGAAAAATGTTGCGATAGAAAGATTTAATTATGTTAAATTAGCTTCTAAGAATAAAGACAATACGATTTTATTGAAAATTGGTTTACCTTTAGAAGAAAAGGGTAAATATGAACATATTTGGTTTGAGTTATTAGAGTTTAAAGGAAGTAAATTCAAAGCAAGATTAACGCAAGAACCTTATTATTTTCCTGATATTCATGAGGGATATGAAGCATGGTATAAGATTAACGATTTAACAGATTGGATTATTTATACGAAGAAGGCAACTGTGACACCTGATAATGCTTATATTTTAGATAAAGAAGATTTATAAATATGCGGGATTTTAGGGTTTATTCTAAGGATTGTGATTTCGATTATGCAAAACTATTAGAATATGGATTTATGGAAAAAGATGCTACTCTTTTGTACCAAGAGTATATCATGGATAAACATTTTAAAGTATTGGTTAAAATGAGTGAGGAATCTAAGACATCTTTAGTTATTGATGTAACGACTGATTGTGAATATATTTTAGTTGATGTCAAAAAACAGGGGGAATACGTTGGCAAAGTTAATGAAGCTTATGAGAGTGCGAAGTGGTGTAAGAAAACAAATTAATCATTGTAAAGACTCGTAAAATAGTTATTACAGCACTTAATATTTTTTTTAATTTTTATTATAATAAGAACTAGAAGTGGTGGTAGTAATGACTAAGAATTATTATAAGGGATTAGGTATAATAAGAGTAGTTGCTTGTTTGGCTGTTTTGTTTTATCATTTAGATATATTAAAAGGTGGTTATTTAGCAGTATGCACATTTTTTGTGCTTAGTGGTTTTTTATCATTTGTATCGACTAATAAAAAGGAGAAATTTTCTCTCAAAGACTATTATAAGAATAGGATAATTAAAATATATTTACCTCTTATTATTGTCGTATTTTTAACTGTATTAATTTTACACTTTATACCCAATACGCATTGGGTTAATTTAAAGGTTGAGACTACATCAGTTATATTTGGTTATAACAATTTTTGGCAAATAAAGGCAAACCTTGACTATTTTGCAAGAAGTGCAAGTTCACCTTTTACCCATTTTTGGTATATATCAATACTGATGCAATTTGAACTTTTATTCCCTTTTATATATCTTTTAACAAAGAAAATAGAAAAGAAAATTAATAAATTTTTTCCTTGTATTTTATTAAGTGGATTATCTATTGTAAGTTTTATATTCTTTTACATGTTAAATAAAAATGGTAATTTTAATTCGTCATACTATGATTCATTTGCTCGCTCTTTTTCTTTGATTATTGGCCTTAATTTAGGACTTATTTATACGAATTATAAAAGTCGTGTTGATTCTTTTATAAATGAAGGTGTTGGATCTAAAAGGATGTTTTGGGCTTTTTTACTTGTTTTAATATGCCTTTTTGTCGCGATTGATTCTTCATTTTTCTATTTTCCAATAATTATGCTTTTAGTTAGTTTAATAACTTGCTATTTAATTGTTTATGCAATGAATGATAAAGATGAATCTATAAATTCTGGTACTAAAGTTATTAAATATTTATCAAGTATTAGTTATGAGGTTTATTTAGTGCAATATCCCATCATATATATATTTCAATTTTTCTATATTAATAAGTATTTCAATTTATTATTTATATTTTTTGCGATATTTATGACTTCATCTTTAATACATGCAGCCTTAAAGAAAAGAAGGTATGAAAAAAGAAAAATAGCTAACAATATTTTACTGCTTTTTATATCTTTAGCCTCTTTAATTGGCTTATTTATATATATTAAAGAAGATAATTATTTAAGTGATATGAAAGTTTTGGAAGAGGAATTAAAGGAAAGAGAAGAAGATATTTTAAAAAGCCAGGAAGACTACAAAAATAGAGTTAATAAAGAAACCGAAGAAAGGGCAGCAACTTTAAAAGATATTGAGGATAGTAAAAATAATATTGATGAGGTGGTTGCTAATTTAAATATTATTGGAGTTGGAGACTCTGTTATGTTAGGTGCGGTTGATAATCTAAATAAGGCTTTTAAAAATGGTTATTTTGATGCTAAGGTTTCAAGAAGTATTTGGGCTTCTAATGAAATACTTTTAGATCTTAAGAGCAAGGAAATGCTTAATGGTCCAGTGATAATAAATCTTGGTGCTAATGGGGATTGTTCAAAACAATGTAAGATAAAGATAATTGAAACTATTGGAGATAATGATATTTTTTGGTTAACTGTTACGAATGATAAAAATGTTCATGTTAATGATAAATTAAAAGAACTTGCTTCAATTTATGATAATTTTCATGTGATAGATTGGGAAAGTATTTCAAAAGGACATACCGAATACTTTTATAAAGATGGTATTCATTTAACTGGTAGTGGCAGAAAAGCTTATCAAGAAGCAATTTATAATGGAATAAAAGAAGTATATTTAGAAAAACTGGAGAAAGAAAAAGAAAAGTTAATTGAGGAATATAAGAATAAAGAGATTTCTAAAGTGACATTTTATGGAAATGATTTACTTTTATACGCCTTTGATTCTCTTAATGAACGTTTTAGTAGTTCGGTATTTAATATTGATAAAGATGCAAATTATTCTTCATTAAAAGATAAGATTTCTTCATCTAATGATGATGGTACAATGACTTCGCAAATTGTTTTAGCTTTTGATAAAAATGCTAATTTAAGTGCTAATGATTATAAAACGATTGTGGAATTGTGCCAAGATAGAAAGGTTTATGTAGTTTCAGTTAATGCTAAGATAACAAACACTTTACTTGAATTAAAAAAAGATAATTTGCATGTTATAGACTTTGTTAAAGAGATAAATGATAATTCTGATTATCTTTTAAAAGATAAAGTTCATTTATCAACTAAAGGAAATGAGGCATTAATTAAGATTTTGGAAGATAATTTAATTTCTATGGATTTGGAATAGTCGTAGGTGCTATAATTTTTGCAAGGTGGTTTGATGAAAAAAATTGTTATAATGTTAATTGTTTGTATATTACTCGTAGGTTGTGGAAGTCGTGATAAGTCTACCTTAGATGAGGTTTTAAAAAGTGGAAATTATATAATTCTTGATGTAAGGACAAATGAAGAATATAGTGCTGGACATGTAAAAGATGCTTTAAACATTCCATATGATGAAATAGATGATGAGGTTAATTTAGATAAGAATAAGGTTATACTTGTTTATTGTAAGAGTGGGGTAAGAAGTAGTAAAGCCCTATCTACCTTAAAAAATCTTGGATATGATGTGATTAATCTTGGGGCATATGATAGTATTACTCTAGAAAAGGAATAATTATGAAGATACTTATAATAGAAGATGATACAGATATTAATAATATGCTGACTAAATTATTGTGATGAGTGCGATTAATGAGACAAGTAAAAAAAATTGGCCCTATTTAAACTAGGAGCAAAAGATTATATAACTAAACCCTTTGATAATAATGAACTTTTAGCTCGTATTAAGGTTCATTTAAAATGCTTGTGATAAAAGAGAACATAGTTTCTTTATTGGAAGAGTGTATTGGAAACTTATATGATGATTTCCCCCAAATAAATGCTTTTTAATAACAAATAGAGATGTTTTGAAAAGAATTATTGATAATTTAATTGTTAATGCATTAATGCATAGTGAGGGAGATTTGAATATTAAAATTGAAAATAAAGATGATTTAACTATAGAATTTTCTAATAAATTAGCAAATAAAGATATTGATCTGACGCATATTTTTGATGAATTCTATACAGGAGATATTTCAAGAACTAAAGGAAATATGGGCCTTGGTCTTGCTATTGCTAAAAATTTTACAGGTGTTTTAAATGGTAAGATTAGTGTTAATGTAAAAGAAAATGATTTAGTTATTACTTTGAGATTTTTGAAATAAATCTTTATTATTTGTTTATGAGTTGTTATAATAATCAATAAGGGTGGTAATATGGAAGAAAAACAAGTAGCGAATAGTTTATATCATGCGTATGAACGCGTGTATGGTCATGCTCCTAACTTAAATGGTGATAAGCGTCAGTTAACTATTGAGTTTCAAGCGATGGTCTATTTTTTAATGCAGTATGGTGTCTCTTTTATGAGATGTGGTTTTGTTAAAGAGGGATATACTAGTATTGATATGCCAATGAGTATGGGAATACAAGATATTTTAGTTGGACATATGTTTGGTCATGATGCATTAGAGTTTAGCGAAGAAGTTATATTTAATAATTATGCGAATAAAATTATGGATATTTTAGCTCGTGAATTAAGCTATATTAAAGAAGATTGGGGAATAAGAACTATTGTTAAATTACATTTTGCTGAAACGCGAGAACTTCCTTCTTCTTCAGCGGAAAAAATATCGGCTTATACTCATGTTAATTTGGATGCTTATAAATCTTACAGGACATTTCTTGCTAACATTGTATGCGAACTTTCTAAAGATAATTATGATGAGGTAAATTTAGAGCAAATAAGAAAAGAAATAGAAGAAGGAAAAGTTGTAGATAAAAGTTTCCGTCCAGTTTTAGATGAGTCTGGTACGGGTGAAAGTCCAGTTATTTCTGAAAAGAGTAGAAAAATTGTTGCGAGTTCTTTAATAAGATAATTTACTATTATCTTTTTTTTCTCTACGATTAGTTTGGTGTTTTTTTTACATATTTTTTATATAATTGATTTGAAAGGAGAAATTTATGGACACTATTAAAATAGGTAGTTTTATAATGGAGTTACGAAAGAAAAAGAATATGACTCAAAAAGAACTTGCAGATAAATTTAGGCATAACAGACCGTGCTATTTCGAAATGGGAAAATGGAAGGGGATTACCTGATCATTCATTAATACTGGATCTTGCTAATATTTTAGGAGTCTCAGTAAATGAACTTTTAACAGGATCGTATTTAGATAGCAAAGAATATAAAGAAGCATCAGAAGATAATCTCCTAACTTTGGCAGCTTCGAGTGAATATTTTAATAAGGAGCTAAATATTTTAGAAAAAACTTTTTGTATAATTCAGTTTATTGCGATTGGAATTATGATATTTATTTTTATATTGAATATGTTTTTTAATTATATTTATCGTGATGGTTATGATGGATATCTTTTTAAATATATAACGCCTTTTTTAATCATTACATCATTCAGTGATTTATTGTATATGGCGGTATTAAGATTTCGTGAACAATATAAAATAATTAAGCGTAAAGAAAAGTAAAGTTTGGGTCTTTACTTTTTTTTGTGGATAAATTATAATTATAACAAATGTTATATAACATTTGTTATGAAAGGTGATATTATGCCTCCTATTAAAAAAATTGATAGAGAATATATTATTACTGCTGCCTTAGATATTTTAAATAATGAGGGAATTGAATTTATTAATGCTCGTAAGTTAGCTAGTAAACTTAATTGTTCAGTTCAACCAATATTTTATAATTTTAAGAGTATGGTTGATTTAAAAAGCGAAGTATTAGCACGTATATATGAAATATATAAGAAGTATATGAATGCTGGCAAAAGTCATAAGAAACCTTATAAAGGAATGGGGCTTGCATATATAAAATTTGCTCGCGATTACCCAAATTATTTTAAATGCATATTTATGGGTGAAACTAATCTTAGTCCAATTAGTTTTATAACAAATGATGATGCTGGTAATGATGTTATTAAATCTGGTATGGAAGCAACAGGACTTTCTTATGAAGACCAAAAGGAGTTTCATCTTGCAGTATGGATTTTCACACATGGCCTTGCTTCTTTAGTAGCAACTAAAACTGTTATTCTTAATGATGAAGATATTGATTTCTTACTCGAAAGCACAGTTAAGAAAATGATTATTGGAAAGAAGGTATTAGATAATGAAAAATGTAATTGAGGTAAAAAATTTGACAAAAGAGTATAAGGGTGTAAAAGCCGTAGATAATTTAACATTTACTGTTAAAAATGGAGAGATACTTGGTCTTTTAGGCCCGAATGGCTCCGGTAAAACCACAACGATTAATTCAATTTTATCAATTTTAAAATATAATCAGGGCAGTATAAAAATAATGGGAGAAGAAATGACACCTGACAATAGCAAACTAAAAAGTCAAATTGGCGTTGTTTTTCAAGATGTTGCTGTCTTTGATGAACTTAATGTAATAGATAATGTTGATTATTTTTGTGGTCTTTATATAAAAGATAAGAAGATTAGAAAGGAATATGTCCTAGACGCTTTAAAGTTAGTGGGACTTGAAAATTATAAGAAGTATTATCCTAAACAACTTTCTGGTGGGCTTCTTAGAAGACTTAATATTGCTTGTGGAATTGCTCATAAACCTAAGATAATCTTTTTCGATGAACCAACTGTAGCTGTTGATCCTCAGAGCCGCAATAATATTTTGGAAGGAATTCAAAAACTTAGAGAATCTGGTGCAACAATTATTTATACAACCCATTATATGGAAGAAGTAGAAATACTATGTGATAGAATAATAATTTTGGATAAGGGTGTAATACTTGCTAGTGGCACTAGTGAAGAATTAAAAGAACTTGCAAATATTGATGAGAAAATTACAGTTGAGGGTATAGAAGTTAAGACGACATTATTGGATAAAATTAAAGCTAATAAAAATGTCGATGAGGTACATATGCAAATGAATGCTTTAATTGTTACGTATAAAAAAGGCAAAAATAATTTGGTTGACTTAATGGACTTATTAAAGCAAACTAAAGTTAAATATGCGAGTATTTATTCAGAGAAACCAACTTTGAATGATGTATTTTTAAGTCTTACAGGAAAGGAATTAAGAGACTAATGTTTTTTCATAATTTTATTTATTCTTTAAAAGTTCTTTTGGGAAATAAAACACTTATATTTTGGTCATTTGCCTTTCCAATTGTTTTAGGTTTTTTATTTAATTTAGCTTTTAAAGATATTGAAAAAAATGAAAGTTTTAATACCTTTGATATCGCGATAATTGAAAGTCCACAATTTAGTGATGATGTTTTTTATAAGGAAGCATATAAATCTTTAAGTAATGGTGATGATAGAATATTTAATATAACCATGACAAATAAAGATGATGCGGAGAAAATGTTGGCTGATAAAGAAATTACAGGTTACTTAGAGTTTTTAGATAGTGTTTCTATCACAGTGAATCAAAGTGGCATTTATGAAACCATTTTAAGATTTGTTGTTGATGAAATCGAAAGCAATAAAAAGATGATTTCAACTCTTGTAAAAGATAAACTTCAAACTGCTAAGCCAAATGAGGTTGCTAATATTATTGAAGGAATAAAGGATAAAGTTATTAATGGAAACGCAACTGTTATAGATAAGACTCGTGATAATATGAGTTATACAATGATAGAGTACTATACCTTAATTGCTATGAGTGCTTTGTATGGTGGAGTAATTTCAATGTATATTATTAACTTAAAACTTGCTAATATGGGGAGCGTTGGGAAAAGAACTGCTGTAGCAGCAATAAAGAAAGGAACTCTTATTATTAGTAGTCTACTTGCTAGTTATTTGGTTCAATTAGTTGAAATTGCTTTAATATTTATATTTACAGTGTTTGTTTTACATGTTGATTATGGAAATGAAATAGGCTTTGTTATTTTGACATCACTGGTTGGCTCTTTAGCTGGTTTAGCACTTGGTGTATTGGTTGCAACTTTGTTTAAGACAAATGAGAACGCTAAAATTGGTATTTTAATTGCTATAACGATGCTTGGGTGTTTTTTATCTGGTATGATGGGTATTACGATGAAATATATTGTTGATACATATGCACCATTTGTTAATATGATTAATCCTGCAAGTTTAATTACTGATGCCTTTTATGCTCTTTACTATTATGGAGTTAATAATAGATTTATTCAAGATATATTATCTTTAATTATAATTTCTGCATTAATGATAATTTTATCATGGAGAGGATTAAGGAGGCAAAAGTATGATGCTGTTTAAGACTTTTTGGAAGGTAGTAAGCAAATATAAAGGAACAATTATACTTTATACAGTTATGTTAATTTGCTTTGGTGGAATAAATATGGCCGCCAATAATAATACTATGGGTTTCTCGGATGTAAAACCACCAATTGCAATAGTGAATGAAGATGATTCTGTAATAGCAAATAATTTAGTTAACTATCTAAAAGATAAGTCAACTATTAAAGATATAGATAATAATTATTTAGATGACGCTTTATTTTACCGAGATATTAGTTATATTATATATATACCTTCTGAGTATGGCAAAAGCGTTTTTACAGAAAATCCCAAAACAATTGAAGTTAAATCTTCAGGTGATTATAAATCAACATTAGCTTCTAATATTTTGCTTGCTTATTTGAAAGTTCAAGATGTTTATAAAGATGATTATAGAGGTGATGAATTAATTGATAAAATTAATTCTAATTTGGATAAAAGTGCTAATATAAAGATAAAATCAAAACTAGATACAACAAGTGTTAGTAATGCCTCTAATTATTATTCTTTTGCAAGTTATAGTATTATTGCTGTTATACTGTTTATAATTTGTTTAGTAATGTGTAGTTTTAATGAAAAAAATGTTCGCAGAAGAACTATTATTAGTAGTATAAATTTGAGTTCATATAATATGTCTTTACTTGGAGCTAGTTTATTATATGGTTTTGTTGTGTTTGTATTATTTAATATTCTGGCCTTAGTTCTTGTTGGTGATATAATGTTTTCTTTAAGAGGGCTTGTTTATGTTATAAATTCTTTTGTATTTACCATTGTTACAATATGCCTTTCTTTGCTTTTAAGTACACTTGTAAAAAATAAAAATGCCATATCAGGTATTGTAAATGTTGTTGCACTAGGATCAGCTTTCTTATGTGGTGCTTTCGTACCTGCATCAATGCTTCCTAATTCTGTTTTAAAGTTTGCTCATATTTTACCAGCATATTATTATATTAATACAAATGATTTACTTAAGAGTATTGAAGAAATTAATTATGTTAATTTAGAACCAATATTTAAAAATATGTTTATTTTAGTTTTATTTATACTTCTTTTTATAATACTAAATAATATAATAAGTAGACTTTTAAGAAAAAGAAATAGTTAAATTATATATATTTAGTGCTAGTATATTATACCTTTTAATATGTTAGTTTTTCTTTTTAGATATACTATTTAGCTCTACAAAATGTAGGTAAAATTATATCTCTTAATATGGTAAGATTAGTTCAGGTGATATTTATGAATATAGGAAAAAGAATTAGTGAATTAAGAAAAAAGAAAGGATTAAGTCAAGAAGAATTAGCGAAATATTTATATGTTTCTGATAAAACTATATCTAGTTGGGAAATGGGAAGAACAGAACCAAGTTTGGATTTAATAGTTAAATTAACCTGTATACTTGAGTGCGAAGTTAGTTATTTAATTTATGGGGATGATGTAAAAAGTGATGTGGAAACGGAAATAAAAATAAAGTTAAGCGAAGCTGAGGCAAAAAGCTTAGATGATATTTTAGAGAATTGTTCTTTGTATTTGGGAGAGAGTCATCAAGTAGATACCTATTATCAACCTAAGTATCGTCCGTTTTTGTGCGATAATGATGGCGACGTTGAAGAATGGTTGAGAATTGGTTTAAGGGGTAATAAGAAAATTTTAAATTATAAGCATTGGTATCAAAATAAATACTGTGATGAATTTGAAGTGACAATAGATGATGAAAAAAATTTAGATAAAATATTTAAAGTATTAGATTTAGAGGTTATTGCTGTTGTCGATAAAATGCGAAAGAAATATATGTATAAGAATAAATATGAAGTCTCGCTTGATTATGTTGAATCTTTAGGTTATTTTGTGGAAATAGAGGTTAAGGAATATAGTTTAAGCCCATTAATGGAATATGATTTATTAATTGAAGTAGTTAAATATTTTGGTTTAAAAATAGAAAATGTTGATAAAAGAGGGTATCCGTATCATATAATTTATAATAAAATGAAAAAAAGTATTTAAATACTTTTTTTCTTTTGCTATAATATATAAAAGGTTAAAGCTTGAAGGGTGGTACAACAATGAGTAAATTTAATTATAGAATAGAAAGATACAACGATTGTTTAAAGATTGATATTCGTGATGATGTGCTTTTTTCAAAACTGAAGACTGATATTTTTGAATTACTGGGAAGTAATATAGAAGATGAAGTTATGAAAAAGGGTACATCTATTTTTTTAGCTAAATCTACAAATGGGCTCATAATAAGATATCCAGGCAAAAAGATTTTACTTACTGCGGAAAATAGAAATTTGTTTATAGATTTGGATGCTTCGGGTTATAGATTTAAAGATGGCGATGAAGAATTTTTATCGACAGAGTTAACTAATGAGGGAAAACACTATTTATTCGATAGAATAATTGATTTTATGAGTGCTTTTAAAGAGTGCAAGAAGTATTTGCCCGTTGATTCCTCATTTAATATTTTATTTTCTTGTATGGGAATTTTAAATTTTGATGATGTCACTATAGTAGGAGAAGATGCGGGTGTTATTTTGTTTTTAAATCCTTTTAGAGAGTTAAATTTGAGTAAACTTAAATTAAATATAGCTGATGGTTATACTTATGAGGTAGTTGGAACGATGGAACTTTCTCTAAACAAGAAAGAGGAATCAAATTTCTCTTATAGTGGAAATGTAACTTATGATATTTATGAAGAAAAAACAAATAAGGGATATGCAACGTCAGCTTTAAAGGCTCTTATTTCTTATGTTGGAACAGTAAGTGATGAATATAATAAAGTATTATATATTGCCGCTTTAGCTGAAGATATTCCTTATCAAAAAGTAGCATTAAATAATGGAGCAGTTTTAGAATATGATGGAAAAGTTCCTGAAGGGGACTCGCTTGCCTCTTTAAATAAAATTAATGAAATAAAAATTTATAGAATTGGCGATAAGTAGTATACTAACTAATGGGTGAATAATGTGAAAAAAGAAAAATATGCTAAATTATTATTACAAGCTTTAAAATTAGAGGATAAGAAATATTTATTTATTCAACTTCCTTCTTTTTTAAGTGAATTTAAAGACTTGCTTTTAAGCGCGGCGGCGGAGTATGAATTAAGGGATATTTATGTGGATGAACAAGATGTCTTTAAGAAACATGAATTGTTATTGAATTTAGATCAAGAGAATATTAATAAGCATCCTTTGTTTGATGAATCTATTTTAAATAAATATGCTAAGTTAGATTCTGCTTTTTTATTTTTACAAAGTATGGTTCCAAATTTAATGGATGATATTGATACTAAAAAGATAAGTGATACAACAAAACATGTAAGAAGTACACAAAAGTATTTTAGAGATCTATACGAAACGGATAAACTCAATTGGTGTATTGCTGGTGTACCAAATCCTTATTGGGCTAAAGCTCTTGGTCTAACAGAAGACGAATTATGGAATAAGATATATGAAGTGGCATTAGTTGATGAGAAAAGTGATCCATATGAAAATTGGATAAGTAAGTTAAATGGTATGAATAATCAGGCAAATAAACTTAATGATTATAATTTTGAATATCTACATTACACTAATGATTTAGGAACTGATCTTTATGTTTACCTTCCTGAAGGTCATAAGTGGTGTAGTGGTTATGGGACGCATAAGGAAATATGTAATTTACCGACAGAAGAGATATTTACATCACCTCAATATAATAAGACTAGGGGTATAGTTTATTCGACAAAACCGTTATTTTATAATGGAGTTATGATAGAGGACTTTTACATAAAATTTGTTGATGGCAAAGCAGTTGAATACGATGCTAAAACTGGAAAAGATTTACTTGGTACAATTATTTCGAATGATGATTATTCTGGTTATTTAGGTGAATGTGCTTTGGTATCATATGATTCGCCAATTAATAATACAGGTTTAATTTTTAAAGAAACACTTTATGATGAAAATGCGTCATGTCATTTAGCTTTTGGCATGGGATTTACAGAATGTAATAGTAAAGCAAGCGACAAAAAGGGTGATGATTTACGTAGTATTGGTGTAAATGATGCAAATATTCATGTAGATTTTATGATTGGTGATGAGACATTAAAGATTGTTGGCACGACGCATGATAATAAGGAAATTTTAGTAATGAATAAAGGTAATTTAGTAATTTAAATTACCTTTATTTCTTGGTATTTGCGTTATTTTGTATTTTATATTATAATTAAGTTGGTGGAAAGGGAGAAGTATATGACTGGATCAGAAATAAAGTTTTATAAAATTGATGATCAAAATTTTATTTTTTCCGTAAAAGCTCATGATACTGGCGCAATAAGGTATTATCAAGCTCTTTTAACCGAAGATGGAGATTGTAATGTAAGACGTATTAGAAATTCTTTTAATTTTCTTTCTGGGCATAGAACACTATCAAAAGTGCTAGATTTTACTCCTGATTATGCAAAAATTGTTACTTCTTTAATTAATTATTGTGAAACTTATGAGAGCTCTGAGGAAAAAGATGATGATTTAGGGCAAGTTAGATATTTTAAACTGCTTAGAGATATTAATGATAATGGTACAAAAGAGCAAAGAAGAGTAAGTGCTAATTGCATTGAATTTCAAGCACCTCTTTTCTATGAGATAGATTCAGAGGATAAGATGTTTATTACTTCAGGCATTGCTAATAATAATTCTGTTAATATTTTTAAATTAAAATAACCGAAAGTTAAAATTCGGTTATTTTAATTTTATACTAGAAGAATCATCTAGAAGCTCATCAAAATGAGCAGTATTTCTTTGATTTTCTTGAAATCTTTCTTTTAAGGATGTACTGATTATTTCATAATCAGGATTATTATAAACATCTTCTATTATATCAATTTGTGAAAAATTATTTTCCCTTAGCTCATATCTATAGTAAAATTCATCTTCAAAATCATAAAAACTGGGGATATGGAAAATTATTTCGTAACTTTTAGTTCTTTCATTAAATAAAGTGTATAATCTTATTCTATTCAAAACAGGTTTGATATAGGGATTATATTCTGTTGCTTGATCACAGTTTTTTCTTGTTAGTTCATTAAAGAGATAGGGTATTATTTTATTTAAACTATGTATTTGTTCACTGTAACCAAATTTATTAAAACTTTGGATAGAATCATTGGCGCTGAAGATAATTGGAAATAATGTCTTGAACTTTTCGTTAATATAATTAGATTTTACATAAGGTGAACCATTAACTTGTTCAATATTTTTTTCAAATATGACCCTTTCAGGAAGAAAGTGTGTTGATATGGCAAAGTGTAAAGATTTTAATTTACGGACTATTCTTAGATCTTCCTTACTAGGCTTATGACTTTTAAAAATTTTGTTTAGTTTGGTAAGTGTATCTATATAAGAATACACTTGATCTAGTAACTGTAGAATATCGTCATAGTATTTGTATGGACATACAAGATGTCTTTGTTTTTTTCTAAAATTAGGGAAATCAAAATTATCATTAATTTCAAATAATTCTTTGTTTTCTAAATCGTAAGTATATATGAATTCTTCTTGAAGAAGAGAACACATATGTTTGAACCATTTGTTTACATCTGTATAATTAAATTTTATAGCAGGCATTATTATTCCTAATTTTTGTTTAAGATTTCTTTCGACCTCAATGCAGACATTTTCAATAAGTTGAGGGTAGTATTCAATAAATAGAGTTTCTAAAGGAATTGATGTAACATTAGTTTCATTATCATTTCCATCTTTTAAGCGAAACATTTTTTGATATATATCTATTTGCTGGACTTTTATTTCATAATACATTTTATTTGCAATTAATTCTCTTTGAAGCAGTTCTAGGGAATAGTCATCATATAAAGCGGTATATTTATCTCCTTGTTTATAGTAAGAATTGATATAGTTTATTTTCTTGTCAATACTTTCTAATTCGTTTTTATCAATTTCTTGAAAATTTAAATCTTCTCCATCATATAAAACCTCTCCTCTAGTATTAGTTTTTGGGTATTTACTGCCGAAATATTCTGTTTGATAGTTATTTTTTATATTAGCTAGATCATGGGAAATTGTTAAGGCATAATGTTTATCGTTTATATCTAAAGAAAGAATCCAGTGATATACTTTCACTTTATCTTCTTGATTTAAACGCATATAATCAATAGATTTAACCATATGAGAGTTTATATTAAGACGATCATAAATAATTTTTAAAAGTTTAGCCCCTGAGCGACAAATAACGCGAAACCAATCGGCTGACTCAAACATGTGTTCACTTATATCATAAATTCTTTCCATTTCTTCTTTAGATAAAGAATTGTTTTGTAATTTCTTAGCTTGAGTTAGAAAAAATTCACTATTTTCTCGACTAGTTTTCCAACTTCAATATAGACATGACGAGCTTTTTCTAAATCACTCCAGAAATTATTTGTGCTATAAATTATTCTTTCTATTTCTTGTTCTAAGTTCATATAATCACCATTCTTTTTTAATTTTATCATGAATATATTTATTCGGCAATAAAGGAGTGTTTTTATGTACAAATAGATATTAAAGTTTTATAATATTATCTGAAGAGTTGAAGTTATGAAAAAAGTTATATGTTTATTGTTTATCAGCATCGTTTTACTCTCTGGTTGTGCTAAAAAAGATAGTGAAGTACAAAATGATACAATTACTAAACAGGAAGAGAAAACAACGAGTTGTACTAAAGTATTTAAAAATAAGTATTCTGTTGCTACAAAAGGTAAGACAGCTTGTATGAAAGAAGGAAATTTAAAGTTTTTGGATTTAAGTGATGCAGGTGAAGATATATTTGCCTACGATTGTGAAGAAATTAAAGATAACTGTGGGGATACATATTTTGGAGCTTTCTATTGGAGATATGATCATAGTAAAAATACTGAAGTAAAAGTATATCGTTAAAAGAATAATAATTATTCTTTTTTTCTTGCATAAAATGGTATAAAACTATTGAATTTATTGGTGGTTTTTGATATATTAACTATGGTTTAATACCAAATAAACACAAGTATTGTTTCTATTTCCCTGTGGCCATTGGTTGGAAGTAGTAAAGATACTTGGAAGTGATAACAAAAGGAGAGTGAATTTTAATGGCAGTAGTAGGTATGAATTATTTACTAGAAGCTGGTGTTCATTTCGGACATCAAACAAAGAGATGGAATCCTAAAATGAAGGAATACATCTTTACATCAAGAGATGATATTTATATCATTGATCTTGAAAAAACAGTTACATGCATTGAACGTGCATATGAAGAGATTAAGAAGATTGCTGAGAATGGTGGTTCGTTTCTTTTCGTAGGAACAAAAAAACAAGCTGTAGAGGCTTCTATTGAGGAAGCACAGAGAAGTGAGTCTTTCTATGTAACTGAAAGATGGTTAGGTGGAACTCTTACAAATTTTAGAACTATTAGAAAAAGAATTAAACGTTTAGACGAAATTGAAGAAATGGAAAAGAATGGTAAGTTTGAAGTTTTACCTAAAAAGGAAGTAATTGGTCTTAAGAAAGAATATGAAAAACTTAATAAAGTTTTATGTGGCGTAAGAACAATGGAAAAATTACCTAATGCATTAATAATTGTTGATCCTAAAAAGGAAATTAATGCAATTAGAGAAGCAAGAAAGTTAAATATTCCTGTATTTGGTTTAGTTGATACTAACTGTGATCCAGATGATGTTGATTTTGTAATCCCTGGTAATGATGATGCAGTTAGATCTGTTAAGGTTGTATTAGGTGTTTTAACAAATGCTATTTGCGAAGCTAAAGGCTTAGAAGTAGTTGACTATGTAACTGAAGAAGAAAAACCAAAGAAAGAATTTAAAGCAAAAGAAACTAAAAAAGAAGAAGTAGTTGAAAAAGCAGAAAATGTTGAAGTAGTAGAAGAAGAAACAGAAGTAATTGTTTCAGATGGCTTATCAGATAAAACAGTTGCTGATTTAAGAGCAATGGCTAAAGAAGCAGGGGTAAAAGGTTACTCAACTATGAAAAAAGATGAATTAATTATAGCTTTAAGCTAAAGGAAGGATGAGCAAATATGATAAGTGCAAAGGATGTAAATGAATTAAGAAGTCAAACTGGTGCTGGTATGATGGATTGCAAGAAAGCTTTAACTGAATGCAATGGAGATATGACAGCTGCTGTTGATTGGCTAAGAGAAAAAGGTATTGCTAAAGCTGCTAAAAAGGCCGATAGAATAGCTGCAGAAGGTTTAGCTAATATCTATACAGAAGGAAATAAAGCTGTTATCTTAGAAGTTAACTGTGAAACAGATTTTGTTACTAAGAATGAAGAATTTGTTAGTATGATTGATGCAATTGGTAAGGCAGTATTAAATAGTGATGCTAAATCTATGGATGAGATTAATGCTTTAGATATTGATGGTCAAACTGTTTCAGAATATATTGTTGCTAAGACTGCTAAGATAGGAGAGAAATTATCTCTTAGACGTGCAGAATTAATAACAAAAAATGATCAAGATAATTTTGGAAGTTATTTACATATGGGTGGAAAGATTGCTGTTTTAGTAGTCGTTAATGGTGCTAATGAAGATGTTGCTAAAGATGTAGCAATGCAAGCAGCAGCTATGAGACCTGAGTATCTTAAAAAAGAAGATGTTCCTGCAGAAATTATTGAAAAAGAAAAAGAAATTCTTAAAGAACAAGCTATTAACGAGGGAAAACCATCTGACATTGCAGAAAAGATGGTTAATGGACGTATTCAAAAGTACTATAAGGAAAATTGTCTAATTCATCAAGAATTCGTTAAAAATGGAGATATTGATGTTGAAACATATGTTAAGAATAACGGTGGAGAAGTTTTATCTATGATTCGTTATGAAGTAGGCGAAGGAATGGAAAAAAGATGTGAAAACTTTGCTGAAGAAGTTGCAAAACAAATTAGTGGCGATTAGAAAAGAAACACTTAAATGTGTTTTTTTGTTTTAATAAAAATAATAAGAGGATGATTAATTAATCATCCTCATTTATTTCTCCAAGATTATCAAGTAGTGAATTAATTATTGAATCATCGATGGCAGAAAAGTCTGCATCATCGTCGAAGGTAATCTCTGGTATATCAGAAACTTTATTGGTATTATCTTTATCTTCGATAACACTAATTTCTAAATTATTAGAGTCATCAATAGAAACTTCTTTTAATTTTTCTTTTTTAGTCTTCTTCTTTTTTTTCTCTTTCGAAGCATCTGTATCATCAATAACTTTCAATTCTAAGTCGTTAGAGTCGGCTATTGAGACTTTAATAATATTATCATTTTTTGTGCCTAAGATATCATCTATTTCGTTTTCTGATAAATCAATATTGTTTGCTGTATCTTCAATAATATCAATTGTTTCTAATGATGTTTCCGTAAGTTTATCTATTTCATCTATTTCTTCGTTTAGCCCAAAAACTTTATTAAATAATGCGATTAAATCAAGTTTTTCACTGATTTTTAATTTATTACTGTTTTTTATCCTTTTAATATATTTTTTGACTATTTTTACTACTTCTTCATTACTTACATCATGTTTATCTAAATCTGCAACAATCTCTTTTGTTTTTAAAATGAATTTTTTCTTTCCAAGTTTATTTAGGTTATCATTAAATTTTTTTATTAATTCATCAATCGGTGGTAGTTCATCATTTTCATCTAATATTTCAATTCTCGGTGGTTCTTCTACAATAATTATATCGTTTTTTTCTGAATCATCCTTAAGAATTTCAATATCATCCGTAGAGTAATCTTTGTCTGATTGGGTTATTTGCTCAGCATCATCCAATATTTCTACAGTATTATCATCATTTTTTTCTAGTTGATCAAGAACTTCGATTTTGTCATTATCTATTGTTTCGTTAATAACTGGCTCATCTATCTCTTTGTTTTCAGCGATATTATCTATTTTTTCCGTTGTATCTTGATTTATTGGTGTAATTTCTGGATTTTTAACCATATTGTTTATACTATTTAAACTATTTAGTAGTTCTGGGGTGATATTTATATTGATAGGGTTATTACCTAGATTAATAGCGTTTGCATTTATGGTATCCATTCTTGATGCTTCCAATTGATCATCAAGTCCAAGTTGACTTCCAGAGCCTAAGTCATCTTCTAAATCTATTAGTTTAATGATTTCATCAAATGATGTCTTTCCTTCAAGAACTTTTTCTAAGCCATCTTCTAACATTGTTTCAGTTCCGTTTTCACCGTAAACAAGTTTTCTTAAAACGTTTTTTGGTACACCTTTGGTAATAGCATCTTGTATTTGTTGATTTAATAGTAGTACTTCTTGAATGGCGATACGACCACGATAACCTCTTGAGCAGTGTGGACATCCAACTGGTTCGTATATTTCTTCTATATCTTTATTTAAAGCTTTTTTAAATATTTCTTTTTCATAGTCATTTGTTGGTCGTAATCTTTTACATTTTTCACATAGTCTTCTTGCTAATTTTTGTGATACAATTCCAGATAGGGCAGTTCCTAAAAGATATCGTTCAACAGACATATCAGTTAAACGTTCAATTGTATTTAATGAGTTATTTGTGTGGATGGTTGATAAAACTAGGTGACCAGTTATACTTGCACGAACAGCAATTCTTGCAGTTTCATCATCACGAATCTCACCAATCATGATAACATCGGGGTCTTGACGCAAAATAGAACGCAATACTGTTGCAAATGTCAAACCAATTTCGGATACTGCTTGAACTTGGTTAACTCCACCTATGTTCATTTCAATTGGGTCTTCAACTGTTATTAGATTTGTGCCTTCAACATTTAATCTTTGTAACATCGAATAAACTGTAGTTGATTTACCTGATCCTGTAGCACCTGTAACCAATATAATTCCATTTGGTAAGGCAAGCATTTTTTTTACTTTTTCTAAATTTCGTTCATTGAAATCTAATGCTTCAACACCTGATGCACTCATGGAATAGTCCATAATACGGATAACTATTTTTTCTCCCATATTTGTTGGTAAACAGGATACACGAAGGTCAATAGTTTTATCAGCAAGTTCTGTTCTAATAGCACCGTCTTGTGGAGTACGTGATTCGGTAATATTCATGCCAGATATTATTTTTACACGTGTAATCATATTCTTTTTTACGAATAGAGGTACAATTGAATAGTCATTAAGTTGTCCATCAATTCTTATACGTATTTTTATTCCATCATCAAATGGGTCAAAATGAATATCGGAAGCTCCTTTATTAATAGCGTCTAAAATTATAGAATTAACTATATCGGTTATTGGTACATTGTTATAGTCAAATGTTACCATACCTGCTAGTAGTTCTTTGTCATCCATTTGTTTTGCTGAAGCAGATTCAATACTTGTGTTAGTTGCTTCGTTTAAAGATTCTTTAATAGCTGTTTGATTTGTATCAAGATTTAGATTAGTAGAGGTATCTCCAATATAATTACCAAATTCGTCGATTAGGGAAGGGTCAATGGGGTTACCAAATTCATCTACATATTCGGTAGTAGCTTCACCAATGTAGTTACCAAATTCATCAATTAGAGAGGGATCAATAGGGTTACCAAATTCATCTACGTATTCAGTTGTAACTTCTGAGTTAGTTGTTTTATTTGCCAATTCTTCAGTAGTATTAGCAACATTTGTTTCTTCATTCTTCATACAAATCAACCCTTATCTATTTTATTCCATAATAATTATACAATATTATAGGAATTTAAGTCAATAAGTTTGATATAAAACCAGAAAAAAAGGGAGATATTATTCTCCCTTTAGCCATTGATATTTTGTGAATTTTAATAAAGTTTTAATTAAATTGCTAGGTTCAGCTATCTCTTCTTTTGAATCTTTCTTTAAAGCTTTTATTTCTATTTCGTTTTCCGAAATATTATTGCTTAATTCTTCATAGATTTTAGTTGGACTTAGAAATTTAGTATATATCGCTTCATCGGTTTCATTAAATATGCAAGGGCAGGTGTATTCAATGACTTTTCTTGTGAATTTTCCATTTTCTTTTTCCCATTTTGTTTTAACTTCTATTATAAAGTTAGCTTTATCCTTGTTTTCCATAGACATTTCCCCCTTGTTGCAGTGTATTCTAATACATTTTATGCAATTTGTCAAAATTTAAACTAATTAAATTATTATTAATTTTAAAACATAAAAAATCGGATTATTTTCCGACTTTTTATGTTAACATTGATCCTTAATCATTATTGTCTTTTTCCCACCATAGTTACCGTAAGAAATATTTATATCAACACTGTATTTATTACCATTGACCATTGTGTTACAGCCGATTTTTTCTCCGGCACTATCATAGCATGTTGCGTTAATAATTGTTTTGGAATCATTTGTTATATTTTTTCCATTTAGTAAAACACGTACTTTATCTTGAATGTTTGGACCTAAGGCATTATAAGTATCTACTGTAACACAACTATGGTTAAATTCAATTGTTAGAGGAGATTTATTTCCTCCTGTTGAAGGTTGTGTTGTTGAGTTTGTAGAGGCTTTGGCTGTAATGCCATCTGATTGATTGGCTTTAAAATATTGATATGATGCTTTTACAATAAAACTTGTATTTTCATCAACTAATGCATTTACAGTAAAACTGGTATTTGTTGTAAAGCCTAAATCTGTTGTCCCACTTGGTGTTACCATATAAACTTGGTAGCCAAAACTTCCAAATGTTGTATTGTTATAATTAATTCGTTCTTGTAAGTACTTATCAGCCCATCTTTTATAAACATTACTGTTGAAGTATTCTCTTAATGCTTCATGATTTGCTTCTCTTGGAGTAGGGACAGCAGTCCATGTTAGGTTTATTTGATTTCCTGTTGGAGTTGCTTTTAAATCTTTTGGGTTTGATAGTTTGTCAAATCTTTCAGATACTTCATTAGGTTCATAGCCTTTTTTAAAGTATTCCATACTTCTTAAATTTTGAGGAGTGTATGGACTTGCAAGTTTAACTGGATCTGTTCCAAGTTCTATTTCAACTTGGGCGACGGAACTTGGTTTAGTAAATGTCGAATTTTTTGGCATTATATTTTCTGTTAAATATGCTGTTATTTTTTTTCGGGCACTTCCACCCTCTGTACCAGTTAGATAATGCGTTTTACCAGGGTCATGAATTGTATCAATTTGTGGACTGTAACCATACCATGTTGCAATTGAATAGTCAGGAGAGAAGGCAACTGTCCATGAATCTCCAATAATACTTCCTTTTATATTAGCTGCTTTTTTGGCAGCAGCATCAACTGTAGATGTACCAGTTTTGGCACAAAGGTCTGTTCCAGATACTGATCCAGCAGTAACATTTTTACTAGTCACAGCATATTTTAGAATCATTGTTAGAATATATGCTGTTGCATCACTCATCACTTGAACTTTCTTTGGCTTAACAACTATTTCTTCACCAGTTTCGACTAATTCAATTTTTGTGTAAGAATAAGGTTCAATATAAGTCCCACCTCGAGCAAATGTTGCATATGCAGCAGCAGCCTGCAATGAACTTACACCATTGAAACCTCCGATTGAAGTGGATTCATTAATAAATCCTGTTGCATCTTCAGGATGCCACCCTAAATTATTTGAAAATTCTAATTTTTGTTCGTTTGTCGTTTGTTGGAATGTGTATAGTGCAGGAATATTACGTGATTGAGCTAAAGCTGTTTTAGCCGTCATTATTCCTTTATGCCCGTTATCCCAGTTTTTTATTTGGCCTCCGCCTGAATAACTCATGGCATCATCAATAACTGTATTTCCTGTACCCCAGTTTAAGTATTCAATAGCTGGACCGTAGTCAATTACTGGTTTTGCAACTGAACCTGGGTGTCTTCTTGGCATTGTTGCAAAATTATATGATAACTGTTTTGTATCTCTACTTGCACCAATACCTGCGATAGAACCATCTTTTACATTTACAACAGATATTCCTGTTTGAGCATAGTCATTAGGAAATTTGTAACCTTTTTTTGTTTTTTCATTATATGATTCATTTGCCATGACTTTATTGACGGTTTGTTGAATACTTGGATCCATTGTGGTATAGACAACCATTGAATTACTTACAGGGGTAACGCAAGTTGATTTTTTTTCATTACATCCTGTTCTTGTTTCTATTTCTTTTGTAACTGTATCAATGAAATCTTGTTTCCAACTATTTTCGGCATCCATTTTCGCTAACGTACTTGATAGTGGGATGGCTTTTGCATTGTCCCTTTCTGCTTCTGTAATATAGCCATGTCGACACATTAAATTAAGTATAGTGTTACGTCTATTTTCGGCTGCCTTTGGATGTTGATGTGGGTCATAAGCATCAGGTGATTGGAAAAGACCCGCAATAGTTGCAGCTTCTACTAGAGTTAAGTCCTTAGCTTCTTTATTAAAATATGTTTTTGCTGCCTGTTGCACTCCATAAGTACCTGAACCAAGATATGGAATGTTAACATAGAATTCCATTATTTGATCTTTAGTATAATTTTTTTCAAAGACAAATACTGAAAGGTAAATATCTTGAAATTTTCTTTTTATACCAGCAAATCCCGATGATGTGCTACTTGTAGCGGCATTTTTGGAAACTTGCATCGTTAGAGTAGACCCTCCACCAGCATCATTTCTGCCCATTAATTGGCCTAAAACAGCTTTTGTAAATCTTGCTATATCTATCCCGTTATGTTGAAAAAATCTTGAGTCCTCGGCTGAAACAATTGCATCTATTAATACCTCAGGTAAATCATCATAAGTAACTTTTTCTCGATTTTCTGTGCCACGACGAGCGAATTCATTGCCGTTGACATCTAGAAATACGGATGAAGATGACTTATATAATCTTTCATTAGATATTTCTGGAGCCGTTATTACAATATATATGCAGAATGTGATAATTAAACTGAATCCTGCGATTAAAGCAAGCATCATGATTATAAGTAACTTATCCTTTAATGTTCCATATTTAAATTTTTTATTAAATCTTTTCATATCGAATTTGATCACCTTTATTCTATTGATAAAGAAAACGGTTATTTTAGCGAATCCTTTGTAGTCTTTATAGTGTAGTTTTTGAGGGTCATCATCACTTAAATATATTTCTTTGTAATTATTTTTGCTTTTTATATCTTTAGTTTTAGTTTTCTTTATTTTTTCTTTTTTTCTTTTAGAAGACTTACTAATTTCTAGTTTGTGCTTCTTAATATTATTATATTGGTTTATAACAAATTTTTTAATATTTTTTACACATATTAAGGTTACTTTACATATTAATAATAGTAATATATATAGTTTTCTTGTAATAAATATAATGAAGTTTTTCACGTTATTATATATGATTACGGAAGCGTTTATAATAAATTTTAAGATGATTAGGGAAATAATACGTATTTTACTGTATACTTTACTACATAGATACTTTAAATCCTCTTTTTTTATATCTTTTATTTTCTTTTTTAATGAATCAACTGTGATTTTTTCTTTTTTCTTTACGTTTTTTTTAGGAGTCTGGACATTAATTCCTTTGGAGGTAATGATGCGATTTCTTTGAATAGTTTTTTTCTTCTTAGTTTTCTTTTTTGCGGAAACTTTTTTCTTGGCGTTTTTCTTTTTATTTGTCATATTAATCCTCCTTAAAGTATATTTGATCTATTATTTTTAAGTAATCTAGACGAGGCTTTATTTTTTTTTCAACTATGTAGCCATGTTCTTCAATATATGAATAAGGTATGCTTTTTCTTTTACTTGTATTAATAAAATTTAATATTTCTATGCCATCCAAATAGAAGACATTATCGTTCATATATATTATAAGAAAGGATATACCACCATGCCTTATAACGCTTTCCATATGACTTAGTTGGTGAGAATGAATATTCTGAAGGGGAAAAGATGTTCGATTATTAGTTTCTTTTGCATCAAAATCTAGATATTTTCCTTTATATATACCATTATAGTCAAGAGTCGAAGGAGTACGAAAATAAGCTTTTGTAATCACTCTTTCTTTTTCTCCGTATTTTACTTCACTTATGGTTATTGGTGTTGGCTTTTTATGGATAATTGCAATATCTTCTAATAAATAGTATTCATTGCTAGAGTTTAATAATTCTTCTAAATTCATTCCACGATTAGCGTAACTTGTATATTTGTTATATTCTTTTTTTATGCTCCCAGGATAATTCATCTAAATTCACCTTATGTAATATTATATAACAAAGAATTATTTTTTTCTATAATAATATAATAAAAGTGAAGGCTTTCTTTTATTTTGGCAAAATTGACAGATTTAGTATGTTTTGCTAGAATAATTAGTAATTAAAGGGGGAACTGTAAATGAATAAGATTGGTGAATTTGTAATTAGTATTGAGAATTATCAAGCAAAAGAACAATTAGAAATAGCTATTTCTTATTTAGTTGATACTTCTAATGAACTTGCAAAGTCTTTAAGAACTATAGATGAATTTGGCGAGCAAGTATGTTTTTTCGAAAGTGAAAAAAATGATATCGAAGGAAAATTGGCGTATCTTAATTTAATTTTAGAGCCTTATGCGGTAAATAATTTAAATCATCTATTATTTTCATTATATATTCGCTTTGAAGAAATTGAAAGACAAAGGCAAAGACTTTTGGATGGAAATTTTGCAAATCTTCGAAGCGATGGGATAATTAAAGAACAAAATGAGACTTTAGGTAAATCCAAAGATGAATTAAATCAAGAGTTTTTAAAGTTTTATCAAGTCGTTACTCGTGCTTATGACATGATTAAAGCAAGAAAAGAGCCTAATCGTCATCAAGATAAAAAGCATTTAGAAATATCGGCACATAAACATAGTTTTTTAGACCATTTTCGCAAGAATTAGTTTATACTATTTTTTATTGTAATGCGTTTGATTTATTTTATTATATTTGTTATAGTTATGGTGTTAGGAAAGTGAATATATAATGAAGATAGAGAGTTCAAATTTGGAAACAATCGCTGTACGAACTAGTCAATATCCAACAGATGAAAAATGTGAATTTCTATTATGCGGTAGAAGTAATGTCGGTAAAAGTAGTTTTATTAATACAGTTTTGGGGCGTAAGAATTATGCTCATACTTCAGGAAAACCAGGGAAGACTCAAACCCTTAATTTTTATTTAGTCAATAGTGACTTTTATTTAGTTGATGTCCCAGGATATGGGTATGCAGATGTATCAAAGGAAAAACAAAGGAAGTTTGGACTTATGATTGAAGAGTATATTAAAACTAGAGAAAATTTAAAATGTGTTTTTCTATTAGTTGATTTTCGCCATAAAGCTCAAGAGAATGATGTTTTAATGTACAATTATTTAAAATACTATGAAATACCAACAGTAATAGTAGCAACCAAGTTTGATAAAGTAAAAACTAATCAGAAAGAAAAATGTGAAAAAGTTTTGCGGGAATCTTTAAATATTTTACCACAAGATAAGTTTGTTGTTTTTTCTTCCGTTACAAAAAAGGGTCGAGAAGAAATATACAATATTTTGTCAAGTTATTTAAGTGAGGAGAATAATTAAATTATTTTCCTTTTTTTGTGTTATAATATTTTTAAGGTGATGATATGAGAAAAAACGGTTTTACTTTGGTTGAATTATTGGCTGTTATAGTTCTTTTAGCAATATTAATGGTTATTGCTGTTCCCAACGCTTTTAAGTTGGCTGCAAATGTTAAGAATCAGGCTTATAACACGAAAATTGAACTTATTGAGAAAGCTGCTCAAGAGTTTGGTCAGTCTAATTTAAGTTTGATTAGACAAGGTACTAGCTTAACAAATTCATCTCAACACACAACATGTACTTTTAATTTTAATAATAAAAAGGATATTGAAAGTGTTTCTGTTGGCACTAAAAGCTATTCCGAGAATACTCCATTAATTAATCAAGATAAAAGAAAAGAATATTGGTGTACAAGAGTTGCTTTAGCAGATTTAGTTAAATACAATAATCTTGGTTGGGATGAAGAAAATCAATGTAATGGCAAATGTCCATCGGGACAAGAAATCTATTATAATAACGTTATAGTAAATCCTAATTCTAACTATATAATGAATAATTGTGTTGTTTATGTTTATTACCGTAATAATAGAGTTTATGCATATTTTGACAAAAATGAATGCGACAGAAAGCAAGAAACACCTAATTCTAATAATTTTAACGAATATAGACCTTTAAATGGTTAGAATTTACACATATGTTTAATGCATATGTTTTTTTCTTAATTGTAATAAGATTCAATTTATGGTAATATAAGGTACTGATAAGGGAGGGGATAATATGCGTAAATGTGTATGTTTAGTTGGTAGACCTAATACAGGAAAATCATCTCTTTTTAATAGATTAATAAATGAGAAAAAGTCAATTATTGCTGATACTCCAGGAGTTACTAGAGATAGAATTTATGGAGTATGTAATTATAAAGACAAGTCTTTTTCTTTAATTGATACTGGTGGGATTGACTTAGAGACTGCAACATTTAATGATAATATTAGAATGCAAGCAGAATTGGCGATAGATGAAGCAGATGTTATTGTTTTTGTTGTGGATGGTAGAGAAGATATAACCCTTAATGATTTAGCAGTTAGAGATATGCTACTTAGAACGAATAAGAAGGTTATTGTTGCTTTAAACAAAATAGATGATAAAAGTCACGAAGATAATATTTATGCATATTATGAGCTGGGTTTTGAAACTATTATTACTGTTAGTGCTGAGCATAAAAGACATATTGATGAGTTGCTAGACTTAATAACAGAAGACTTTCCTATCTATTCTACGGAAGAAGCTAGCGAGGATATAAAGTTTTCAATAATCGGTCGACCAAATGTTGGTAAAAGTAGCTTAGTAAATGCAATTATAGGTGAAGAAAAACAAATTGTTTCTAGTGTTGCAGGAACGACACGAGATGCTGTTGATTCAAGATTTACTTATGAAAAAAGAGACTATGTTGTTATTGATACGGCAGGTATTAGGAAAAAAGGAAAAATATATGAATCAATTGAAAAGTATTCTTTGATTAGAAGTTTAAAATCGATTGAGCGAAGTGATGTTTGTTGTATTGTTATTGATGCAACAACTGGAATACTGGAACATGATAAACATATTGCTTCTTATGCGATAGATGCAGGAAAATCTGTTGTTTTAGTTGTAAATAAATGGGATACAATTGAAAATAAGGATCAAGCTTTGAAGGCTTGGAAGAAAAAAATGCGAGATGAGTTCCAGTTTATACCTTATGCACCTTTAGTATTTTTATCAGCCGTTACAAAATCAAGGATTCATACACTTATGCCAGCTATAATTAAAGCTTATGAATCTTATACCAGCCAAATTAAAACAAGTGTCCTTAATGATATTATTAGAGATGCAACTGCTCTTCATGAGGCTCCTTCTTATAAGGGTAGAAGACTTAAAATATATTTTGTTAGCCAATCTGGGACATGTCCGCCTAAATTTACTTTTAATGTTAATAATAAGGGACTTGTACATTTTTCTTATCATAGATACTTAGAAAATAAGATAAGAGAAAATATAGATTTAGAAGGAACTCCAATTATTTTACAATTTAAAAATAAAAATGATGAGGAATAGGTGATGAGATGAAGAATAAGAAAGTTATTATACTAACAGTAATAATATTTATATCAATTTGTTTACTCTCATTAGTTTCTTTTTTGCTTTATAAAGAAAATCACGATTCTAAAAAACATGGAACTCAAGATTTACAGGCTTATGGAGTAGTCGTAGAAAAAGGAAGTAATTATTTACTTATTCAAGGTGTTGATGATGAAAGGTATTATGTAACAGGAAATAAGGATATAAATACAGGTACTTTTGTTTCGATAACTTATAATACTGAAAGTGATAAAGAAAAGGGTAATGGTGTAGTTACTGCTCTTTTAAGTGAAAATGAAGTATCTATTCTTGATGATTATAAAACAACTACTGTAGCTTACTTTGATGAAGATGAGAAAGTAACTACAGTTACAAAAGAAAAAATAACAACTACATCTTTAATAACAACTACGAAAACACAAAAAACAACTTATAGATATACAACAAAGGTAAGTGAAAATGAAGTTATTTCTTACGCCAAAAATACTTATAATGATGCTCAAAGTGAGGGAAGTACTTTAGATAAGGCTAAGGATTGCTTTATAACTTTGGTTGATTTTATCTTTTACGATGGAGAAATAAAAGGCAAAAAGTTTAATGAATTAACATCTTCTGCAAAAGCGAAGATTGTCTATTATGCTTTGCTTATGGATGTAAAAATAGACTCAAAATGGCCTAATTATAAAGAAAATATTCAAGATAAATATAATGATGTAAAAGAAAAATTAATTGCTAAATATATGGATTTAACTACTTCAATATGTAATTCAAATGCAAAAGAATGTGAACTTGCAAAAAATGATTTTAGATTATTAAAAGAATCAGTTAATCTTACTTGGAATACTTTAAAGCGTGCTTTTACTTATGCTTTTAATAAGGGAAAAAATTCCCTTGCTGAGTGGTACGAAGTTTTTAGTGGTAAAAGATGAATATCTCTGGTGATGAGTTAGAAGTAGTTATTGAAAGAAAAAAAATAAAAAATATTTATTTTAGAATAAATGAAAATAGACAAATTTATGTGACTTGTCCAAGACTAGTAAGGGATAAAGAAATTTATAAGTTGCTAGCCGATAATAAAAAATCTTTGGAGAAGATGTATAAAAAAGTTTTGAATGATAACGCCAAATTTGCTAAAGTTATGCTTTTAGGTAAAGAACTTGAGTATGTGTACTCTAAAAAAATTGCTTTTAAAGATAGAACGGCATATGGTCCATCAATTGAAGCTATTAATCTTTATTTAGAAAGAAAAAGTTTAAAAGTGTTTCAGGATAGATTAAACATTATTGCGGATACTTTTAATAATTTACCTAAATTTAGATTACGTATAAGGAAAATGAAGAGTCGTTGGGGCGTGTGTAATAGAGGTAGTATGACTGTTACATTAAATTCTCTTCTTATACATAAGCGTGTATTCTTAATAGATTATGTTATTGTACATGAGCTTTCACATTGGTCGCATATGGATCATTCTGCTGCTTTTTGGCGAGAGGTTGAGGCCCATTTTCCAGAGTATAAGAAAGCCAGAAAAGAATTGAGGGATTAATTTGATTGAATCTATTAATAATGAGAAAATTAAAAGATATGCTAAACTTAATTTAAAAAAATATCGTGATTTAGAAGGCCTTTTTATTGTTGAAGGTGAACATTTAGTTGAAGAAGCAAAAGGGGTTGGTATTTTAGTTGATGTTTTTTCTTTAGATGGCAGTATTGGTACGAAGGTTAGTGAAGCAGTAATGCGTAAATTATCTTCTTTAAATTCTCTTCCAAATGTTTTAGGTATTGCAAAAAAACTTAATGATATTAAAGTGTCGGGCAATATACTAGTTTTAGATGGCATACAAGACCCAGGAAACTTAGGGACGATTATTAGAAGTGCTGTGGCCTTTGATATTGATACAATTGTCGCATCAAAGGATACAGTTGATGTATATAATTCAAAAACTTTAAGAAGCAGTGAAGGGATGTTTTTTAATATAAATTATATTGTTGCTGATTTAGAAAATATTCTTTCTGATTTAGATGATTATGATATATTTACAACTAATGTTTCATCGGGTAAATCTGTAAGCGATGTTAAAAGTAGTAAGAATTATGTCTTAATTATGGGAAATGAAGGAAATGGTGTCAGAGAAGAAATAAGTAATTTTGCTACTGATACTATTTATATTCCAATGAATAAGAAATGCGAAAGTTTAAATGTTGCTATTGCTACTAGTATAATTTTATATGAATTAAGCAAATAAAAGCTGCGTAATAAGTTTATACGCAGTTTTCTTATGCAGCAATTTTTTCTTTGCAAAATGATGTAATACTAGTTTTAAATATTTTTGAATATTTATATATATTTGATGTTGAAATACAAATAGCGCCTACTTCATATCTTGCAATACATGCTTGAGTTGTATTTAATTCTCTAGCTACATCTTTTTGCAACATATTATTTTCAAGTCTAATTTCTTTTAGATTTTCTCCAATTAGTTTTAAATCAAAGGGAGGATAATCAACTTTTGTACGATCATTTGTAAGTCCAATTACATAATCAATTGATAAATGAAAATAGGAGGCAAAATCATATAAATGATCAAAAGGAATAATACTAATTCCTAGTTCCCAAAGTGAATAGGCACTTCTTTTAACGTGTAGTATTCGAGCCATTTCTTCTTGTTTTAAATCATTATCTTCTCTTATATCTTTAAGTCTTGTTACATCAATCATTTATTACCACCTAATGAAATTTTTACACATAAATTTTTCTAATTCGAGGGTTTGCTAATGCTAGTTATATGATTACAAAGGACAAAATGAGCCCATAACATATGTGGACATATAAAACATATGTAAATATGGAGAAAAATGACAAGTAAGTAAAAAAATACACTTGACAGAACGATTAGGGCTTGCTAAAAAAAAGCTATAATCAAAGTAGATAAGTCCGCTTAAAAACGGATAAAGATTGTAGGTGTTTTTTAGTGAAAAAAGTATTAAGTATAATAGTTAGTTTAATGTTAATAGTAAGTCCAGTATATGCCCTAGATTCAAATGGAGTAATATATGATAGGCTTAACAGCAGATAAATTAGTATCAGGGCAAACAGTTTTAGGTATTACAGGTATAGGTGAAGGATATAAAGCATATAAATTTGAAAAAGTACCAACAAGTATACCAAGTAACGTGACTTTAAAGTATGGGAGTTCAGTTGCACTTGCGGCAAGAGGGGAAAGTAATTCATATACTATAGATTTAGGATTTACGCCAAGTGAAGTAGTAGCTTGTGAACTTGAAATGAGAGGAAATTATTCTCCATCAACATCAAGCGATACGGGAGAGAATTTTAGTTTACCGAGAGGATATGTTGAGATGTCCCACACTGCTCAAAGTTATCATGCGTTTTATCTTAGTGCATCACTTAATACTAATAGGTATTATTCAAGTAGAACTGATAAAAATTGTTCTTCTTATAAAATGAAATGTGCTGTAAATGGTAGCAAATTAAGTTTTGTTGTAGAAAATGGTTACGATGGTACTTCTGGTGGGGTTGCAATAAAAACAATAGCCGATAAATTATATCTATCAGGCACTCTTGTCTATAAATAGAAGTTCATTTAGAATTTTTTTTGAAACTATAACTAAATCTATTTATAATACATTGTTAATTTGCTATAATTATTTTGGTGAAATAATATGAAAGATTTAGATTTTCTTAAAAGCAACTTGATTGCTTATCATGGAATATATGATAATGAGAGAATTTTTGAAAATACATTACAGGCGTATCAAAGAGCGAATAAATTTGGTTTTATTATTCAACTAGATGTAAGAATGACTGGCTGTGGAACATTGATTTGTTTTCATGATGAAAATCTTGAAAGAATGCTACATGTTGATCAAGATTTACTTGAAATTAGTTATGATGAATTATCTTATATTGCAAAGTACCAAATTCCAACACTTAAAGAAGTATTAGACATGATTAATGGAAATGTCCCTTTAATATTTAAAATAGAGAGTAAAGTGCGTCAATTTGCTGTAGAAAGAGAAATTTCCAACATTTTAGATAATTATGAAGGAAAATTTGCCATTATAAGCGATAACAAGAAAACTTTAAAATGGTTTTATAAAAATAAACCTAGTTATGTAATTGGTCTTGTATTAAACTCTAGTAATTATATTAAGTCTCTTTTATATAAAAAATGTGATTTTTTTAATATGGATATTAATTTGTACAATGATAAGTATGTAAGAAAATTAAGAGAAAATAAATTTATTATTGGTGAGCTTATTACTTCTGAGGAGGAATATACACATAAAAATGATGTATATGATAATTTGGTTGTAGATAATATACTTGAAAATGTGAGTGAGTTTTAATATAATAGTTTGCTAAGAGGTATCTATGGAGAAAGTTTATATTGGTAAAGTTGTTAATACTCATGGAATCAAGGGAGAGTTTAGAATAAAATCGGATTTTGAATTAAAATCTCGAGTTTTTTTAATTGGTAAAAATGTTTTTATAGATAATGCTTTTTATAAAATTGCTAGTTATCGTGTTCATAAAGGTTATGACATGATTACAGTTGAAGGCTTAAATGATATTAATCAAGTACTTTCATTTAAGAATAAGAGTGTATTTGTTGAAAGAGAAAGTCTAGAATTAAAAGATAATGAATATTTAATAGAAGATTATATAGGCTGCGATGTCGTGCTAAATTGTGAAACAGTAGGTAAAGTAGTTAATTATAGTGGAGGTATAAATCCTTTATTAGAAGTGAAAGGCGACAAGCATTTCTTTATACCTTTAAAGGCAATGTTTATTGTTCGATTTGATAAGGGTATGAAAGTATTAGTTGTAGATGATTCGGCAAGGGGGTTAATGTTATGAAAATAAGTATACTGACACTTTTTCCTCATATGTTTGATAATTTTATTTCTGAATCAATTATCAAAAGAGCGATTGAGAAAGATTTAATTGAAATGGAGATTGTTGATATAAGAAAATTTTCCAAATTAAATAATAATCAAGTGGATGATACCCCTTATGGTGGCGGAGCGGGAATGGTTATGATGGTTGAACCTGTAGTTGATGCAATCAATTCAGTTAAAACTGAAGAAGCCAAAGTTTATTTAATGAGTCCCTCTGGCGTTCCTTTTAAAGAAAGTACTGCTTACGAATTAAGTAAAATAAAACATTTGATACTTATATGTGGACATTATGAGGGCATTGATGATAGAATAAGTTACTATATAGACGGGGAAATATCTATTGGTGATTATGTTTTAACTGGTGGTGAAATTCCTGCAATGGTTGTGAGCGATGCTGTTATACGTTTAGTTGATGGCGTTATTAAAGATGAAAGTAAGATGAACGAGTCTTTTAATAATAAGTTATTAGATTATCCGACATATACTAAACCACCTATTTATGATGGACATGAAGTTCCAGAAGTTCTTTTATCAGGACATCATAAAAATATTGATGCTTGGAGGAAAAAGGAACAAGAGAAAAGGACAAGTGAGCGAAGGCCTGATTTAATGGATTAGACTTGGAGGTGTAAAAAATGAGTAATTATTTGGTAAAAAGAGATAGTACAACGGGAAAAATAATATACATGGAATATGATCTTGAGGGATATAGTTTCAAACCTAAGAATAAAAGTAATAAACCTTACATAAATGTAAGTAATGTTACTATTTATGAACGTGAGATGATTGATAATTTACTTGCAAGAAAATTTCAAAAAAAATTTGATCGTTTATCCCAGATAATTATGAATTTTTTATTTCAAGAAGATAGTGATAATGACGAGGGAGACTTTATGATATTACTTGATGAAGTGGCGAGATTAAAATCTATCGTGGAACTTAAGTATCAGAAATTTTTAAGTAACCAAGAATATAAAGATTATATTCATAAATTAGATTTTTTGGATACACAGCTACGTCAAAAAATCGCGATGGTTAGCTATAAAAGAAATTTAGAATATCAAGTTGAGCAAGGAAGAAGTAGATAAAACTTCTTTTTTACTTGCATTTTCCTTGATTTAAAGGAAAAATTAATATATAATTTTAGGAGTACGAAGAAAGAGGTATTATAATGAAAAATGTAAAAGAAGTAGTAGTCGAAGTAAAAGGTAAAGACTGGGATGCTGCAATAGATAAAGCCTTTAATAAAAAGAAAAAAGATATAAAAATAGATGGATTTAGAAAAGGATCTGTTACTAAAGAAATATTTATAAAAAAGGCTGGTATTGAAGCTCTATTTATGGATGCTGCTGATATTGTAATTGATGCAGAATACAGAAAGTTAGTAGAAGATAAGAATAATGATATCGTATGTGAACCAACTGTTTCTATTGAACACATTGATAAATCAGGCATAACTATTAAATTTACTTTAATTGGTCGTCCAGAAGTTAAATTAGGTAAATATAAAGATTTAGGCGTTAAACGAGAAAGTGTTAAAGTTACAAAAGAAGAGATTGAACATGAAATACATCATATTATGGAGCATATGGCTGAAATAGTTGTAAAAGAAAATGGAGAAGTTGTTGAAGGAAATACAGCTGTTATTGATTTCGAAGGTGTCGTTGATGGTAAAAAATTAGATGGTGGTACTGGTGCTAACTATCCTCTTGAAATAGGAAGTCATTCGTTTATTCCTGGCTTCGAAGAGGGAATTGTTGGAATGCATACTGGCGAAAAAAAGGTATTAAAATTAAAATTCCCTGAAGATTATACTGAAGAACTTAAGGGTAAAGATGTTGAATTTACTGTAACTGTTCGTGAAATTAAAGAAAGAATTGAACCGGAAATGAATAAAGAATTTTTTGAAGATTTAGGAATTGAAGGCGTTAATTCGAAAGAAACTCTTGAGGAAAATGTTAAGAAAGAATTAACAAAGCAAAAAGAGAATAAAGCTGAAGATAAATATGTTGATGAATTATTAAGAAAAGCTACTGATGATATGAAAGTAGACATTAATAATGAGATTATTGAGAGTGAGATTAACAGAATGTCTTCGCAACTTGAACAAGAGTTAAAGATGCAAGGGGCAACTTTAGAACAATATTTAGCTATGGTTGGTACAAAAATGGAAGATTTTAGATCTACTTTGAAACCACAAGCTATTGCTCGAATTAAAACTAGATATTTGTTAGAAGAAATAGTTAAGGAAGAAAAAATATCTGCTACTAAGACTGATATTAAAAATAAAGTAAAAGAAGAAGCAGAGAAGTATGGTATGAAAGAAGAAGAGTTTGTGACGACTGTTGGTGGTGAAGACGCTATTAAATATGAAGTTGAGATGACTAAAGCGATTGATATTATTAAAGGAAATTAGGAGTTTTAATAAACTCCTTTTTAAATGTATCCTAGCTCATAAAGTTTTTTGATATTTAAATAATCTACTACAATTATGTCGACTATTTCGGAAATTATAAGTCCATAAATTCCTATACTAAAGAATGATAATATGGTTAATGTTAGTATTTTAATAATACATCCAATAAGTGTTGTCTGCATAGTGTATTTGGATAGATTAAGCCCTTGTAAAGCACTACTAAGTGGTCCTTCGATATAAAATAAAGGGAAAAATATAGCTAGTATTTTTATATAATCTATACCTTTATCGGTGTTATATAAAATATCAAGTAGAAAACTCCCTCTAAAATATAAGAATATACAGTAAACTATTCCAATTAGGAAAGAGAATAGAAGACATCTTTTTAGTAATCTTCTTAAGTATCCTTTGTTTTTATAATTTTTGGATACTTCGGGAACTAGTGTTGAATTCATAGCTAGAGAGATAAATGCAGGCATAGTAAGTATAGGTATTACATAGGCATTATAGACACCATATTCGCCTTGAATGTAGTTGGTGGAATATCCAACAAATATCAATATATTTGTTAAAATTATTGGTTCAAAAAAATAGCAAATATTTCCGATAAGGCGCCCAGAAAGATTAGGAATAGAAATAGAAAGAAGTTCGTTCATTAAAGGAACACGTATTTTTAAATCGGATAATGTTATACTTAAATTTTTGGGAGCGAAGAATAAATAAACAATTATTTGAGCTATTTCAGATATAGCTGAGGCAATTATATAGCCAGATACAGCCGCCGTTGTTGATATTTTTAATAATAATGGGATGACCGTTATTAGTAAAATCATTCTTACTACTTGTTCTATTATTGTACTTATGGAATTAGGAAGCATATTTTGTTTACCAAAATAGTAGCCTTTAATTATGCCTGAGATACTAGTGAATGGTAAGACGAAACATATAGAAATAATGGGGTAATAAGTGTCAGGGTTTTTTAGTAAGGTATTTGAAAGAAATGGGGCAAAGGCAATTATAAGCCCAATAATGATCGCGTTAAATAGAAGGGTTATAGGTATAATACTTGCTATTATATGTATTCCTCGGTTATTATTTTTAGCCATAATACAAGAAATGGCATAGGGAAGACCAAGCTGAGTTATCGCAATCAACAGGGAATATGTTGGCATAATAAGGGAGTATATATTTATTCCATCACCAATAATTCTAACTAAGATTATTTTTATAAAGAATCCAAGTAATTTAGAAATCATTACTCCAAATAATAAAATTAGGGTTGACTTAAGAAATATATTTTTCATGTATTCTCCTTTAAAGTTGCTGTTTTTTGTTATATAATTATATATGATTGATACTAAAGAAATATTATGGTGATATTATGGAAAATAGATTTACTAGTCAAAATGAACTTTATTTAAAGGTTTTACCTGCTCTTAAAACAAAGAAAAATGAAATGGCAAGAGAGGGCATTAGGTTTGTACGAGAAATTGATCTTTGGGAGTATCATAAAGAATTTACTTGGCGAAAAGTAAAAGGGCTTACTCTTGCTAGCATTGTAAATGATATTTTGAATACTGATAGCAAGCTTTATGCCGATTATATTATAAAAAAATACGAGGAAAGTGATAATTATGGAAGAAAAGATTAATACATTAATCTCTTTATGTCAAGATAATAGATATACAGAAAAGGAAATGGAACGCATTAATAAAGCAATTGAATTTGCTTCTAAAGAGCATGAAGGAATGTTTAGAAAGAATGGAGAGGTTTATTTAGTCCATCCTATAGAAGTTGCGACAATCGTTGCTAATTTAAATGTTGATGCTGAAACCGTTATTGCTGCATTGGTTCATGAAACTGTTGATCATGGTTCTTCAAGTTTTGATGAGTTAGGAGAACTTTTTGGTGATGATGTAAAAAGTATTGTAGTATCATTAACTAAAGTCAATAGACTTCATCTTCTTGATGCTTCTGAGTCATCTTCCTTATATTTAAGGAAAGTGTTGGTTGCGTTATCAGAAGATGTTCGAGTAATCATTTTGAAGCTTGCAGGCCGAGTACATAATTTGAGAACTAATGAAGGGCTAAGTAAAGAAAAACAAAAACAGAAAGCTCTAGAAACATGGAATGTTTTAATTCCAATTGCCCATAGGCTTGGAATCAATCAATTAAAAAGTGAGCTTGAAGATTTAAGTTTTAGATATTTAAAACCAGAAATATATACAGATATTGAAGCTGAACTACCAGCACCAAGAGAAGAACTTGAAAGTATTTTAAATGAGATGATTGAACAAATTGTAGAGTTGCTTCGTGATAACAATATAAAATTTGAGATAAAAGGACGTGTAAAATCAGTTTCCTCTTTATATAACAAATTATCAAATGGTAAAAAATGGGGAGATATTTATGATATTTTGGGAATAAGAATCATTTGTGAAGAAGAAAGCGAATGTTATATGATAATTGGGCTTATACATTCACTTTATCGACCAATTCCTAAAAGGTTTAAAGACTATATCGCGATGCCAAAAGGAAATTCATATCAGTCCTTACACACAGGAGTATTTGGTATAAATGGCTATCCCATAGAGGTACAAGTTCGTACTAAAGAGATGAATGAAATAGCAGAACATGGCGTTGCTTCTCACTGGTCTTATAAAGAAAAGAATTCTCGCCAGATTCAAAGTGTTATGGAACAAAAATTGCAAATGTTTAGAAATACAATCGAGGCTAATTCTGATGAATTAACGGATGATGATGCTTTTGTTGATAATATTGAACAAGAGTTGCTTTCTTCTTCGATTTATGTATTTACTCCTAAAGGAGATGTAGTTGAGTTGCCAAACGGTTCTACACCAATTGATTTTGCATATCGAATTCACTCAAAAGTTGGAGATACGACTGTAGGAGCAATTGTAAACGATCAAATGGTACCACTTGATTACAAACTTAATGATAATGATATTATCAAGATAATGACAGATAAAAACTCCACTCCTAATAAGGACTGGATAAATTTTGTTAAAACGACAGCAGCCAAAAGTAAAATAAAAGCATATTTTTCTAAGAAAGACAAAGAGGAATATATTACTCGAGGTAAAGAATTATTAGAAAGAGAGTTAAGAAGACAGAAACTAAGTATTCAAGATGCTTTGACAGATGATCATCAAGATAAAGTTCTTAAAGATTTGAAATTAGGAAGCTTTGATGAAGTCTATTTATCAATTGGTTCTTTAAGATATACTCCTCTATATATAGCAAACCTCTTATTTGAAGATAAAAGAAATGTTCAAGATTTATTAATTGATAAAATAATGAATAATACAAATGTTTTTAAGACAAATTATAAAAATGATATAATTGTTTCTGGATGTGATGATATATTGGTTAATTTAGCTAGTTGTTGTAAACCTGTATTTGGTGAAGATATTGTTGGATATATAACAAAAGGGCAAGGTATTACAGTTCATAGGGCAACTTGTCAAAATATTAAAAATGTTAGTACAAGATTAATAGATGTTTCATGGAATCTAACTAAAAGTGATGATATGAAACAATATGTTTCTAAGATGACTTTAATAACAAATGGGTTAAACAATAGTGTCTTAGATATTGTTACTAAGGCTACTTTAAGAAATGTTTCTGTGAGTAGCATAAATGAGCTTAATAAAAATGGCGTTACCTATTATGATATGTTAGTTAAGGTTCACAATAAAGATGATTTAGATTTATTTATTGACGAGATTAAAACACTTCCTTTTGTGGAAGATGTTAGGAGGTCTTAAATGAAAGCATTAATTCAAAGAGTTAAGAACAGTAGTGTTAAAGTGGCAGGAAAACTTATTAATGAAATAGATGAAGGATTTAATATATTAGTTGGAATTAATGTTAATGATACCGTAGATGATATTGAATATTTAGTACATAAAATTGTAAATTTAAGAATTTTTGATGATGAAGAAGGTGTTATGAATAAATCAATATTAGACTGTGGTGGTAAAATTCTTTCCATTTCGCAGTTTACATTACAGGCCGATACGAAAAAAGGTAATAGGCCAAGTTATGTTAATGCAATGAATGGAGAATCTGCTTTAAATTTGTATGAAGAATTTAATAGAAGACTTAATGAATTTGTACCAACATTACCAGGGGTTTTTGGGGCGGATATGGAAGTGACCATTATTAATGATGGACCCGTTACTATAATAATTGACTCAAAGGACAAATAGTTGTCCTTTTTTTTGTAAAATTTTATTGGGTATAAGGAATTTTCTGCAAGTATTCTAATTTTCATGATATTATTAAGTTAGGAGTGTGGGTGTATGAAAGCAGTAAGAAGTTTTTTTGGCGGAATTATTTTAGGTATACTATTTCTTATAATAGGAATTTGTGTTCTTTTCTTTAATGAAGGAAATAATGTTAAGAATATTAAATCTATCGATGAAGCCAGAGATGTATTAGTTTTAGCGAGCGTTTCACCGATAAATAAGGCAAATGACGGAACTTTGGTAGCTTTAAATGGTAAGTTATCCTATGAAAATGAATACTTGTATGATTCTGTTTTTGGTGTTTACTCAGGCAAAAAGACTTATAAGATGAAAAGACTTGTTGAAATGTATCAGTGGAAAGAAGAAAATGGCTCTGATAATAATGATAAACATCGTTATAAAAAAGTATGGAGTTCAAGAATGATTAACTCTAGTCTTTTTGAAGATGAAACTTATGAAAATCCTTCTTCTATCCCTTATGATAATTTGGTTATCTATGCTGATGATGTAAAACTTGGCGATTATCTTATTTCCAATGATAACTTAAGACAAGTAAATACTAATGAAGATGTTTTAATAACTAGCAGTGATTTACCAATAGGTTATTCTTTACAGAATAATTATATAACTAACAGTAATGATTTAAAGTCTCCCGAAATCGGTGATATTAGAATTAGTTATAAAATTGTAAATTCGAACGAGTTTTCTATTGTGGCTAAGCAAGAGAAAAATACACTGGTTGATTATATAAGTAAGCAAGGTAAGTCTATTTATATGACTTCAAGCGGTATTGTATCCGGAGATGAATTAATAAAAAAATTAGAATCAGGTAATAATACCTTAAAATGGATTTTAAGAATTGCTGGAATAGTTCTAATTAGTTTTGGATGTGCTGGATTAATTTCTCCTGTGAATAGGATACTTAATATTATTCCCATTGTTGGAAAGAAAATTAGCGGAATTGTATCTTTGATGGCTTTGCTTTCTGGTGCCTGTTTATCATTTATAATTATTGGTATTTCTTGGTTGATTTATCGACCACTGATAGGAATTCTTTGTTTAAGTTTATCAGGCATAACCTTAGCGGGCTTAATTTATATAATTAAGAAAAATAAAGGAAATGCTTTCGTAAAATCGGAGTTGCAGGATAATGGTAATTCCAATGTTTCTTTAAGACCTTATTCTTCTTTAGAAACAGGTAGTTTAAATGCTGAGTTTAATGTTGATAAAACAGCAGAAACTTTAGTTACGGAAAACTCAAATGTTCCTTTACAACCATGGGAACAAACTAGTGAGGCGAAAGAAAACATAGTAAAAACTGATAATAATCAAGATATACAAGATAATAATTTAAATGGATAAGATTATCTTATAATTTTATCCTTTTTTATTTACGCCTATCATAGTACCAAGAGTAGTTGAAATAATTATGATAGCATAGTATATAATGTTGTATAAAGAATGTTCACTTCCTAAAATAAAACTTAAGATAAACATACTTAGAAATATAGCATTTCCATATGCGAAACCTTTTAAATATCCTTTGTCTTTTATTTTAAGTCCTAAATTAATTCCACTTATAAGCATAATTATAATGATAAATATAGTGTAAAATATTTTATTGATTTCGATACTAAAGAGATTTATAATGCTAAATAGAATTGCAAGTATAAGTATGGATAAAAAAGGAAGTAGGATATACGTTAAATATTTTTTCATAAAAAATCACCTAATAATATATATTAAGTGATTTTCTTTTTATGCTTCATCTATAACTTTTATTGCAGCTTCTAAGTATGCTCTTGTTAATCCACCAGCACCTAGTTTAATTCCACCAAAGTATCTAACTACGACAATCAAGACGTTGTCTAAATTTTTCCTTTCTATCATGTTATAGATTGGAGATCCTGCAGTATTTGAGGGCTCTTTATCATCGCTTTTTTTAGCAAGCCCACCAATCTTGTAGGCATAAGGTATGTGACGAGCTTTTTTATGTTCTTTTTTTAAGTTATTAAGTATTAGATTGGCCTCTTCAATTGTTGATACTTCGTAGTAAAGGCCGATAAATTTTGATTTTTTTATCGTGTATGTATATTCATTTATTAGTTTCATAAATTCACCCTTGATAGTTTTCTTATAAAGTATTGTAATTATAACATATTTGTACAAAATCTCCAAATTTGTTGTGTTATAATAGGGGTGGTGATGGACATGCTAAAAGAAAAATTAGAATTAGTTCCACATTTGCCTGGAAGTTATCAAATGAAGGATAAAAGTGGTGTTATTATTTATGTTGGTAAGGCTAAAGATTTAAAAAATCGTCTTACTTCTTATTTCACTGGCAGAGTAACTGGTAAAACAAAAAAATTAGTTTCGGAAATTGTCGATTTTGAATATATAGTTACATCATCAGAACTTGAATCTTTTATTCTTGAACTTAATTTAATTAAAAAATTTGATCCTAAATATAATATTTTATTAAGAGATGATAAAAGTTATCCATATATTCAATATAAAAGAGACCCTTATCCAACTCTAAAAGTTGTAAGATATTTGCATGTCAAAAAAAGTAATGGTAAGCATCTGTTTGGTCCTTATGTTAATGCTTATGCAGCTAGGCGTATGGTTAATTTAATTAATAGATTATATCCTTTAAAAAAATGTGAAGGTTCAAAGAGGGAAGTTTGCCTTTATTACCACATACATGAGTGTTTGGGTTATTGTGTAAAAAATGTTGCAAAAGAAAAAATTGATGAGATAGAAAAAGAAATAATGAAGATACTTAATGGTAATGATGATATCTTAATTAACAAACTTATGTCATTAATTGAGTTTCACTCAAATAATTTGAATTATGAGGTAGCCTTAGAACTAAAAAGTGAACTCGATAATATTAAGATTATTATGGAAAAGCAGAAAGTGGAATTACATGATTTTGTTAATCGTGATATTGTAAATTATTATTTTGAAAACGGTTTTATTTCTCTTGAATTCTTTTTTGTTCGTAACGGAAAGCTCCTAGGTCAGAAGAACAATATTATGCCAGTAAGCGATGATTATATTGATGATATCGAATCATTTATTGGGCAATTCTATTCGAAAAACGAGATACCTAGAGAAATAATTACCAACAGTGAACTTAATCTAGATATGCTTGGTGAACTTTTAAATACTAAGGTTATAACAGTTACTAAGGGAAGTAAGAAAAAACTTCTTGATTTAGCTTGGGAAAATGCGCGTATTAGTTTAAAAAATAATTTTGAAACTATTAATCGAGAAATTATTAGAACTAGTGGAGCTAATGAAGAACTTGAAAATCTATTAAATATGAAGATTCATCGAATAGATTCTTTTGATAACTCGAATCTTTTTGGCTCTTTTGCTGTATCAGGAATGGTTGTATATAAAAACGGGCAGCCTAGTAAGAATGATTATAGGAAATATAAAGTATCAGTTGATGTAAATGATGATTATCATACAATGAAAGAAGTTACTTATAGAAGATATTATAGGGCTTTAATGGAAAATAGTGAACTTCCAGATTTGATTCTTGCTGATGGTGGAATAACGCAAGTACACGCTATTAAGGAAACTTTAGAGTCGCTAGGGTTAGATAAAAAAATAAAGGTTTGTGGTATGGTTAAAAATGATAAACATAGGACAAATGAACTATTAGATGGTGATACTTTAGAATTGATACCAATTGATAAGATGAGCAATGTCTTTCATTATTTGACTCGTATTCAAGATGAAGTGCATAGATACACGATTAACTATCACCGTACTTTAAGAAGCAAAGGCTCAATTGCCTCAATTTTGGATAATATCGAAGGTATTGGTGAGGTACGTAAAAAAGAATTAATAAAGAGATTTGGCAGTGTTAAGAAGATGAGTGAGGCAAGTATTCAAGAACTTGAAGAAATTGTTCCTACTAATGTTGCTTTAAATATTTGCAAATACTTGACTGATTTTATGAATAAATAAGTTGCTTATACTTTTGTTTTATTATAAAATTATTTTAGGATAAGGTGATTAGTTGTGGCAACTGATGTTTATGGAAGAAGAAAAATGTTTTCTAGTGGAATTGTATTTTTATTTTTAGTTCCAATTGGTGGAATAGTATTGTTTTTTCTATATGATTTTTGTGCAAATATTTATTATCAAAACAAACTTGATAATGAAACAAAAGAAGTAATGGGTGCTATTCTGGAACGTGAAGGTTTAGAAAATATTGATGAGATGAAAGAATTTGCTATTAAAGTATTTGAAGAATATAAAATAGATGAGGAAAATTTTTCTTTAACACAGGTAGATGACTATTATATTTTAACAGCTTATCATAGACATGTAAGTGTAGTAGGGGAACTAAGCTTTGGTCTACTTAGAACAAAAAAGAAAACAGTATCTTCAAGTTATAAAGGATACTACAACGAGTATAAAGAAGCAGTTGTCGAAAAGTATGCGGAAGAGAATTTGAATGAAGATTTGGGCAATGATGGAGATATATTAATAAAATAGGATGATTACTTAATAATCATCCTTTTATATTTGTTAATGAGATTTTCTAAGAAGGCATAGTTTTCACAACTGAATTTATCTTTATATTTACTTAAATCTAACATATTTGGATTTTTTAAGTAATATTCATGATTTTCTTTTATAAACTTATAGATGAAATCTATTTCTCCTTCCGAAACTTTTAAATTATTTTTATTTGCAAATTTTATTATGTCTTCTTTTTTTAGCATCGAGACATAATTCTTAACTACATTTAACATAATTCCTCCATATCTATTATATTTTATGATTAATTACTAATAATATTAATATGAGAAAAGAAAGTATTTTGAAAATAGGAATTATACTTATTAATCTTATTATTGTAATAAGGATTTTTAGTGTGGGAGTTATTAAACATGAATATTATAGAAGTAAAAGTAATGAAATATTAAATAATTATATAAGTGGTTCTTCTGCTCCGCGAGGTAGAATACTGGACTCTGAAGGAAGAGTTTTAGTAGATAATAAGGGTATTAAAGTCTTAATTTTTAAAAAAAGTAATAAAAGTGATATTAAGTATTTATGTGAGAACCTTGCAAATATTTTAGAGTTTGGAGATTTTACGGTAAGTGACAAGGATAAGAAAACTTACTACTACTATATAAATAAGGATCTAATTGATCAAAAACTTGATAAGAAGATGATTGATAAGTATAAATCTGAACAAATTAGTCGTGATGAATTGGAAGAATATAAATTTACTTTTATAGATGATTTGGAGATAAACAAAATTTCTGATAAGGAAGTTTATTTATACAAACTTATGACTTCTGGATATAGTTTTAGTGAAAAAATAATAAAAAGTGACATAACAGAAGATGAATTAATGCAAATTAACGCGCTTGGTTCTAATGATTTGGAAACAAAGGTTAAATGGGTTAGGCATTATAACTATGATACAGTATTAAATTCTCTTTTTGGGACTGTTGGAGCAATTGAAGAAGAAAATGTTCAAGATTATTTAGATAAGGGTTATAGTTTAGATGATACTGTGGGGACGACATTCTTAGAAAAATATTATGAAGATTTTTTAAGGGGAGAAAAAGCTTTATATAAACTTGAGGGAAATGGTTTAACTCTTGTAAGGGAAGAGAAAAGAGGTTTAGATTTAGTACTAGGAATTGATATACTAAAACAGCTTGAGATAGAAAGTGCTTTAAAAGAGGAAATAAAAGAAGCTAAAAAGTATCCTAGTAGTAAATATTTTAAAGGGAGTTATGTTGTTGCAACTGAACCTTCAACAGGTATAGTTAAGGCTTTAGCTGGCTTTGATGCTGATAATGAATACTACCCTGATGTTATTGGCATTCTAACAAATTCATATACAGTAGGTTCAGTTGTTAAGGGGGCAAGTCAAAGTGTTGCGTTTATTAATAATGTAATTGATCGAGATAAAAAAATAATGGATTCGTGTGTTAAACTTAAAAGTATGCCAAGCAAATGTTCATGGACTAGGCTTGGTCTTATAAATGATATAGATGCTTTAGCTCAATCTTCGAATTACTATCAGTTTATTAATGCAATTAAGGTTAGTGGTAAAAGTTATTCTTATAATATGAGTTTTAATCCAACTATTGATGATTTTAACAAGTATCGAAGTGTATTTCGAGATTATGGTTTAGGTAGTTTGTCGGGAATTGATTTAAATGAAGAGAAATTAGGTATTACAGGTTCTAGAATAAGTGGTGATTTACTATTAAATTATGCGATAGGTCAATATGATACATATACACCACTTATGCTTAGTAGTTATATTAATACTATTGCCAATAATGGTGTCCGAAATAAATTACGATTAGTGCAATACGCTATTTCTTTAGAAGGCGAGAAAAGAGAAATTAATGAATTAGAAGTTTTAAGTAAAGTGAATATTAATGAAGAGGATTTAAAGCGCGTTCAAACAGGATTAAGAAAAGTAATTGCCGCTGGTACAGCATCAGGATATGTTGATCAAAGTTTAAATGCTGCTGGTAAAACAGGTACAAGTGAAACATTTTTTAACGGTGTTTCGACTACAACTAGGTCTTTTATAATGTATGCTCCAGTCTCTGAACCAAAGTACTCAATTGTAATAGTTTCGCCCAATCTTGCATACAGTAATACTGTAAATAATTATAAATATCCGATAAATAGTCGTCTAAGTAAGAAAATATCTAATATTTTGTTTGAAAAGTAGTTGATTTTGTGCTAAAATACTCTTAGTTTGACGAGTGAGGAGGCAATAAAATGGCTAAAGGAAAAACAGACGCTAGAACACCTATTGGTTTGAAATGTTCTAAGTGTGGTAAAATGACTAGAAGACATACCGAAAAAAATACAAAAAATACTACAGATAAGTTAGAAATTAAAAAATATTGTCCTTTTTGTAAATCTGTTCAAATTTTTAAAGAAACAAAAATTGGCAAGTAATTAAAATGAAAGATGAGGGAATACTATAATGCAACACGGTAATTTACACGGTGTAATTGATTATAAAAAACTTATTCAATCTCAGGCAAATCAAGTTACTTTTCCCAATTGTGAAAATTTAGGAGCAAAAAAAAGTGATTTCATCAAGAAAAAGTAAGTTAGCTGGAAAGAGTGTTAGTAATAATAGACCCCGAGGATTAAGAAGAATAATCACATAAGTAATAAAGGAGGTAGTGCAATATGAACATTAATATTAATGAAATTAAAAATGGTATGACTATAATTATTGATGGGAAACTTTGTTTAATTGAAGAATTCCAACATGTTAAGCCTGGCAAAGGCTCAGCATTTATGAAAATGAAATTAAGAAATTTAAGAACAGGATCTTTAGTTGAGGAAACTTACAATACAAATATAAAAATTGAAAAGGCAAGGGTTGATAGATTACCAATGCAATATCTTTATTCAATGGGAAATTCTTATGTATTTATGAACAATGAAACATATGAGCAATTAGAATTACCTGAAGATAAGATTGCTGATCAAATTAAATATTTGAAAGAAGGTCTTGAACTAACTATTAGTATGTATGAAGGAGAAATTCTTGGTATTCAATTACCTGAAAAAGTAGAATACGAAGTAGTTGAAACTACAGACGCAGTTAAAGGAAATACTACTAATAATGCCCAAAAAGATGCAAAAATCGAAACTGGTTACACTGTTAAAGTTCCTTTATTCATTAATCAAGGGGAAAAAATACTTATCTCTACTCAAGATGGTAAATATGCAGGAAGAGCTTAGGCTCTTTTTTTCTTTGTTTTCTGTAAATTACTTTATATTCTCTACGCAAAGGTTTTTCACTTTTTTAATGTAAAATACTTGACACATCTATTCTTAATTGATATGATATCTATGTACAATAGAGAAGGGAAGTTCGACGATGGAACAATTAAATAAATTACTACAAGAACTAGGTATTTCTAAAGTTAGATTGGCTAAGTATCTTGGAGTTTCTAGACAAATGGTATATAATTATTTAGAACTTGAGAATATAAATAAATGGCCTAAAGAAAAAAAGATTTTACTTTTAAAATTACTTGATATTGAAGATGGTGATGAAGGTACTGTTAGTTCTATTAAGGTTACAACAGATTATTTATTAGCGGTTGAAAATAGACTAACTGAAGGCGTTAAAGAAGCATCAGATAATGACTATTTGGATTTAAAAGGATTAAAAAAAGAAGAACATGCCTTAATTAGTGATATTACTTTTTTGATTAAAGAAAAATTGGTAGAATCAGCTAATCATGAAGAAAATTTCTATGCACTTCAATATGTTTATCATATGTTACAAAGTATGGACAACGCTCCAGAGATTAAATATCTACTAGGGTATATATCTAAATCAATGGGCTTTACACAACCAAATGTATTTAGATTTAACGAAGATAAACAATTTATATTTGAAGGCATAATTCATTCAGCATTTGGTCTATATAATAATGGTGGTGCAACAAAAAATAGTGTTATGAAGAGCCGAGAAAGATTTGTAAGAGAGATTGAAGAAAAGAATGAAGAAAAATTGTCTCGTACTCAACAATTATTTACTGTTAAAGTTCAAGCATTAAGAGAGCTAGGCTACTCTCAATTGAATAATGATAATGCTGCAGAAGTTTTCGAAAAGATTGCAGAGATTGAATCAAGAAAAGTTTAGTACTTTTCTTTTTTTTGTGGAGAAGGGGAGTAGAAGAGAATATTCGCTTATCTTTTAATTGCCCTTTTAACTAATTTAATAATCATTTTTGATAAATTAGCTACCTTTATGATTTTTAAATTATTGTATAGAAAGGTGTTTTGTTCTTAATTATTTCATAAATATCTAAAAGCAACCTTTTAAACAAAAAAAATTAAGGTCACCTCTTCTCTATTTAAAATATTGAAATAGGGGATGATTAGAAGATGATATTGATAATATATTTTATTTATTGAGTATCTACTTTTTTCTTAAAAACCCCTACTTTATAAATTTTTGCTTATAGAGTAGGTAATGCTGGATATATATTTAATTAATGAATATACATTACAGTAGTTAGTTTTTAAGGAATATATTCGTTTAAGTTTTGATCTTTTAAAATATAATTTCTTATATCATAATATTAGATGGATAACTAACCATCTAATTAACCGAAATATAGAAGTTAACATAATATATATTATATGAAGTTGGATATTTTTAATTAAATGATGAACTAACCATCTTATTCATAACAACTCCCCATATTTTTCTATATAATTTATTTATTGTAAATATAAATATTTATATATCTGATTCGTTGCAAACTAATTTAATAAAATTTAAACGATTTATTCTATCATTTGAGGTATACATATTCTAATAATTTTATAAATTATAATATATTTTTCTTGCACCTATAATGTATCTATTTTAATTTATTAAAGTAGGGGCTGTTTAATCTTCTCTTTCCCCCCCCTACTTTTATTTTTTTAATTTTAGTAGGGGACTTATATTTTAATTTATAATAAAAAAACAAGAGTAAACTAATATTCTTGTTTAATCTTCTGTATTTTTATCATAATCAAAAGTATCTTCATTATCTTCTGTTCCATAGTTATCAATACTTTTTTTGCTAGGTTGATTACAAGTTATATACTCCTCTACTCCATCTTCTTCAAATATACATGTTTTTGTAATTCCATCAGAGTTTAAAGTACAGTTGGTAGCTTTACTACATTTGTATTCGTTTGCACTTTTGCCAGGAAGTAATATAAAGAGTGCAAATATAATTATAATTGATATGATTTTAACTAAGTTAATTATTATGCCAGCAATTGCGAACCCCTTCCCTTTCTCTTTAGTTTGCTTAATCTGAGAAAGAGAAATTAAACATATAATCGTTCCAAAGAGAACAGAGAATATGGATATAACAAATCCTATTATACTTAGAGTGTTTGTTTTCTTTTTCATAATACTTCTCACTACTTTCAATAATAGAATATCATACTATTGATTCTTATTCAATATATCTATTTTAAAGTGATGATTTATTAATTTTTTCAAGTAAATTTTTGGCTTCTTGAATTTTTTCTTCACTCCATTTTTTATGTAGAGCTTTTTGCATAAGTTCACCATTTTCTCTCGCTTTTTTTCTTCCAGTAGTTCTTTCTTCGGTTTCTGCATCTTTTACGTATCTGTCTATATATAGAACTATGGCAAGATAGGTCAGTTTATCAATATCAAAATTAGTAGTTTCACGAATAAGCTCACTAATGATCAGAACTTTTTCACGATTTTTTATATCAACATCATTAGTGTTTAGATCTTTAATATAACTTAAACGATTCTTTATTTCTTCTATTTCATGCGAGCAAGGTAGGAACGCTTTTTCAAATGACATACACATATATTCATAACCTGTTTGATTTATTTCAAATTGATATAAATTATCAATTATCCCAAAAGCATGTAAGATAAACATCATTATTTGGAGTTTTATTTCTGAATCCTCTAACGTCATGTCTGCATCACAACCATAAAAAGCTTTATAATAAGACATCAAGTCTATATCATTTTTTAGATTAGTTTTCATATTTTGAATATTTCGTATTTCATCAACTACTCTTTCGTTATAAATATCTAGTTTAGTTCCTCTTTCGTCAAGTTTTTTAGTTGATAATACTACAGAATCGATGTTTTCACCAATGATTTTAGTACTATAAAAAACATTCTTTTTATATCTAGTTTCAATGTCACAACTTGGGGTTATACCAGTTCTTTTGCTATATAATTTCAAGATTTTATCTTCAAAGATAATTTCATATGACATATAACCTGTATCAATTTTAAGAGAGAGATATTTTTCTTGATATTTATGAAATGTTGCTCTTATTAGATAAATAATTCTTATTATACTGTTATACGATATAGAACCTAAATTTTTTTCTAGAGTTTCTATAGTTAATGGATCAATATCTTCTCCTTCATAATCAAATGATAATGTGATTTTTCCTTCGCTTATTTCGTATACTTTTTTTAATGTTTTCATCACTTGTGCTCCTTTTTTTATATATATTATTACAAATGTTATTTTTATTCAAGAGTTCAATTATACTAAAAGAGCGATTCCACTTATTACAAGACCAATTAGTATTCCCACACCCATATATTTATTGCCGATTACCTCTTTATAGATGTTATTTATACTTAAAGTAATCATAAGTCCTGCAACAAATAAAAGTGTCACACTAATGGTTAAATTATTTATATAGTTTTTTAAAAATAAATAGGAAATGATGGCACCTAAGGGTTCAGCAATTGAAGCAATAAAAGTTGTTATTAGAACCTTTTTCTTACTTTTGGTAGCTTGATATAAAGGAAGGCTTATACAAATTCCTTCAGGAATATTGTGAAGCATTATCCCGATAGACAAACTTATTCCTAAACGAATGTTTACCATAGATGAGAGAAATGTCGCAATTCCTTCAGGAAAGTTATGAATAGCTAAGCTGATGAACGAGAGTATGCCTATTTTCTTTAGATTATTATTTTCTTTATAAGATTTATCCAAAGCTTTTATTACAAATACTCCTAATAAAAAAGGTATTACTATTAAAAGTATACTTTTACCAGTTGTTTTATTGCTTGTTATATAAAAGACACTTTCGGGAATTAAATCGAAGATTGAAAATGATAACATTATTGTTGCTGATATAGATAAAAATAAAGGAATATAATCTCGTTTATTTAATTTTGGTATAAATATGAGTATAGAACCTAAAAGTGTTCCTAAGCCCGCTAAAATTGATAATAATAATGATATTTGTATATTCATACTTAATTATATAAAAAAAGAAAGATTTTTATTCCTTCTTTTGCTCTTCTTTTTTCTTTTTCTTATCTTTTATTGATAATATAAAAAGTGTTATTAGTCCAAGTATTAATAACGGGATTAATATGTAATTATAATTAATTCTTGTTTTCTCTTTGTTTTTTTCTTTTTCTTTAGTTGTGTTTTCTGTAATGATTTCATATTTTCCCCTTGAATTAGTAATTATTTCTCCAGATTCACTTATCTCAACTGGTACAGTCACTGTGTTACCTGATTCATCTTTGGTTGTTACTATGGATGTTTTTACTATGTTAGTTGTATCTTTCCTATTGTTATCCTTTGGCATAGTATAGGGATAATTTTTGATAGTTGTTGTACCTTCTACTCTTTTTGTAGTAGTTGTTTTTATACTTTTACTAGAGGAAAGTATCTTATTAATACTATCATAATCAATACTTATATTTTTATTACCCATATAATTTGTACTGGATATATTTAAGGCATTATCATAAAGTTCATTATTATTTATGGCTGTTAAGAAAGACTTACCGGTTAAATCTACTTTATAGAATTTGTTTTCAAGTTTTACTACGTTATATGTATGAACAGATTCAAAAATATGTTCAACTTCATTAACTTGTGTAACTTGGTCAACAATATAAGATTCAATACCCATTTTGTCCATTAGATAAGAAAATCCTATTGAATAGCCAATACAATTTGTTCCTTTAGCTATTAAAGAGTCATATGCTGATGTATAGGATGCTAAAAAATCATTAGTGAAACCATTATCCACAAAATAATAGCTTGTATTTATCATATATGTATAGGCTGCAAGAATTTTTTCATAATCCGTTCCTTTATTTAGATATGGTATAAGTTTATTTACAAAATCCTCTAATATGACTCTTTCATTTCCTGAAAGGCGAATATTTATTGTACTTAAAACTAGCTCTCCGTTACGATTAACATTTGATATATCGAAGCTAAATCTATCTGGTTCCCATAGACCTTTTTCTTGATAGGTATAATAGTTTTGATGTACATTTTTTACACCGTAGTGTTCATCGTAGTAAGATTTTACTTGGTTTAAATCAATTGGCTCATATTTAGAAAAAATAATATGAAATTCCCCTATTTTTAAATTTTGATAAATATCATCGAAAGCATGAATAAACTCCTTTGTTGTATGTACTCGATAAGCATTTTTACCATATAAAAGAGCGTCATTATCGGCTCTTTCAGCTTCAGTCCCTTTAATGTAAGTGTGATAATCTGTTTCTTGCCCTTTATCAAAATAAATAGTTTCTCCATTATAGTACATTTGCTCATATATTGGTACATTAAAATATTTATGGGCATCTTCAAAACTTATGTGACCATCATTACCGATTTCAGCATATTCGATTACTTTTTTTCCATTCTCAACACTTATTTGTTTAGAAATCCCGTAGGAATAACTTTTGTTATTATATAAGATAAATGTTGTTAAAAGCATCGTACTAAAAAGAAAGAAAGCATAGAAAAAATTTCTAAATTTCATAAATATCCTCCTACTATTTAAATAATTTTAACATAGTTATTATATTAATTCAATAATGGTACATAATAATATCAGGAGGTAAAAAAATATGAAAAGTAAAAGAACAAATAAGACTAATAAAGCTCAAAATAAAGCTAAAAAGTCTACAAATTGTCATGATTCATTAACTTCTAATAATGAATAATTTGAAAGAGGATGATTTTAATATCCTCTTTTTATTTTCTTGGAAAATATTCTATATATTCGCGATGTAATGCTTCATTTGTTATATGAGTATATATCTGGGTTGTTTGGATATCTGAATGTCCAAGTAATTCCTGAATAATCCTTAAATCTGCTCCATTTTCAAGTAAATGTGTTGCAAAGGTGTGTCTTAAAGTATGTGGTGAAATATTTTTCTTGATGCCTTTTTTTAGACATTCAGCCTTTAACATTTTGAATACTCCTTGTCTTGTTAGCATTTTTCCATGATTATTTAGGAATATATAATTACTAGTTTCATTTTTTATAAGAAGTGGACGATAATTTTTTATATAGTTATTTAAAGCTTTTAGTGCGTAATCGTTAATTGGAACAATTCTTTCTTTTGAACCCTTACCCATCACTCTGACAATATCTTCTTCTGTATCAATATTTTTAAATTCTAAAGTAATAGTTTCACTTATTCTTAAACCAGTTGCATACATTAGCTCAAGAATGGCTTTGTTTCTTGCATCGAAGGGAGTTTCAATGTTTATATCAAGGAGACTTTCTACTTCCTCAAGTGTTAGGTATTCTGGTAGGTGTTTACCTGTCTTTGGCTGTTTAATGGAGTCACAAGGATTATTCTTTATTTTATCTAACTTCATATAATAATTATAAAATGTTCGAAGACTTGAAATGTTTCTACTTACAGATGTGGCACTTAATTCACTCAAATTATTAATATACTTTTCTATTTCTTTGACGCTTAAGCTTAGCAGATCTTTTGACTGATAAAACTTCTTTAATTTCTCTAGATCACTTTCGTAAGACTTAATTGTGTTATCGGAATAATTTAAATCAAGTTCAAGGTATAATGAAAATTCACCTATATAATTCTCGTTCATATTATCACCTTAAGTTAATTATAGCAAATATTTGACTAGTATACAAAACTTTGCTAGAATAATGCCATTAATTAGGGGGAACTATGGAAAAATGCTCATATGATTTTTATACCTTTTTTAGTGAAGTTGTTCGCATGTTTAAGTGTATTTCGACTACTGATGGGGAAATATATATAAGTGAAGATAAAGTTTGGAAAGTGTTTTCCTCTGGCTTTTCTTTAGATAGAAAAAATGAAGAGAATTTAGAACGAATCGCGACACTTGATCCATATATGTTTACTGTCCCTCAAAAGAAACTTTATTTAGATAATGAATATTATGGTTTTTTAATGACTAATGCAGGTATTAGTCTAGATAAATATATTAAAATATATAACCCTAGTTTTGAGGAAAAGATAATGATATTACAAGCATTAAAGAAAATTATTGATTTTTTGAGTGAACATTTACTCTTACATGGGGATTTACGAATGCAAAATGTTATGGTTGATCATAATGATAATAATCATGTACGCTTGTGTGATATCAATAATTTAATCTACCCTGATACGACCTATGCGAATATTTGTAATCTACATGTTTTTTGGCAAGAGTTTTATCGCACTATGGGATATGTTGATAAATTAGCATTTGATTTAATTACATATATTTTAATTAATTTTAGCAATGTGGAAATTGCAAGTATTTGTGATAAACCTATTCTTATTAAAGAAGTGAGAGAATTACTAGACTCTGATAATGGTTATTTTAAAAATACGGAATTTTTAAAAGTTAAACATGATCTTGTTTGTAAGGATGAAGCAAAAATACTTAAAATTCCGAATACTTATTTAATAGACTGCTTAAAGTAGTCTATTTTTATGTTATAATTAATTTAGGTGATAATATGGAATTACTTGCGGACAAATTAAGACCAAATTGTTTAGATGATATTGTTGGTCAGAAGCATTTAGTCAGTAAAGGTGCTGTTCTTTATAATCTTGTTCAGAATAAAAAGTTGTTTAGTATGATTCTTTTTGGCAATCCAGGTATTGGTAAAACTAGTATTGCAAATGCTTTAGTTAAAGAATTAGGTTGTCGATTTAGAATGCTTAATGCGGTTATTAATAATAAAAGTGACTTTGATGTTGTAATTGAAGAAGCTAAGATGTATGGTGAACTAGTCTTAATAGTTGATGAAATACACCGAATGAATAAGGATAAACAAGATATTTTACTACCCTATATCGAAAATGGATTAATTATTTTAATTGGTTTAACAACATCAAATCCTTACTATAAAATTAATCCAGCAATTAGAAGCAGATGCCAAATCTTTGAACTTAATAGTTTAAGTGTTGGTGATATTAAAGGGGGACTTTTGAAAGCTTCTAAGGGTTTGCCTAAATGCAAAGTTGATGATGCGGCGCTTTCATTGATTGCGAACCTATCTTCCGGAGACTTTAGAAGTGCCTTAAATTTGCTAGAAATTGCTTATTATTCTTCGGAAAAAAAGCATGTTACAGAGGATGTTGTTAAAACAATTAATTCAAAACCTATTTTAGTTGGAGATGCAAATGGTGATGGACATTATGACTTAATAAGTGCTTTTCAAAAAAGTATTAGAGGTTCTGATGTTGATGCAGCTCTTTATTATCTGGGACGTCTAATTGTAATTGGAGACTTGGATATAATTTATAGAAGAATGAATGTTATAGCTTATGAAGATATTGGTCTTGCTAATCCTGGAATGGGGCCCAAGGTTCGAGCAGCGATTGAAGCAGCAGAAATGCTTGGATTACCAGAGGCAAGAATTCCATTGTCGGTTGTTGTTACCGAGTTAGCTTTATCGCCTAAATCAAATTCTGCTCATATTGCGCTTGATAAAGTTTTAGATGATATTGAATCGGGATCAACTGGTGATGTTCCTCCTTGGATAAAAACCTCTTCCCCACTTTATAAATATCCCCATAATTATAAAAAACATTGGGTGAAACAACAATATTTACCAGATAACATAAAGAATAAAAAATATTATGAGCCTTGTGATAATAAATATGAGGCTAACTTAAATAAAATAAATAAGGAGATGAAAGAAGAATGAATATAACAATTATTGGTACAGGTGTATATGCCCTTGCTATGACACGTGCTTTAAGTTTAAATAAAAAGAATAAGATTATTATGTGGAGTGAATCTGATGAATCTAAGAGTTCTTTAGAAAAATCAAGAAAATCTTTACCACAATTAGGAAATAATTCTTTAGATGATTCCGTAAAAATTACGACGTCTTACAAAGAAGCATTACAGAATGCAGACATTGTCTTTGTTATGTGTGCAGCAAAATTTGTTTCTAGTGTTACAAAAGAGATGATGCCGTTTGTTACTAAAAAGATGCATTTTGTTATTGGATCGAAAGGAATTGAGCAAGAATCCTGCCGTTTTGTTCATGAAGTATTCTTAAATTTCATTGAAACGAAAAAACTTGCCGTTATTTCTGGGCCATCATTTGCGATTGATATTGCTAATCTTGAACCAATTGGTTTATCATGTGCTGTTAAATCTAAAGATACTCTAAACAAATTATTACTTACTTATAAAAATACTAATATAAAATTACGCCCAACTAATGATTTGATTGGAGTTGAACTATGTGGTTCAATTAAAAATGTTATTGCAGTTGCTGCAGGTATTTTAGAAGGTCTTGGGTATTCGGAATCTACTAGAAGTTTTTTAATAACTGAATCTTTACATGACATAAAAGAACTTATTAAAGGTTTAGGAGGAAATAAGAAAACTATTCTTTCATACGCTGGTGTAGGAGATTTATTATTAACAGCTACAAGTACGAAGTCAAGAAATTATTCTTATGGTATTTTACTGGGTAAAAATGCGCCTGAAAAAGCAACTGAATATTTAGAAAACACCACGGTTGAAGGATATTATACTTTAAAAAGTATATATACTCTCTTGAGAAGAAAGCAAATTAAGATGCCTGTAATAGACCTTATATATAATATTGTTATGAAAAATGATGATCCTACTAAACTAGCGAAATTTTTAATAGAAAAAAAATAAAGTACTATTTTGTGCTTTATTTTTTTGTATTTATTTTAAAATATCATTTATTATGTATGAGACACATAGAATTCCTGTTATACTTGGAACAAGGTTAGCAGTACCTAGAGTATCATTTTTTATTGGTACTTCCCTACTTGATACAACATATATTTTTTTGTTTATTTTAGCTTCTTTTACTTTTTTTCGTAAAATTCTAGCTAATGGATCGTTAATAGTTTTATCAAGTGTCGTTATTTCTAGTTTACTTGGATCTAGTTTATTGGCTGTACCCATTGATGAAATAAGTTTATAGTTATAGTGTAAAGAATTTTCAATGAGTTTAAATTTAATGCTCACGTCATCACAAGCATCAATTATATAATCAAAATCTAAATCTAATAAGACATTAATATTATCAATTGTTAGCTTATTTTCAATGCCATCGATTAAACTATCAGGATTTATCTTTTTGGCTCTTAAAATGGCTTCTATTACTTTAGAATGACCTATATTATTTGAATCAGTAATTAATTGTCTATTTAAATTAGTTATGTCTATTTTATCAAAATCTACAACAGTAATCTTTTTAAAGCCATTTCTTACTAAAGATTCAAGGGCGTAAGAACCAACTCCACCTAAACCTATTAATAATACTTTCTTAGTTTGAATTAGGCTTAAATTATCACTTCCGATTAAACTAATTAATCTATCAAACATATTTATCCCTTCTTTTTAATTATGTTTCTGTTTTTGGTTTTTGTTCTGATATTAGCATTTTTCCCCTGAATTTATGTCTGTATCTGTAGTAAAGTTTTCGTTTAAAGCTGAAATTAGTTTGTCTATATCGGTAATAGTTTCTAAATATTCACCAACTGTTGTTTCATATTCAACTCGATCTAACGCTTCAGATAGTTGAGAGTATATTTCCTCAGTTAAACGAGGTTGAGCTTCATTCTTTAATAGTAATATTTTCTTTCTATATTAAGACATAAAAAAGCCTAAGAAAAGTTCGCGTGATAAAAGCCCGCTCGCACGAGGTGGGCATCACATGACTCGTTTTAGGATCCCTAGCCAATGACTAGGTCTTCAACACCACAAATCAATTAGATTCCCAAGTATCACCAATAGTCGGTTTTATAATTTTGAACCTCTCTTAGGTAATTTAAATATATCATATTAAAGTTATATAAGTAAACATAAATTTAACATTTTGACAAAAAAACACTTTAATTTTATTCTTTTTATTTTAGTTGGTATTTTTTTATACCATCATCTAATAAACTTTCTAAGACATATGAACTACCATCAAAAGATTTTAATTCTTTAATCTCGTCCATTACGGAAACTGTGAATTCTTGATTTATTTCTAAATGTTTAGCTTTTTTATTACATTTTGGCATAAAATATGGATTTTGTTTTAATATTTCATTTTCTTCATCTTCTGTACAAGGACTTATTTGGAAAGTTTTTTCTTGTACTTCTTTGAGTGTTCCTTTTTCGTTCGTTACAAATGTTAGCTTATTACCAACTTCTCCAATATATCTTAAATAAGATGAATTTTTAATAAAGAAAGCTAGAAAGAATTTTTTATTATTTTCTGGATTAGTAATTTCTTCATATAATACTTCTTCACCACCATTACTTATTCCTTCAGCTTTATTAGTAGCATCTTTTATAAGTGGTATTTTTTCATTATCATCTATTGTTAGAAGATGTAAAGGAAACTTAGTGATATTTTCTGCCTCAAGAAAATTATAGCCTAAATCAATTAACTCGTTAGTTCTTTTTATCTCATTTCTAAATTCCTCTAATGTTTCTTTTTGTTTTTTATTCAAAGATATTTTTTGACCAAGACATTCTAAAAATTCAATACCTTTTTTAGAAAAGCTTGCTACTATTACACACATTAAAGCTAGTGTTGTTTTTTTAGAATAAAATAACCCTCTTAAGAAATTCTTTGTAAATTCAGAAGTGTCTGATTCTCCTAGTTCTTTTATACTATCTGCTGCTTTAATGTAATCAAAGAGAATATCATTATCGTCTAATGCTTGCTTTATTAAAATACTTTTAAAACATTCTAGTTTCTCTGGAATAATATATGGACTGACTTTTTTAATTATTTCAATAATTTCTTCGTTCATAGTTAGTTCTCCTTTTTTCTGTTATTATATCATGGTTATTTAATTTTGTGCAAAGAAAAACGCCTTTTTAGACGTTTTTAAGCTTTCCATCTTTCGACAACATTACAGTTTGAAGAATATGGTGCAGGATTTGGCATATCCATTTTTACAATTACAGGTATTTTAAAGGCATTTCCAAATGCTACCATAGTACCGCTTTGTAAACTTGTAAGTTTTTCGATGATATCACCAGAGATATTAGGTAACATTTTATTAATGTACTCAAGATCTCGTGGATGGGTCATCTTTAAAATGCAGAAGTTAGACATTTGGGCAATAACTGTTTCCGATATTTCAACTGGTCTTTGGCTAACTAAATCTAACATAACACCATATTTACGACCTTCTTTAGCAATACGTTCAAATATATTGTAACCAAGTAAGAAATGATCATTATCTGATACAACGTATCTATGTGCTTCTTCTATAAATAAGTGGAAAGGTATAGCTGCCCTTTCTTTTCTACTTTTAGAGAAGTCGAAAATCATTTTACAGAAAATCTTAACCATTGTTTTTGCTAAATTATCGTCAACATCTTCTAAATTTATATTAACTATTTGGCTACGCTTGTTATTATGTACAATTAAACTTGAAATATAGTTTTCAAGAGTAATGTAGTTAGGTACATCAAAGAATTTACGATTAGCTGAGTTATTTAGACTATGTAATCTAACTTGCATTATTACAGCGTTATCTTGCATTATTCTATTATTTAAGAAGCCATCTCCAATTAGAGTGAAACTCATAGCACGTTCTAAATCATCAAGTGTGTAATAAGCATCTTTAGGAGCTTCTATTTGAGCTTCTAGTTCATCATCAATAAATTTTAAAATATATTCATTTATTAGAACTGATTCACCAAATTCGCCATTTCTATCAATACCAAAACATTCAGAGAATTTTCTGGTATATCCAATACCTTGAATATCTGTATTTACATTGAATTCAGGTGTTGAACAGTCAGCAATAATTTGGAAAATATCATTTTTCTTAGCAGAAGCGTTTTGATTTGAAAAAAGTACTGTCATGATAGCTTTAGCAATTAAATGATTCTTTAGTCTTTTAGTTGTCTCATCTTCTCTTGAAAATAATTTAGCAAGTTTTAGCATTCTTTCAATAATTGTATATTGATGATGATTATCAGCTTGTAATAATAAACATATATCGTCTATAGTGAGTAAAAATACTGGTATTTTTAGCAAAACATCAGTTTCATCCGTAGGATTACTTGTAATAAATTTATATTGATAATTTGGATTAAATTGATTTAAGACCTTAAATGCTGTTTTATACTCTCCATAGGCATCAAATATAAATAAATTCGCATTAAACGATAGAAAGTTTTTATTTAAGAAAATATTCTGGACTATTCTAGCAACAGAACAAGACTTACCCGAACCAGTATTACCAAATATAGATAAATGGTTAGAGAACATATCGTTTATATCGACATAGACATCTTTACCATTATAGATTGCTGATTTTCCTAAATATAAGTTGCCTGTTTTATTAGAGCCAAGTATTATATTTAATTCTTCATCATTTATTATTCTAATATTACTATCAAGTGTTGGTTTTTTTATAGTACCTGCGATAAATCTCTCCCCAACAAATTGTCCCATTAAATCAATGTGTACTGTTTCTTCATCAGCTTTTTTCACTTCTCCTAGAAGTTTTTGATCTTTTGTTTCAAAAATTACATGAAGATTCATTAGATTTGGCACAACCATATTTTCTTTATGTATCTCAACTACTGCAGTTATATCATCGATATATTTAATTTTTCCAAACATAACAACCAACCTCTTATTCTTATATTAGTATAGCATATTTGCTTATTCTACTTCAATAAAGTCAAAATCTCTTTCAGTGAATTTAACATATTTATTTGTATAAATATTTAATAAGGTGTCATCTTTTTTTACTTTATCACCTATTTTGTAGTTTAAAAGAATTCCAACTGTATAATCTATCTTATCGTCTAAAGACATTTTTGATGCACCAAGTTTTGCGGCAAGTTTTGCGGCACCTAAAGCATCAATTCTTGTAATTGTACCTTCAAATTTAGTTTTGACTGGAATTACATGCGGAGCCACTTTAACTTCTTTTAACTTCCCACCTTGTCTTGCTACAAATTCATAAAATTTCTTTAAAGCCTCACCATTTTTTAAAACTTGTTCAGCTCTTACTTCAGCTTCTCCTAAATCAATACCTTTAGCCATTGATAAGAGATTGGCTACTATTTCAATGCAAGCATTATAAAGAGGACATTTTTTCCCATGTAGGACATTAATTGCTTCACATACCTCAAGTGAGTTTCCTATTGCATAAGAAAGAGGTGTATCCATATCACTTATAAGTGTTCTTACATTCTTTTTGTATGCATCTCCTATTTTGATTAACCATTCGCTCAGTATTTTAGCATCTTCCATATTTTTTATTAAAGCTCCACTGCCAACTTTTATATCAATTAAAATATTATCTGCCCCAGACGCAATCTTTTTAGACATAATAGAGGAGGCAATTAAAGGAATTGATTCTGTTGTTCCAGTTACATCACGAAGAGCATAAACCATCTTATCTAATGGTACAAGTTCACTTGTTTGACTAGAAAGAGCAAATCCTAATTCTTCAACCTGAGTATAAAAGTCTTCTTCACTTAAATCAACATCAAAACCTGGAATGGATTCTACTTTATCTATTGTTCCACCTGTAAGACCAAGTCCACGGCCACTCATCTTCGCTAGGTGTAGACCAAGAGATGCACACATAGGGCCGATGATAAGAGTTGTAGAGTCTCCTACCCCTCCAGTCGAATGCTTATCTACAGTATATTTCATAGCGCCAGCTAAATCATACGCCTTGCCACTACGAATAAAGATATCTGTTAAAGATAGAGTTTCTGAGATATTCATGCCCATAATCGTTATTGCCATGAGTAAAGCGCTTATTTGATAATCTGGTATTTCCCCATTCAAATATCCCATAAAAGCAAATTTAAGTTCATCATAGGAAAGTGAACTACCATTTTTCTTTTTTGTAATAATATCTAATATATTCATTTTCTCTACCTTCCTTATTATTTTCATTATAACATAAATTTTTTTCCTAATAAACAAAAAAAGAGTTTAAACTAATTTAAACTCTTAGAATCTTTTGGTAGACGCTTTCTGCTTCTTCTAAGGCTGGTCTAATCTCTTGATATAGTTCATCAAATATATCAAGATTATTTGTTAGCTTGAGGATATTTTTGTGGATGTTTTTACTACATTCTTCTATATTTTTAATTTCCTTTAAAGGTGGCAAAGTAAAATATATTTTTTCTTGAATTGAAGCTAACCTACTTCTGTCTTTGGTCATTATTGAGAATTTATTAGAAACTAGCATTTCATCTTCGAGAAGTGAATATAATTCTTGCTTTGCTGGATCAAGTAAGTAGGAATATTCAGCATCGCTTACAATTGTTATCGCGTGATCAGCATGAATTCTTGTTCTTTTGCGAGCCATGTACTCTTCTAAATCTTGTTTTATTCCTCCATAAATCATCGCATCATATCCTTCAGAGCTATAAAAATCGCTTAAAAGAGAAGCAAGGTTTCTACATTTACCATGGTTATTAAGGGCTAGTGCAGAAAGAATTGGAATTTCATTAATACTTAATGTTACGTTGGAGTAAACAAGATTACGAGTATAACATAAATATTTTAATTCTATTAAAACTAGAACGTAAGCAAATATTTCTTCAACACTTTTTTGCTCTAAAATATGCATGTATTTTATTAAGTAAGCAAAAATATCTTCATACAATCTTTTAATACTTTTATATTCAATCGAATCAGAAATAGCATTGTAATAGTGTCTTTCTTGAAGATAAGCATAATGCTTTAATATAACTATGTCTTTCCCAAGTTTGTAATAAAAATCTGTTTTCTTTTTATAATAACTTGCACTTTTTTCCATATTTACTCCTTAATTCAGTTATTTGTGTTATTTTATTCCTATCTTTTTATATTGTCAAATTAAAAAGAAGGTTTCCCTTCTTTATTCTAATACTGCCTTTATTCTTCTAACTCCAGATGATGATGCTTCTTCTTTTACGATTTTAAAGTGACCAAGTTCGCTTGTGTTTTTAACGTGAGGTCCGCCACATAATTCTTTAGACACATTATCACCAATCGTATAAACTGTTACCATATCAGGATACTTTTCAATAAACATGCATTCAGCACCAGAGTTTAGAGCCTCTTCTTTGCTCATTTCTTGAACTTGAACTTCTAATCCCTCATTTATCCAACCATTGACTAGATTTTCAGCTTTGTCTTTTTCCTCATCCGTTAATTTATGATCACAATTGAAGTCAAAGCGCATTCTTTCAACAGTTATATTTGATCCTCTTTGATGTGTATCAGGCCCAATGACAAGTTTTAAGGCTGCATTAAGTAAATGAGTAGCTGTATGATACTTAGTTTCAATTTCAGAGTTTCCAGCAAGACCGCCTTTAAACTTTTCTTGACTCCCAGCTCTTGATAATTCTTGATGAGCCTTAAATTTCTCTTTATACCCTTCAGTATCAACAGTTAAACCTCTTTCTTCTGCAAGTTCGACTGTTAACTCAAGTGGGAAACCGTATGTATCAAATAGGTGAAAAGCAGTTGTCCCATCTATATTGGTGACGTTTTCTGTAACTTTATTAAACTCCTTCAAACCTTTTTCTAACGTACGATTAAATTTAGCTTTTTCATTAGTTAACACTTCTAAAACAACATTTTCATTATCTTTAAGTTCTTGATAATATTTATTATATTTAGAAAGAATTAACTTTGCAATTTGTGTATCCCAGTCTGATGCAATATCTATACCAAGGGACTTTGCATGCCTTATTGCTCTTCTTATTAACCTTCTTAAAATGTAACCTTGATCAGTGTTGCTTGGTTTAATTCCTGCTGGATCAGCACTTATGAATACAGCTGTACGTAGGTGATCGGCAATAATACGCATACTTCTTTCATTTCCTTTATATGGTAGTGAAGCAATATTACTAATTAATTCAATTACATCTTTCCAAATAGATGATTCATAATTATCGTTTACTCCCTCAAGTATGGAAACTGTTCTTTCAACACCCATACCAGTATCGACATTCTTATGTGGAAGTTCTAAAACGCTTCCATCTTCATGTTTGTTATATTGCATAAAAACATCGTTCCAAAACTCAACCCATCTTTCATCATTGGGATCAAAAATTTCAGGAACTTTTTCATCACTTCGCCAATAAAACATTTCAGAGTCTCCTCCACATGGTCCAGAATCTCCAGCAATCCAAAAATTATCAGCAAGTTTAGCAATACGCTCCTCTTTTATTCCTAAAGACTTCCAAACATTATAAGATTCTTCATCAAAGGGAATAAATTCATTTCCGGCAAACACTGTTACAGCTAGTTTTTCTGCTGGTACATGAAGATGCTCAGTAATAAATTCATAGCTCCAAGTTATGGCTTCTTTCTTAAAGTAATCCCCTAAACTCCAATTACCTAACATTTCAAAGAAAGTATGATGATATGTATCTCCTACTTCATCAATATCATTAGTTCTTATACATTTTTGATAGTCACATAACCTTTTACCATAGGGATGAGATTGCCCCATCAAATAAGGGATTAATGGTTGCATGCCAGCAGTATTAAATAATACTGATGGATCATTTTCTGGAACTACTGGTGATGAAGGTATTTGTTTATGCCCTTTACTAACAAAAAAATTTATATATAAATCTTTTAAATTCATAAGTTTTCCTCCTAATCGCTTTCATAACTCTTTAATTATAGCATATAATTAATAATTAACATATTCCTAAATTGCAAAGAAATGACTTTTTTCCACTGACTTTTCCAACAAATAAGTTATTTTCTCCTAATAAATATGTCGAAGATCCAATGCTTATTAAATATATATCATCATAGTCCTCCTTTTTCTTTTCTGTATAAGTGTCTTCCTTTTTGCTTGTGTTTAGCTCAACAAAACTATTTTCATTTAGAAGTCCAGAATCAAATCTTAAAAAGAAGTAATTCTCTTTTTGTGGCTCTTCTCTGTTACCTCTTTCTTCTTCTTTTTTTATAACTATAGGGTTAATAATATTATAATTGCTTTCTGTACTTACTGATGAATTTGCAAGTAATTTTACTTCTACATTTGATACAGAGTTTATTTTTCTATCTAACTCTAAATAGGTTATTCCTTTTTCTTTTTCTATTAAGGCAGTTACATCCATACTTATAGTTTTTTCTTTTTTTATAATTATTATATTAGAAATACCCGATGCATCTTGGCGAAGTAAGATAAAGGTAGAGTTACTCGATAATCCACTCATTATGTTTTCCAAAGGAGTAGTATCTATTTGTCCTTTATAGATGGCTTTATATGTTATAACTAACTTATTTGAATTTAATAAATCTTCTTTTGAAAATCCGCTTGGCAAGACATTAATATAGTCTAAGAAACGATTGTATTCTAGGTAATAATCATCATAAGAAAGTTTAATTGAATCAGTTACTAATTCAGCAGCAGTAAAACCCTTTTTTAGTTCGCTTTTTATTGATTCGGAAATGTCACTATTATTTATATCATCACCTATTAAGACGTTGTTTACAGACATTATATGCTTATTATCTTTTGTTGTTAGCAAATAAATGCCTGACCCAACTTCGTTATTGTCTTTGTCTTTGGTTTTAAATTCTTCTATAGTTTTTGTTTTTGCTTTGTTTCCTGTCTTTTTTTGATAGTGTTCTTTTAACAGAGGTTCAGTTATTTTTAATAAATCATTTTTAAAAGTATCATAAAAAACTTTGGAGCCAATAGTTACCATAATAACCGTAACAACTAAAACGGAGATGGCAACTTTAAGAATTTTCTTTTGCTCTTTTTTCTTGTCTAATTCTTCTTTTTTTTCGTCTTCGGTTAAATAGCTGTAATATTCTTGTTCTTCTTCATCTTCCCCTTTTAATAAATTAATAGATTCCTTTATTGTAAATTTAGATTCAGGCATTATTTCATCTATTTCTTGCTTTATTTTATCTTCTTCATCAGCTAAAGACTTTAGAGTTTGTTTTTCTTTTTCTCTCTCTATTTTTCTTTGTTTAAGTGTTTTCAAGTATATCACCTAAGTATATTATAGCAAAAGAAAAAGACTTATAAAAGTCAGTAGTTTAGTGTTTTATCAAGAAATTTTTTTGTATGTATATAAATGCCTGTATAACGGTCATAGTACATAGTTAAAAAATTATTAATATTATCCACTACATAATCTTTTATTTTTAACTCTTTTATTGTATCTATATCGACCAAATAATACATTCTTAGCATCTTTCTTGTTTTTTCATCATATATTATTTCGTGTGTATAACAGTTTTTACAAATATAGCCACCAACATCGGGATCTATTGTAATAATATTTTTGTTGCTTCCACATTTAGCACAAGCATTAAGTTCGATTGGACATCCAAGATAATCAAGCAATTTTATTTCTAATATATTCATCATTACGATAGGATTTAAACCATCCTCTATTTTTTTTATAGTGCTTATATATAAATCATAGATGTTATTTGTCTCTGTTTGTTTCACTACTTGCCTTACTAAATCAGTTATGTATATATACACTGAATAAGGAATTAAAGAAGGCTCTGTTCTGATATACGAAAAATTATTAATTATTGAACCTTCCTTAAGTGTTGAAAGACTTGATTCATTATAGTATATTGTAAATTCTGCGTATACAAGTTTCGAGGAAATTAATCTAAGAGGACTCTTTAAATTTTTACACCCCTTAGATATTAATCCGATTATTCCGTCTTTTGTAAGAATATTTAAGATTTTTGAATTATCTTTATATGGTGTTTCACTAATAACAACACCTTCTATTTTTTTTAACATTTACTTCACTTCTTTTTATACTCTAGATAATATTCTATTTTTCCCGTTTTTCTAAATAATTCCCATAGTTCTTTTTTTGTCATAAAATAACACCCTTTCTAATTATATAATGGGTGCTATTTTATTAATTTATTCACATATTAACAGATTTTGGTGTTTCAACTACTTCAAAACTGATATCATTTTCTGAGAATCTTGTATATACTGCTTCAAACATTTCTTCAGAAAGTGGTAATGAAGCATATTCTAAATAATCTAATATTAAATCGGGATTTTCTTTTTTGTGAGATTCAGCTAAATGATCTCGAGAAACGACGTTTGTTACTTCACATTCTTTTATAACCTCAACTATAACACTAGCATCTTCTTCTGTATAAATTTTATTAGCATATTTAATTAATTTGGCCATACTATTACCTTCTTTTAGCATATAGTAATCGTATATATTAAATTCACGATAGCCATAGCCATAATTAATACCGTTATACTTGGCCTGCATTATTTTAGTTAAAATCTCTTTGTACATATTGTCTATTGCGATATTTTTGGCTTCATATTTATCTATTAGACTATTTAAAAGAATATCACGACCAGATCTTGCATCTTTAAGAGTTTCTTTAAACTTATAGGAATTGAAATGATATTTATCAAAAAGTTCACTTATATCTTCACGATCACTTATTAGATATTCTTCTAGTATTCTTCTTAAACTAACTAAACGATCCTTAAGTGTATCATGATTTTGTTTTACATCATAAAATTTTACAACTTTATCATCTGTTTTGTAAGCTTCTTTTAATAAATAATTAAGCCTTGTTATATTTGCAGTGTTAGCAGGATAAAGCGTTTCATATTCATTTACAAGTTTGCGTAAACTAGATTTACTTATACTTATTCTATTTATAAACTCAATGGCTTTAGAATTATCTGTTATTTCTAATATTTTTATAGGAAGTTCAATATCATATGATCCTCTTGTGACTAATTCACAAACATTTTTGTATGCCATTAAAATATCTGCGTTTTTGGAAGTACGCATATAGTAATCACGACATTTTAATAAATATTTATTATCATAGGGATGAATTTTACCATCTTTTTTAGCAAATTCAGAGGCTAACTTTTCTAAATCTTGCGTGTTTCCTTGTGACGCTATAAGAGATTCTATAATTATTCTTCCTCTTTTAAAAACAATGTCATTGGGAACTTTTTTAGTATCATTATAAGAAGAAAGCTCGGCTTCTGTTATGCGTTTACTTTTTACGTAAGAATATATATATTTAAGCAAATCATCGCTTGTATGTGCTACTCCATCTTCTAATTCGTATCTTTCTTTAAAAGCATCAACGGATATTTCTTTGCCAGAGGACTTAATATATGCATCAAATAGTTCTTTTTGCCTTTTTAAATAATCGTTTAATTTAATAACATTAGCCATATTTTATCCTCCTTTTATTTTTCGTTAAATCCTAGTTCATATAAGTATTTTTCTTTATTGCGCCAATTTTTAATGGTTTTTACATATAATTCTAAATACACTTGTTTACCAAGCATATGTTCAATATCTTTTCTTGCTTCAGTGCCGATTGTTTTTAACATTGTGCCTTTTTTGCCAATAATAATTTTCTTTAAAGAATCCCTTGCAACTATTATATCGACAGATATTTCAACTATATTGTTTTTTTCATTATAACTTGTTAGTAGACATGTTATAGCATGTGGTACTTCTTCTGTAGTTAGATTTAGTATTTTTTCCCGTACTAATTCAGCTATCATAAAGTTAGGATCGTTATTGGTAATAACATCATCTTCATAATACTTTATATTATCTTTTAAGTATTTTTTTGTTATTTCAATTAATCTTTCAACATTATCCTTTTTTAAGGCACTTATAGGAATAATATCAGCAAAATCAAATAAATCTTTATAATCTGTTATTGCTTTTAATATGCCATCTTTTGTTAATTTATCTATTTTATTTAAAACTAATATTACAGGCACAGTTGTGTGTTTTAGGGCTTCAATTATAAATTTATCTCCTTTTCCGATACCAGAGGCAGCATCAACTACAAAAAGAATAGCATCTATATCTTCTAGAGATTCGTATGTTTGTTTGTTTAAATGTTTTCCTAGTCTATCTATTGATTTATGAATTCCTGGAGTGTCGACAAATACGATTTGTGTATCATCATCATGATAAACGCCTTGAATAGTGTTTCTTGTTGTTCCAGCTACATTGGATACTATCGCGATGTGTTCGTTAATTATTGTATTAATTAAAGTACTTTTACCAGTATTTGGACGGCCAACTATACTAATGAATCCACTTCTCATATTGCAAAACTCCTTACTACTTTAATAATTATATCATAAAACTATATTTAAATCATTCAAAATTTCTTCTTGAAGAGAAAATTGTTTTTTTTCTTCTTCTTTACTCTTGGTATGGTCATAGCCAAGTAAATGTAATAGGCCATGGCAAACTAAAAAAGATAGTTCTCTTTTTTCGGAATGTTCATATTCGACTGCTTGAGCTTGCATTTTCGGAATAGACACGAATATATCCCCTAATTCACGAATGGGTAATGGAAATGTGTTATTATCTTCTAGAGCAAAACTTAAAACATCAGTCGTTCGATTAATTCCCCGATATTTTTTATTTAATTCATGCATTTCTGTATCATCAATAAATATGATGCTAAGACACGCTTTTTCGACATTAAGTTTATCTAATGTATGGTTTATTACATCATCTAGATACTTGTATTCTTTTTTGTAATTAAATTTATTTACTATTTCAAATTCGTTCATCTTCCCACCTCGTATAAAATAATAAAGAACAATATAAATATTATTATCATGGTCATAAAGAATAAAAATTTTATTCTATTTGTTTTAAATCTATTTGGAATATGTTTATATATTAAGTATGTTAGATGATAAAAAATGAAACCAACTATTCCTCCAACAAGGTTAAGAATAATGTCATCTATATCGAAACTTCTTCCAATAAACATTTGTATAACTTCTGTTGTAAGTGATGTTAAAAGGGTTATTAAAGATATTATTAAAACATTTGATTTATGTGCTTTTTCGCGAATCATATCGGTAACTATAAACCCAAAAGGAATAAAAAGGGCGATATTACCTATAACATTACGATAAAACAGAACGCTTGTTGTGTGATATCGCATGATTTCCTTAAAAGGGATAAAGTTATTAGAAAAGCTTTCAAAGTCTGTTGTTGTTACTAAATTAAATAAGGCAAAACAATAAATTATATAAATCAAGTTTTTGAGTTCTTTATAAAAGACAATTTTTTCTTTGCTATAGATACAAGTTATTATTCTTATTGAGACCATTACAACAGAAAAAAGAATTATCATTGGTAACAAATTAATTAGTATGTTGTACACTTTCATTGGTATCAATTTTCTCACGACCTTCATATTCTTGTATTTCACCTATTGACTCATTAACACTTACAAATAGTTCTAACTCTATTTTACTATTATTTGTACTACTATTCAAAACTTTTTTATCAATTATTTGAATTTCTCCCAATTTTTCTTTTAATTTAACTAGCGCTTCTTCAATTGCTAAGTTTTTAGCGTCTTCATGCGTAATATTAACTGTTTCTTCTGTATATTCCTTTTGTCTTACTAGATGTAGTGCACCAACTTTGAAGATATCTTTTTCATCAAAGTTTTCATATAATCTTTTTTTAAAATACTTATCATACATTTTGATGTTTACTTTTTCTCTTTTAGTATATTTTTTTATTGTTTTCGTTAACGGGTAACTTATATTTATTTTATACCAAGTGTTAGCTTTTATGTCTCCACTGGCACAGACATTTCCTTTTATCTCTTCATTTAAAATGATTTCGCCACTTATTAAAATATCTCCTTTATTTACAAGTTTGCCTTTTTCAATTAAAGTAACGCCTGTTTTTGTATCAATACTTGTTATGACTCCGTTCTTTTTTGCTATTATATGACATCTTTCTTTTGTTTCTTCTTCTTTTCTTATTATTCTTTCCTCTATGTTAACTGTATACTTCATTCCTGTTCTTGTTATGGATAAAAAATCTATAAATTCCCTGTTTTCTTGCGTTATTTCATCGCTTATTTTATTTAAAGTATTATTTGATTTGTAAAGAGTGAATGATTTTATACCTTTTTCTTTTAATAGTTCATCTATTCTTTCTATCATATATTTGTTTTCATGTTTTATTTCTACTTTTACAATTATATTTGATATTCCAAATATTACTACAATAAAGAGGATAAGAAGAAAAATATTATATAAATTGTTCTTTATATTTAGAATAATCTTTTTTTTACCAAGTGTCTTATATTTCGTTATCTTTGAATAATAGTTTAGTTTCTTTATTTGTTTTAAATCGCTTTCTTTGATAGTAACTAAAATATATGAATCTTCATAAACAATATTATATAAATCAATTCCTTGAGTTAAACACTTTTTTATAAATCTTTTAGTATTATTCTTTACTTTTATAATAATCATATGTATTTAACGCTTTCTATATCGCCATTTATAACTAAGTCTTTACCCACTGTTTTTTTAAGTATTAAATTTTTACCATTAATCTTCATAATATTTGATATTAATTCCACTAAAACTTCATTTTCATCAATGTTGATAAGTTTTTTATAGTTTTTTATATAAAGAGAATTACTTGTTATTATAATATAAAATTTTTCTTTTTTAAAATATGATTTTATTATATCGAACATAATATCCACCAATAAATTATATGTGTAAGAAATAAAAAAAGCACATATGTGCTTATGATAATTTTTCTTTAACTAGTTTTGATACTTTAGACATATCTACTTGAGCTCCGTATTCTTGAGATATTTCTTTTATAATGATGCCCATGTCTTTTATAGATGGCGAGTCTATTTTACTTATTTTATCATGAATTATTTTAGCAAGTTCATCATCATTTAATTCTTCAGGTAAATAAACCGATAATACCTCTATTTCCTTTTTTAATGATTCAACAACTTCATCTTTACCAAATTTTTTATATTCCTCAATAGAAGAATTACGTTTTTTTACTTCTCTTTTTATAACAGCCAATATTTCATCATCACTTAAATCATGTTTTAAATTTATACTTTCCATTTGAATAGCGCTTTTAAGCATACGAATAACGTCTAATTTAAATTTATCTTGTTCTTTCATATATTTAATTAAATCTTTTTTTATTTGGTCTAACATATATTATCTCCTTCTAAATAAAAAGAAAGTACCTAACTACCCTCTTTTTTTGTTTCTCTTACGAGAATTCTTTATCATTTCTTTTTTTGCTTCTCTTCTTTTAACGCCAGGTTTTTTGTATTCTTTATGTTTCTTTAGTTCAGAAGGGACACCAGATTTAGCGACTTTCATTTTGAATCTTTTTAAAGCACCATTAATATCGCCGTTTTTTACTTCAACTTTTGTCATTTTGCTGCCCTCCTCTCAGTTCAATTGTATTATAATACACTTTTTCGTTGTTTGCAAGGTTTTTTACTAATTATTGGCGTGCCTTTTTCAAGTTTTTTAGAAAGAAAAAGGATGATTAATCTTCATCCTTGAATTCATATTTTCTAGTACTCATTAGATCAACTAAGGCCTCATCAATATCCATTGTATTATTTTCTTTATTTTTTTGTTCTTTTATTACTTCTTCTTCAACATTTTCTTCATCAATTTCTGACGCCTCAGTTGTTTCTTTTTCCTCTTCAGTTATATCACCTTTATCACCTAAATTAGAAGAATCATTTTTATCCTTATCATTTGGCTTTTTCTTTTTGAATATAAAGAATCCAGAAACACCAATTATTATAAGACCAACTACGATAATAACGATAATTAGCCATGTATTGTTTTTTTTCTTTTTCTCTTCTTTTTTATCTGATGAATCAGGACTTTCAATTATGATATTTCCATCAACATCAAAGTTATATGTATTATTTTCAATCTTTTCCCATTCATCAACATATTGTTTTTTAAAGTCTTCTTCGTTTAATGTGACTTGTATGCCATCGGAATCACGGAACGTAATTTCGTTATTTTTATATTTTAAAACTTCAATGTCTGTGTCGTTCATTCTTGTAATATTTATAGTATAAGTTACAGTTTCATCACCATTAACATTATCGATTGTAATAGTCGCTTTATTTTCACCTACAATAAAGTTATCAAAGCCATTTAAAGTTTCTTTAGCTTTCTCATCAGCTTTTTCAAATTTCATAACATTAACTACAGAAGTCACATTATTAGGAACTGTTAAATTATATTCAGTAACGTCACTTTTAAATGCTGGAGTAAGTGTGTAATCGCCAAAAGAAAGACTTGCAAGTTTAGCAGAATTATAACCACTTTCACCTCTTATTACATTTAAAATATATGTCTTGGTATCAGCATCATCTCCTGCTTCACTTCCGACAACTACTTCTACCCTGTTCTCTCCTTGTTGTAATCTAATTTGTCTTCCGCTTGCTCCAACAACTTGAAGATCACATTGTCCAGCATTGCATTCATATGTTAAGTTAACAGAGTTAATTGTATCAGCAATATTATACACTGTATACTCATAAGTGTTGGGATTAAATGCTGGAGTCATTGTTCCTTGTGAAAGTTTTAATGACTTAAGAGTTGCATCATGACTTTTTTCTCTTTCCACTTCTTTAGCAGTGATACTTACTGTATTATTTTCTATTTCTGATTTTACTTTTTTACTAGTTACCGAAAAAGTTATGCTTCTTTGTGATGCTAAATTATTATTTATAACTAAATAACCAATTTCTGTTGAACCAGGGGGAAATGTTTTTTGACTTGTTGTTACATCATAATAACCAAATATTTTATCTTTAAAAAGAATTGATCCATCTGATGATTTTTCGAATTTACATTCAGAGTCTAAGTCGCCCCCACAGTTGCAATCAACATCTACATTTTCAAGTTTTTCTCCTTCTTTTACTTCAACAATTAAAGGGAATTTTAAAACCCCTTTTTCGTTAGTTCTTTTGGAATTATCTAACTTTAATGTTGCAGCCTCTGCACACATAGGTAAAGAAACTGCTAATATCGTTACCCCCCAAATTATTATCTTATTAATTTTTTTCATTACATACCCTTCTATCTTAATTGTAATTCTAACAAACATTTCATTTTTTTTCAATAACATTATATTAATTTAATTAGTATTTCATTCATGATATATATTTTATCTTGTGGTATAAAAAGATAACCTTTTTTATAAATTAAATCGTTTGTTGCCATTAAGTCTCTTACAGGATAAATATCTTGAATATTTTCACCATAGCGGTTGTAAAATTCATCGACATTTATGCCTTCTAGTTTTCGAAGTCCTAACATTATTTCGTTGTCCATCTGATCTTTATAAGACATTAAAAGTGATTCTTGTCTAAAATTATCTGCTATATATTCATGAAGATTTTTTGTATTTGTATATCTAAAAGCATCTTTGTAACCTGAAGCGCCTAAGCCAAATCCATAATATTCATTATTGTTCCAATAGTTTATGTTATGTTTTGATTCATAGCCAGGGAGAGAAAAATTACTCACTTCGTAATGCACGAAGCCTGCTTTTTTTAATTTATCACATATTGTATCATACATTTTTCGATCTAAATCTTCGCTTATATATTCAGTATTCGCATTTTTAAGTTTAGTGTGATTTTCTAAAATTAAGGAGTATGTTGAAATATGTGTAGGATGCAAACTTATTAATTTTTTTATATCTTGTTTTAAAATATTTAATTTTTCTCCAGGAACAGCATACATTAAATCAAGATTAATGTTTTCTATGCCTCTTTTACGAATTAGGGATATTTTCTCTTCTAAATCATCGTAATTTATCTCCCGTTCCAAAACTTTTAGTTTATCTTGGTCAAATGATTCAACGCCAATACTTACGCGATTTACCCCACCTTCAACTATATCATCTAGTAAATCATCATCTATATCTCCAGGATTAATTTCAAAAGTATATTCACAATCAGGAGTTAATTTAAATATGCTTAATATTCTAAATAATTTAACTCTTTCTCTTTTTGTCAAACAAGAAGGAGTCCCACCTCCAATATATATACTCTTTATACGTTCTCCCTCATAACTATCCTCTATTTCTTGTTTTAAACTTTCAAGGTAATCATCCACGAAAGAATCTATATGTATTACTTTCGGAAAATCACAGTAAGAACAAATATGCTTACAAAAAGGAATATGTATATAAACTGCCTCCATACTATCACCTTAACAAAATTTTATAATAAATATGCTTAAATTTCAATATAGAAAGAAAAACAGCCTCGTATAAGGCTGATTCATTTAATTATATTTCAAGAATATAAGGATTATCCTGTGTACCTTCCCCTTCTACTATATTAACATTTGGTTTTAAATATAGGGATGGTTTGATTCTATCATTTGAAGATGTTGATGTTGTTATAATAAATGCTGGTTTTACATCTCCAGTAACATATGTCCCTATTGTGTGATGCCTTTGAGTAGCATAGGTGTTATCCTTATAAAAATAAGAACTAACATTTAATGTAGCTAACTGAAAATATGCTTCACTTCCGTTATAAGTTTTTGCTTCTTCAATTGGATTTGATATCCAATTTTCATAAAAACATTGGTTGGTGAAATATGGGTTATCCCCAATTGATGGATAATTTGCAAGACAAATATCACTGTTTTCTCCACCAAAAGCATATAGATAGTCACTTAAATACTCCAATGCAATTTTACCTGTCCATTTATAATATGGATATAAACTTGATATATTATGACTTCTTTCAACTTCATACGTTTTCTTCGCTAAATACTCATTATCATCTTCTTGTAAACCTATATTCCATTCAACACTTTGTATCATGGTCTTTGCATTGTCAGTAAGAGAATTATAATAATTTCCTTCATTTAAATTATATCTTAAAGCAGATGTATGCCAAATAATTTCTGGTCTTGAGCCATACCAATCATATGCCTCTGGCAAAATTGTTGCACGCATTATTTTAACTAAACTCCTTTTTTCTCCGTCAGCAGTAGTCATATTATTCATAATTCCAATTATTCTCCATAACTCATTGTTATATCTTACATAGTTGTTTGGATTACCTCCAATATATCTTAGATTTGCATCGTCCGTATCATCAGTTACTAATTCAGCGGAATTTAAATTCTTGATTGTTGTAATAAGTGAACCATCTTCTAAAGGAGTATGTTCGGGTTGATTTGTATATTAATCATAGCATTTTTGTACAAGTGTTTGGTTGTTTTTTGAAAAATTATACACTTTTTCTGTCAATTTCCAACATAAAAGAGAAGTATTCTAACTTCTCTTACTTTTCTGTTTTTAAAACACTTAAGAAAGCTTCTGGTGGTATTTCAACCGATCCTACCATTTTCATTTTTTTCTTTCCTTCTTTTTGGGCTTCTAGTAGTTTTCTTTTTCTTGATATATCTCCACCATAACATTTAGCTAAAACATTTTTACGCATTTGAGAAATAGTTTCTCTTGCAATTACTTTGGAACCAATACTTGCTTGTAAAGGAACTTGAAATAACTGTCTTGGAATTAATTCTTTTAGATTCTCAACTATCTTTTTACCACGATTATAGGCAAAATCTTTATGAACAATTAATGATAGAGCATCAACTACGTCTCCATTAATTAAAATATCCATTTTTACTAAGTCTTGAGCTTTATAACCACATAATTCATAGTCAAATGAGGCATATCCCTTAGTGCTTGATTTTAATCTATCAAAAAAATCATAAACTATTTCAGATAATGGTAAGTCATAATGAATATTTACTCTTGTATCATTTATATACTCTAAAGACTTATATATTCCCCTCTTATCTTGACATAATTCCATAATGGAACCAATATACTCGCTTGGTACAAAGATATTAGTTGTAATAAAAGGTTCACGAATTTCTTTAATCTTAGCTCGATCTGGCATTTTTGCTGGACTATCTAAATATAAAGTATCTCCATTAGTTAATTCTATTTCATATATAACAGAAGGAGATGTTGCAATTATTTCAATTCCAAACTCACGAGTTATTCTTTCTTCGATTATTTCCATATGTAAAAGTCCTAGAAAACCACAACGAAAGCCAAATCCTAAAGCTTCTGAAGTCTCTGGTTCAAACGATAGTGAAGCATCATTTAGTTTTAATTTTTCTAAAGCTTCTTTTAGTAATTCAAATTTATTTGGTTCGATTGGGAAAAGACCTGAATAAACCATTGGTTTCATTGGTTGATATCCAGGAAGTGGTGTTTTTGTTTCATGAGATTTTGTTGTAATTGTATCTCCGACACTTACCGTATCTATTGTTTTAATTGAGGCATTAATCCATCCGACTTGCCCAGTTGTTAATTTATCTAATTGCTTAGGTTTTGGCGTATTTACGCCTAATTCAACAACTTCATATTCGGCATTTGTTGCCATCATTTTGATTATATCTTTTTTTGTTATTTCCCCACTAAAAACACGAACTGATGCAATAACTCCACGATATGGATCAAAGTAGGAATCAAATATCATTGCTTTTGTTTCCGATGTTTCAGGCTTTTTAGGTGCTGGTATTCTTTCAATTATGGCATCTATTAGTTCGGGAACACCAACTCCTGTTTTTCCAGAACATAAAATAATCTCACTTTCGGAAAAACCTAGTACGTCAACTAGTTCTTTTGTTATTTTTGGAACATCAGCATTAGGTAAATCTATTTTGTTAATTACAGGTATAATTGTTAAATCATTATTTAAGGCTAGATAAAGGTTAGCTAATGTTTGAGCTTCAATTCCTTGAGCCGCATCAACTATTAATATTGCTCCTTCACAAGCTGCTAAACTACGCGATACTTCATAAGAAAAATCGACATGTCCTGGAGTATCTATTAAATGCAATATATAATCTTCACTATTATGTTTATAGTTTAACTCAACTGCATTTAGTTTGATAGTTATTCCTCTTTCTCTTTCGAGATCCATACTGTCAAGTAATTGATTCTTCATATCGTGCTTATCAACAGATCCTGTAATTTCAAGTATACGATCAGCAAGAGTTGATTTTCCATGATCGATATGCGCAATTATACTAAAATTTCTAATATGGCTTAAATCCATAATTATCACCTAATTCATTATATCAAATTATTTATTTTATTTGTAGTTTAACTACAGTTTGTTTACTACTATAAACATCAAATAAAACATCATTTATACATTTTGTTATAGCAGCCGAAAGACCTCTATAACCACTTTTTTTATTATAAGCTTCTTCTACTATGGCATCCATAAATTCAGGAGATACATCTAATTTGATGTTATATATACTAAAGTATTCTTCTATGAGTTTTAAATAACTGAATTTACTATTTAGTAATGCCTCTTTTAATTGTTCTTTAGTTGGATTGGTTGTCCTAATCACTTGTTTAATTCTTCCTGCTAGTTGTCTAATCATGCCATAGTCAACTAAATCATCTATATCAACATTTTCTTCATTTAAAATACCTTCAAAAGCTCCTGAAAGTACAAAAGTGATATTTGATGTGTCGAGTTCAAGCTCTACTTCACTTAAACCTTTACGAACTGTTTTATGAATCACTGTTCCTTGCATTAAAGTTAGTAAAGAATTTTGGGTATCTTGTTTAACTGCATAATCCTCTGGTGTTGAGTATTTACAAATTTTATCAAATTCATCTATAAATATTATCCCGTGTTCAAAAGCTTCTTTATCTTCATGAGCCGCCCTATAAAGATTTAATAAAATATCTTCGATATCAGAACCTTTATAAGCAACTGGTGAATATCTAGTGGCATCTTCGATAACATAAGGTACATTAAATAATCCTGCAGAGCTAGTAATCATAAAAGTTTTGCCACTTCCCGCTGGCCCATGAATAAGTAAGCTACTTTTTAATTCTTTCGTTTTTTCTTTATCCATTCCAGAAACGGAAAGAGAAATATTTTTTGTTATGTTGGCAAGAAGTATTTTTAATTGCTCATCTAAACCAACTAATTTCTTTTTTAACTCTGTGTATTTGCTTCCAATATCAAATTCACTAAGACTTCTGATGTTTTTATTCGGATCTTGTAAAGTTAAAGCGTTTTCTTTCCCTACTATTTTACTTATTGTTGTTGGGTCTATTGTGAATGATTGGGCAGTACCATCTCCAATAATATTTAAAAGACTTTCATTAACGGAAGGAGAAGCTGCATATTTAAAGTGTTCTTTAATAGCATCATCTGTTAGTATTTTTAGAATGGGTCTGCCACATAAGTATTCCACAACTTGATATTCGGCGTTCGGACATTTAGCAAGGTAATTATCATAAGTTATTTTTTCTTTATCATCAGGATTCATATCCGTCATTAAATTTTTTTCTACAGTTGTTAAAGGTAGGCAGTAAAAATCCTCCTTACCTTCATCTGTAAATAAAATAGCAACTTTTCTATCTTTATATTTACCTGATTCTATATCATATTCTGACTCGTTTTCGTACTTGTTTGCTGATGCGATGTCATCAAGACGTAGTACATCATAAATAGTATCCTTAACTTTTACTCTTTTGTATTCATATATTTTTATATATTCTTCTTTTCCAAATTCCGTTTTTTTTGTTTCCATAAGTATTACCCCCTGATAATTATTTCCTCAGCGACTTTTATTCCATCAATTGCTGATGTTTGTATGCCACCCGCATAGCCAGCCCCTTCACCACTTGGATAAATCCCTTCTATATTACTAGAAAAGTTAGAATTACGCAATATTTTTATTGGCGATGAAGTGCGAGATTCAATACCGGAAAGGATGGCATCATCACCATTAAATCCTTCTATTTTAGTAGCAAAATATGATATGGCTTCTTTTAAGGCTCCATTTAATTCTTTTGGTAAGAGCTCGTTTAGATTGGCAAACTCATAATTGCCTTTAATACATGGTTTTATTTTACCTAGATTAGTTGACGGAACATTATTATAATAGTCTTTTAATAATTGAATTGGAATATTTTTCTTTCCAATGCTATAAGCTTTTTCTTCAAGCTGTTTTTGAAATTCTACTCCATCAAACAGATTTTTGCCATAATCTCTTTTATCAACAGTCACTATGAGGGCACTATTGGCATTTTTAGAATCTCTTTTATAATAACTCATCCCATTTACTGCTAATCTATTATTCTCGCTAGAAGCGTTAACTACATAACCCCCTGGACACATACAAAAAGAATATACTCCATGTCCATTAGTACTTTGGTAGGTTAGTTTATACGTAGCTGGGCCTAAATCATCTTTGTAAATTGAGCCATATTGACTTTCATTGATTTTATCTTGTAAGTGTTCAATTCTTAACCCAACGGCAAAGGGTTTTGCTTCCATGACAAGTCCGCGTTCATGAAGTAACTCAAATGTGTCCCTTGCACTGTGCCCGATTGCTAAAATTAGTTTGTCACACATTATTTTTTCAGAATTATTAATTATAATTCCTTTTATTTTAGCATTCTCAGTAATTAAATCAGTCATACAGCTATTATACAAAAAGACTGCCCCTAGGCTAAGCAAATGTTTACGCATATTTATAATAACCTCTCTTAAGACGTCAGTACCAATGTGAGGTTTATAACTATATAGTATTTCTTTTGGTGCACCAAAACTTACAAACGTTTTTAAAACATGCTCGCCATAAAAATATTTATCTTTAACTAACGTGTTTAATTTTCCGTCGGAAAATGTCCCTGCTCCGCCTTCCCCAAATTGAACATTGGAATTTATATTTAGTTTATTAGTTTGCCAAAATTCCTGAACTGTTTTAACTCTCTTTTCGATTTGTTCCCCACGCTCTACAATAATGGGTTTTATGCCCGCTTCCACTAAAGTATGAGCGGCAAATAAGCCCGCAGGACCTGATCCGACAATAACGACTTTCTGATTTTTATTCTTAGTAGTCTTTTTTTGATAACCATCTACAGGTGTCTTACTTATTAAAGCATTTTTGTTGCGTTTTAGGATTGCATCTTCATTCTTAACAGTTACATCAACATTATAAACGTAGTAAATGCATTTTTTATCACGAGCATCAAGTGATTGCTTTTTTATAATGTATTCAAGTTTTTCATTCTTGTCTAAGTGAAGATTAAATCTTATTTTTTTCTTTATTTCTTCATCTTGTTTTTTATGAGCATCTATTTTTATTTGTTTTATTCTAATCATTGATTTCATCTCCAGCAATATAGCCTGATATAAAAGCAAAAGCTAGGTTATAACCGCCACACTTACCATCAACATCTAAAATTTCCCCAATAACTTTTATATTCTTGTTTGTTTTTAAAGAAAAAGTGTTATCTATTTCACTAAGAGAAACTCCACCGCGGCAAACTTGTGCTTTGTCATAATCTTCTGTGCCAATCACATCAACTTGAAAATTCTTAATAGCGTTGATTAATTTCCCTTTTTCTTCTATATTTAAGTTTGACCACTTCATCTCTTTTTTTAAGTCTGCTCTTCTTAAAATAGCTTGAAGAAGTTTGTAATTAAATATAGTTTCTAATAATTCTTCTATAGTGGGCGCATTCATGTATCTATTTTTTTCTTCGAAAAAGTTTTCTAAGTTGTCAATTTCAGGAATAAAATCAATATTTATATTAATTTTATCGTGATTAATCAATAAGTTCGAGACTAGGCTACTGATATTAAATGTCACTATTCCACTTATACCATAATCTGTTAATTGAATTTCGCCTCTTTCTTCTTTTGTTTGTTTATCATCCTTAATTATAGTTAATTTTGCATCACATCTTACACCTGACCACAGTTTTTTTTCATCATCACTTATTTTTAGAGGAACTAAAGCGGGAGTTACAGGAACGATTTTAACACCTAAAGCTTTTAGTAAGTCATAGCCACTTCCATCACTTCCAGTTTTACTTACTGCTTTGCTTCCTGTTGCAACTATTACTTTATCGACTTTTAATTCTGTATTATCACTTAAACTTAATATAATCGCATTATCACTTATTTTTATATGTTTAACTTTAAGATTATAAAGAATATCAACATTTCTATTATTTAGTGCGCGGCTTAAGGCTTCAGAAATACTACTTGCTGTTTTAGAGCGAGGATAGATATAACCGTTTTTCTCAGTTGGTGTTATACCAAGAGTTTTTGTTAAAAAATTATAAACCTCGTCTTGTCTAGCAAGTAAGCCATTTAAAAAACTTAAGTTATTTGAATTATATTTAGTAGTATCAATTACTTTATTCCAAAAATTACATTTACCATTTCCTGTAATTAGAATCTTTTTCCCGATTTTATTATTTCCTTCAATGAGAATAACATCAGCATGCTCACTTGCTTTTAAAGCTGCTATAACACCTGATGCTCCACCACCTATAACTGCTACTTTCATTTTATCCACACCTTTTTATGTATTTATTCAATTTTTTTATTTCTAAATTCAAACTTATTTTTTGTTTTAGTTTGGGCTTTTTAATTAAATCTTTTATTTTAAGGCAATTATTTAATTCAAAGTTTAGATAAGACACATCTTTTATTAGAAAAGGTCCATATTTTAACTCATTTTTGGTATATTTTTTCTTTCCCTTTTTAAAAACTATATTTATATAGTTTTTTTTGTTATCGATAAAATATTCTTCATCAGCGATATAAAATCCAAACAAAATAATCTTTTTTCTTAATTCTTCATGGTTGTTATTCGACTGTAGTACTAGTTTTTTAATATTTGTTAAATAATTGTTGTTAAGTATCGATAGAATTGTGCTCGTTCCCATCCCAGAGATAAGGACAGTGTCAATATTATCTTTTTTATCTAACACTTCAAGGCCATTTCCTAGACGTGCATCTATTTTTTCTTCAAGGTTGCTTTTTTTGATATTATTAATCCCAGCTTCAAGTGCTAACTTATGTATATCAGATACAATAATTTTAGGTATTAGATTATTGTTTATCAAATAAATATCCAAAAGAGCATGATCACAGCCAATATCGATAACTAAGTCATCATAATTTAGATACTTTGCTAAGGATTTTAATCTTTTACTTATCATGTTAACACATCCAAACTTTTTATATGCTTAGTATACCATAATAAAAGATAAGTTTTCACTTATCTAATTACTATTTTTACAAATATTATTAAAATCTTTGATATATGGTTCTAAAAAAGTGCTTAATTTTTTAGAATTAGTTGTTACTGTATTACTAAAATCAATAGCATTATTTTGATAAACATAATTCAAGTCAAATGCCACACATTCAAGATTAGATAACTCTTTTGGCCATGTATAGCGGTTACATGTATTCATCGATATAAAATCATTTCCTACCCTAAGAGTTAGCATAGTTTCTTTGCTTTCTATATAGTAGTCTAACTTTGAAGTTAAGCGACTGTATGATGCTGTAAGACCATACTCATCTATTATTATATCGTTAATGTAAAACTCTTGAAATGTTGGAAAATCCTTTATTTCATTAGTTGTTATATCAATTATTTTAATGAATGATGTTTGATTGTATGATTTTTTGTGTTCAACTACAAGAATATCACTGTATAGGTAAAAATTTATTTTATATTTATCATATTCGTATATCTCTTCTTCATTTTCGATTTTTGTATCATTAATAATTAAATTAAATTTAGATGTACTGCTTGCTTTGTTTGAATATTGAAATTTAATTACAATGTCGCTTCTTAAATTAACTTGATACCATTCTTGAGATTTTTTATTTAATTCATTAACATTATCAATACTATATTTACTGTATAAATTTAATTGATTTTCTAACTTTTTCTCTAAAATTGTTGCTTTAAGTTCTGATTCCTTTAGTGATAAATCTTGATTATTTTTTAATAATGGTTTAACTACTAAATAATCGGATATAAACACTAAAGTAAATGCCGTAATGATATATAAAACTTTTTTTAATATTCTTTCCACTTAATCACCCTATCGTAAAATAATTATAGCAGTGAATCAGAAAAAAAACAAGGTGATTCCTTGTTTTACTCTGTCATAAAATCTTTTAATTTTTTAGCACGAGAAGGATGTCTTAGTTTTCTTAATGCTTTTGCTTCTATTTGTCTTATTCTTTCACGTGTAACATTAAAACGTTTACCAACTTCTTCTAGTGTATAACTTGTGCCATCAATAAGTCCAAATCTTAACTCTAATACTTGTTGTTCTCTTGGTTGTAGAGTTGATAGAACCGCTTTTATCTCTTCTTTTAATATTTCATTTGTTGCATATTCTTCAGGTGATAAAGAAGATTCATCTTTTATAAAGTCCCCTAAATGCGAGTCATCCTCTTCACCAATTGGCGTTTCAAGAGAGACTGGGTCTTGACTAATTTTTATTACTTCACGAACCTTTTCTACAGAGATACCCATTTTCTTAGCTAGTTCTTCTTCACTTGGTTCACGATTTAGTTCAAGAGTCATTTGTCTTTGAATACGTGCCATTTTATTAATTGTTTCAACCATATGAACAGGTACACGAATAGTTCTAGCTTGATCTGCTAAAGCACGAGTAATAGCTTGGCGAATCCACCATGTAGCGTATGTTGAGAACTTATAACCTTTACCAAAATCGAATTTTTCTACAGCTTTCATAAGCCCAATATTTCCTTCTTGAATTAAATCAAGAAATAGTAAACCACGACCTACGTACCTTTTAGCAATTGATACAACTAAACGTAAATTTGATTCTGCTAAAATATTTCTTGCTTCTTCTTCACCATTGGCAACACGAATTGATAAATCCATTTCTTCTTCAGTAGAAAGTAATGAAATACGACCAATTTCTTTTAAGTACATACGCACTGGATCATTAATGTTTACATCTTTTGTAAGATCCTCATCATTAAGTACTACTACTTCCTCTTCTTTTTTAGCTCCACCTGATGCTTCATCTTCCTCAGTTATAACACTTATGCCTAATTCAATAAATGTGTTATATAATTGATCAAGTGAATCAGCATCCATATCTAAGCCTTTTAAGGCATTTGCTAATTCCTCGAATGTTATGTAACCTTTCTTTTGCCCTATTTCAATTAATTCTTGTTTTCTTTCATCAAAAGTTTTAATTTCATTAACTTTCTTCATTTTGACACATCCTCTTCTTCATTTTCGCAATTTCATTTGCTATATTAAGTTTTTCATTAATATCTGAAATATTTTTTTGTTTTTCTTTTAATTCTTCTATTTTGTCTTCACATATCCAGTTTTTAATTTTATTAACTATACCTACATAGTCAGCATCTTTTAATTCAATTTTTATGTTGTTATCTACAATGCTCAGGACTTGTTCATAGTTATCTTTGCTTATTTCATAAGAAATAAAATCTGCTATACTAATATAATTGTATTTTAAGTAAAATGCAAGTATATCATTCGCGATTTCCAAATATTCTTCATCAGGAATAAAACTAAGTTCTTGCTCATATAACTTTATATATTTGATATCATTCATCATATAATATAAAAGTATACTCGATAATTTTTGATTTTTTGATAGTTTTTTTTCTTTTCTTACCGCGATTTTTTCGACTTTTGGTGCTTCAATTTTGATTATTTGATTAAGCAAAACATTTTTATCAATACCATAATTTGCAGCCAAGTCATTAACTGTTAAATCTATTAGGATTGGATCATTACTTTTATTCAGTTCTTTTACAACCTGATTAATGTATTTTGAAACATCTTCTACTTTATTTAAATTTTTATCTTTTTTATAGTAATTTAACTTAAAATCAAAATAAGTAATGGCATTATTGATTGCATCTAGAAACTCTTCCTTAGAGTGCTTTAGGATATATTCATCTGGGTCTTTTGCTCCACTTAATCTTAATATTCTTAAATCGACAGCCGATTTAGACAAGGCTTCTCCGTTTTGAATAGTGGCTTTTTCGCCGGCTTCATCATTATCCATACACAGTATTATTGGAACATTTAATTTTTTTAATAACTTTATATGGTCACCAGTTAAAGCAGTACCCATTGTTGCAACAACATTTTTTATGCCTGATGCATATATCCTTATTGCATCCATTTGCCCTTCAACAACAATTAGACTTTTTACTCTCCTCGCTTCGTTTTGAGCGCGATGGTAATTAAATAAAATCTTTCCTTTTTTAAATATTGGGGTTTCTTTAGTATTAATATATTTTGCTTCTTTTACATCCTCATATATACGTGCGGAAAAGCCAACAGGCTTTCCGTTGGGATTATGTATTGGGAAAGTGATACGGTTCCTAAATAAATCATATAAGGTCTGCCCTCTTACTGATAAACCTGCATCAATTAGTATTTCTTCATCATAGCCTTTATTAGTTAATAGTTTGGTTATAGTATCATAGTTATTGGATGCATAACCTATATTAAATTCTTCAATTATTTCATCTGTAATACCACGCTTTTTTAAATATTCGTGGGCTTTAGTTCCATCTCGACTTTTTAAATTGTTTTGATAAAATTTTAAAGCCAAGTCTACAGCTTCATAATGTTTTGAGTATTTACTTGTTTCTTTGTATCCTGTTTCAATTTCTATTCCAACTTTGTTTGCAACAATTTTAACAGCTTCAATAAAAGAAATATTTTCATAATCTTGAACGAAGGAGAAAACATTCCCTGTCTTATGACATACAAAACAGGTAAATAACCCCTTTTCCTCACTGACACTCATAGAAGGATTGTGATCATCATGAAATGGGCACATTCCAAAATAATTTTTTCCTTTTTTTTCAAGTGTGATGTATGAACTTATTATTTCAACGATATTAGCTGTTTGTTGTATTCGATTGATTTCACCATTATCAAGAACTGCCACTAAATCACCCTCTATATATACTTATTACCGCTTACCTCTTATTTTACTTTATTTTTTTGCATATTTTTTTAAAAAAATTTAAAAAAACAGCATTTTCTACTGTTTTTTTCTATAAATACCATAATTTCTCGCCATTTTTTCGAACTTCTTTAATAATACCACTGCCTAGACACTGTTCACCTAAGTAAAAAACACAAGCTTGTCCGGGAGTCACTGCTTTTACTTTTTTAGGATATTTTACAGAAATCATGTCATTCTCTAAATATTCTAGCATTACTTCATGGTCGGGGCCTCTATATCTAAACTTTGCTGTACAGAATGTTGGATGGTTGGGTGAAATAAAATTTATATTATCAACTATACACTCATCTGAATATAAAGTTTCAGGATCTTCACCAAAAGCAATATAAAGTTCATTTTTAGAAACATTTTTGCCGACGACAAAATGCTTTAGTGCAAAACCAGAAACGCCAACATTTCTTCTTTGACCGATTGTATAATTCATTAACCCTTCATGTTTGCCAATTTCTTCCTTTGTATCGATATTTATTATTTTACCTGGATTAGGTTTTAGATAATTTTGAACAAATTTTTGATAATTTCTTTCACCAATAAAACATATTCCCGTCGAATCTTTTTTTCTTGCTGTTGGAATATTTATGTCCTCAGCTATTTGTCTTACCTCTGGTTTAATTAAATCGCCAATTGGGAATAATACATCTTTTAGTTGATGTGGTGCTACTTGAGCCAAAAAATAACTTTGATCTTTATTTAAATCCTTTGCACGATATAATTTACAGCCTTCAATTCTAGCATAATGACCTGTAGCAATGTAATCTGCACCAAGTTTTCTTGCCTCTTTTACGAAAGAATCAAACTTTATATACTTATTACACATAAGATCAGGATTTGGTGTACGACCTAATTTTAATTCCTCTAAAAAGTAAGTGAATACATTATCCCAGTATTCTTTAATAAAATCTATTCTATGAAGGGGAATTCCTAAATGATTACAAACAGCTAAAGCATCATTATAGTCTTCTTCTTGTGGGCAAATATTAGCCCCAATATTAGGATTTCCTTCTATGTCATTATTAATCATGGAATCCCAATTACGCATAAATAGTCCAATAACTTCATATCCTTGTTTTTGAAGTAAATAGGCTGCAACTGAAGAATCGACTCCACCAGACATTCCAATTACTACTTTTTTAGTCACATAACCACCCACTAACTTTTTAATATTATAGCATATTTACAAAGTTTTTTAACAACATATTACCAAAAAAATAAATAATTGTGTCATTTATTAAACTTATGACAAGAATTAAAGCAAATCTCTTTAATAAGGGTTTTATCAAAACTCTTATATAATCATTTTTTATACCAAGTAAGTTCTTTATTATCTTTTTTATATAATTAATACTTATCATAAAAAGATAGCTAATGAGTATTAGGAATATTAGTTTATTGACTATTGTTACAAGGATTCCCATAAATAAGCCATTTAATTTATAGCTTTTAAAGAGAACGCCAATGAGAAAACCTGATGTTAGGCCTTCTATACTAAATATTACTGTTTCGCTTACCATATTTATTAAAGCAAGTGTTGAGATTAAAATTATAACTATTAGTAATGAATGATGCAAAAACAAATTATTGTGAGTATTTAAGCTTTCTAAAAAGTTCGTTGCATCAATATTTCTATTAATTCCATATATAAAACCTGTTATTACTGCAATTAAGACAATTAATCCTATAAATAGTGCTACATTCTTATTCTTTTTCATGATTTCACCTATTTAATATTATTTAATACTTTAAAAATTATTCTAATTATTATATAATGTTTACAGGTGATAATGCATGAAAAATGAAAAAGACTACGAAGTGGTTGGAGATATTCGTATAAAACAATCAAATAAAAAGAAAAAGAAGAAAAAAAGTGATAATACTTCCATTGGAACTAAAATATTTGTATGGGTTATGTTTATTGCAATGCTTTCATCATTTCTTGTTCCTTTAGCACTTTATTTAATAAGCGTAATTGGTTCCGACTAATTACTTTTTTTATGTTTTTATCTTAATATTACATCTTCAATATATTGTATAAAATCTTCTTCTAAATATTCTACAGTACAAGTTAAGAATATGCACTAAAAAACGAGTGATTAAACACTCATTAATTCATTTTCTTTTTCTTTTATTCTATCATCAACGATTTTATTATATTTATTTATCAATTCTTGAACATCTTCTGTTAATGACTTTGCCTCATCTTCTGTTAGACTCTCATCTTTTTTTATGGCGTTATTAGCATCTTGCCTAGCATTACGTAAGGCAATTTTTGCTTGTTCTCCCATTTCACTTACTTGTTTAACATAGTTTCTTCTTGTTTCTTCAGTTAATTCTGGAACAGTTAATATAACCATTTCGCCATTATTGGTTGGTGTAATACCAATATTAGCTTCATTAATCGCTCTTTCAATATCTTTGATTGCTGACTTATCAAAAGGTTTAATAAATAGTTGTCTTGCCTCTGGTACAGTTATATTGGCAAGAGCATTAATTGGTGAAGTTGAACCATAGTATTCAACTGTTATACCATTTAGCATACTAGCGTTAGCTCTTCCAGCACGAACTGTTACAAGTCTTGCCTCTAAATTTTCTATAGATTTCATCATTGTTAATTCTGCATCTTCAATATAATTCATAATTATCTCCTTTGTTTAATTAATTATAATTTAAATATTCTTATATATCAAGTCTTAAAAACATCATAATAAACATTGCTAAAGTAATTAATTCTAGTAATAAAACTACTGTTGCGATGCCATTTGATTTTGTTTCTGGAGCTAATTTTAAGTTTTTATTTAAGTTATTCATTAAGCCCATTTTTTGCATCTTATCTTTTCCGTTAATATATCTTCTTGCAAATTCTTTTTCTAAATCATTTAATTCGTTTTCTTTTAATTCACCATTTTGAATAGATGTATATGCATCAACTAAACTTGGTTTTGCTCCTCGAGCATTTTCCATAATCTCAGTTGCTAGTTTGGTTGTCTCATCAGCTTGAGTGTTTGTTTCAATGTTTTTTTCAATATGAGAAATTAAAAACTTAATATAGGTATTTAATTCATGTTCTTCTTCATAAGTCAATTCAATATCATAGACATCTCTTCTAGCAATTATTTCAATTAAACGTTCTTTATTAAAAGATGGCTCTAGAGCATCATAAGTATCCGCTCTTACATTCCTTTCGGTTTCTTTTACTTTTTCTTTTTGAATGGTTAAGCCATCTTCTTCATCTAGTTCATTTATTAATTCAGTATATAAATCATTTGTTTTTACTGTTGGCTGCTTTAATACTTGCATTATTCTTTTGTTAATTACTGTTTTAAATTTGATTAGACCATCACCTACTTGATAAATTCGTTCACCATTATTATCAATCGCGACGGCAATGTCCCCTTCTATACCATAAGTTCTCTTATAGCTTTTTAACTCCTCTAGTTCAAGCAATTCAACTTCAGGATCATTAACGACTGCTGTTTGTCTTTTATCTTGATCATTTTTTAAAGCCTCTGGACTTTCAAACTTTACTTCACGGTGAATATATTCTTTAAAAAGATGAAAAACATCATAAGCACTCATAGAAGGTAATTTATCAGTGTTACTAGTGATAAAATCTTGAATTGTTGATTCATAATCACATGAAAGCATCTCAATTTTATTAGCATCGGTTCTGAATGTCAAATAATCAATTGCTCGGTTAGAATCATTTTCTTCTTTTTTAGTTGATACAATAGAAAGTCTTTGAAAATCTGATATTACATCTCTTAAGAGATTTAAAGCTTCTTGATTTGTTTTGGAATTACTATTCTTAGTTTCAAATTCTATTATTTTGCAATCAAATACTTTTAGTAGTTCTTCTTTGTTTTCAAGATCCATTGAATCTAATCTATTTTTTAAGTTTTTTAAATGATCAATAAAATTTGGGGTTAATTCTCTAGTATTTAATAAATCGATAATTTCTTTAATATTAGTTATTTGATTATCTAAGACACTTAAATCTATATTAACTGGCGAATCCATTATTTACTCACCTTCTTCATTTTGGTTTCAATAGATACTCTTTGGGTTATGGCAATAAGAATCAATAAATTTAAAGCATAACATCCGCCGTAACTAAGAAAAGGTAGTGGAACTCCTGTTAAAGGTATCAATGCAAGAAGTCCACCCATGTTAACTATTATATGTGTTAAGATGTAGGCAAATGTTCCAAAAGCAATAATGCTTCCACGTAAATCTTTTGCGTTTCTTGCAATTACTAATATACGGTATAGAACTAATAAGTATAAAATTAATATAAAAAAACCACCAATAAGTCCTAATTCTTCAACAATTATCGGAAATATAAAATCTGTATGAGCTTCTGGTAAGTATAAGTACTTTTGTGTTGATTTTCCTAAACCAGAACCTAAAAGCCCACCATTATTTATCGCGATATAACCATTACATACTTGATATCCCGTTTCTTCTAGATATCTAGAACAAGGATCTTTAAAATTAAAACGAGATGCTTGTGTTGAGGTAAGAAATTCTGAATTTCCATTTAGGAATATTACTCCTCCAATTATGCTTGTAATTGTTATTAACTTTATAAAAAACATCGCTTTATTTTTTTGAAATGGTAAAGTAAAAAAAATAAACATGCAAATTGAGGCGATTATACAAGCTGTACCTAGATCTGGTTCTGCAGCTACAAGAAAAAATATCGCAATACAAGGAATTAAAGGGATAAATGTATCATATATAGATTTAAATTTCTTCTTAGAGCCATACCAAGTTGCTAAGTATATTATAATAATTGTTTTGGCAAATTCACTTGGTTGAATCGAGAATCCTGCTACTTTAAACCAAGATCTTGCACTGTTTGTTACTTGTCCATAGGTTTTTAATCCAATGAGAACAAGAATAATTATACCTAGGCCTAAAATAGATAATCCTTTATACCACTTGGTTGGTATTGTATATACTATAAAACTTAAAAGAAAGCCAATAAAAATAATAATAGCTTGTTTCCAAAAAAAATGATATTCTGTACTACCATATTGCAAAACAGCAGAAATCGAAGACGATGAAAAAATCATCACTAAGCCTATAGCGGAAAAAAGAACTGTTAAAATTAGTAAGGGTTTATCTAATTTACTTAACGCATTTTTCATAGTCTCACCTATCTTAATTTTAACACAAAAAAGAACATATTTTAGTAATATGTTCTTGATTATGTTAAGCGGATGTTAACTAATCTGTTAAATCATTTCCTTCAGCATCTTTGTTTATACTACCAGTTAAAATTAAGATTCCCTCAACAAATCCCCAAATACTGCTGATAACTGGACCAATTCCACATAAAAGTGCTCCAGCTGTACCTAATATTAATTGAGTCGTTGCTTTGCTAGTATAACCCAGATAGAAGTTATGAACACCAAATACGCCTAAGAATACTCCAAGTAAGCCTGCTGCTATTTTGCTTTTATTATTTCTATACATTGGTGTTGTATCACTTTTAAAATTAGTATCATCTTTTCCTGCTTCATTGATTACAGTTGTAATTTCTTTGCCACAAGACACACACTTTCTTTTTCCACTTTCTAATTTTGCTCCACAATTTGTACAAAACTTTGCCATTTATTCACCTTTAATTTGAGATGTTTTATTTGAAAACACTCCAACCTTTCTATCAATTAAATTATTAAGTAAACTGGTAACTATAATACTTATAAATGGCGCAAGAATGGGATTTATAAAATAAAAACCAAATGTAAGCACACCAATAAGTATTCCGTAAACCTTTTTTCCATTAGTTGTATAACAACTAGTTACACTGTCTGTTGCAACAAATGTAAATATAAACATATAATTATTTAAAAATAAAATATCAATAACATTTATATGTCTTATTATAGCATAGATTATAGCTGGAAGTGCGTAACTTATACAAGTATAAATTGTTATTTCACCTTTATTAGTGTTAGATATATGTAAACCAATCAAGGCAACTACAAGTAAAAAAATATGAGTTGAGGCAATTCCTCCTGCTGCCCGGCCTGTTAAATAATCCATAAAATTAAGGGAAAAATTTTTACTTAATTCATATATATTTTCAAATATATATGGGTTTTTAAGAGTTATTATACTGTATATTGCTATAAATGTTACAGACATAATATTTATTCTGTTATTTAAAAACTTGGATATTAAGAAAATAAAGAATATGCATATTGTAAATGCAAGTATATTGGTATTAATACTAGAAATACAAGCAACTATTACACCATATTCTACATGAAATGATGAAAATATTGTATTTATTAGATCTTCTTTTCTTCTTTTTATAATATATTCATATATTATATTAACGATAGCTCCTAAAAAGGCCCCTATAAGTATAAGTATTAATGGTTTAAACATTTCTAGTAAGCCTATATAATTATTCATATATAAAAATACACCGTTCTTATAAAACCCGTATATTATTAGGGGTATCACAAGAAATAATCTAGTTAAAGAAATTGACTTTATAGAGGTATTTCCTCTTACATAAACATTATTCATCTTTGCCTCCAAGATATGGCTTAAAGTTTATTTTTGATGGACAAATATAAGTACAAAGGCCACAACCAATACATTTAGAGCGATCAGCATTTTTATGTTCTTTTAAGTATTTGGGATTTAATCCCACTGGACACTTGGCATTACATAAACCACAGTTAATACATTTTCTTTCTATATCTTTACTCTTAGTATTTAAAAACAATGACCTCATATTGCTTGTTATTGGTTGGTTAAGATGGGTTAATGTTTTTCCTGCTATTAAGCCATTTTTTATTACGAAATACTTATCATTTACAATGTCACAACAATTTTCTATAATATCAGGAATAATCGTGCCTATTTTCACATTTAAGACTTTACTATTTTCGATTGAATTACCAGAAAGAGTTAAAAGTTTTTCGGTAATCGGTTTCCTTCTTTTTAACACATTATAAATATTGTACATATCCTCAACTGTCATATATATATATCCTTCGTTGGCTTGTTTTTTTGTTAAAGTATTTTTTATTACTAGTTCTTTATAACCGCTTGGATAAGCATCTGGAAGTAATTTTAATTTAATATTAGGGTATGTCCCAATGTGATTTGTTAACATAACTACATTGTTGTTATCATGATTGTTTATTGCAAGAATAGTTGTAGATATATTTAGTATACTTGCTAAAGCATCGATAACTTCTAATATTTTTTGGCAGTGGTTATTAATTAAAAAAGAATAAGTTCTTTCGTAAGGATCTTGATCTATACCATTGATTACCATTATTTTAGCCCCGTTATTTATTACTTTAGAACATATACTGTATTTTTTTATAAGGCTGAATACTTCTTCTTTTGAATACTCACTTATGTATTTTACTGCACCCTTTTTATCGATTACCTTTTCTTTAAAATCGTTTTCAATTACTATGCATTTCCCCTCTTTATTATCAAAGTATGTTGATTCTGTTGTTCCGATAAATTTACCAGAGACACTACTATAAACTATTTCATTTTTTCTTTCAATAATAGCCTCTTCTTTTAAAACTTTTTTACCGACACTTACTAAGATGTTATCAGTATCATAAAAAGGTATGTAAATATAATCAGGATTTAAAAAATTCTCTACATCTTCTTGAATTAAGGAATTATTTTTTATTGATATTGATTTATTCATTTAATTCACCTTTTATTTATGATAGTATTCTAAAATGTCTTGATATAAATTGGGATTAAAAGTTTTGTCTTTAATCGCATCAATCTCTTGTTTATATGGTGCGTAATCTCTATCGATATAAGGAGTCTCTAAAATTTTGGGGATGTTTTCTAGTAAAGGATTATAAATAACTTCTAATAGATTGTCCCATCCTATTGTTCCAAAGCCTATATTTTCATGTCTATCTTTATGGGAATTTATCGGATTTTTTGAATCATTTACATGAATACAACCTATTTTATTAATCCCAATACTTTTATCAAACTCTCTTAAATAATCATCAAAACGAGATATATCAACACCTGAATCATTTAGGTGACAAGTATCTAAACAAACTCCAATTTTATCTTTATATTCAATATTATCTATAATATATTTAAGTTCTTCTATATTTATTCCTAGTTCAGTACCTTTTCCAGCCATAGTTTCTAAAAGAATTACAATATTATCTTCTTTAACTAGTATGTTATTTATGCCTTTGATAATATTGTTAATAGCATAATCACGGTCTAACTTTGTTGCACTTCCAGGATGTAAAACAATATATTTAACACCTAGTGTTTCACATCTGTTAATTTCATTACGTAAAAATTCTTGCGCGAATTTATATTTATCTAAATCTTGATCATTCGCTAAATTAACAATATAAGGAGCGTGACATATTACATGTTCTAAGGCAATACCATTTTCCTTCATAATATTTAAAGCTTCAATTGTTAAATAATCATTTATAGCTCCTCTTTGAGTATTTTGGGGAGCTCCTGTATAAAACATAAAGGCATTTGAGCCATAGGATAACGCTTCTTTTACACTTCCGATTAATTGTGTATCATTTTTATATGATACATGACTTCCTAGTATTAACATATTACCACCTATTAGAAATTATAGCATAAAAAAAACAACTAAGATAGTTGTTTTTGGTAATTTCTACTATGCTTTTGGAGTTATTAAATAACCTTCTCTAGTATAGCATGAAACTGCTTGATTTGACGAAGTTGCTTGACATGCCGCATAATCAGTTGTTGCAACGTTTTCACTGTTATATGGTTGCACGGCAGTTGCATTATCTGCTTCTGGGATACCAAATTTAGAGACATTCCATGCATGAGTCATATAATTGCTGTCCCACAATTCAATCCAATATTCGGGATGATCAACATCTGAGGCATCTACTGTTACATATCCATGATAATCACCAGATGATAATGTTCCTAAATCACGTGTAATATCATAAACATAGTGACCAGCACCTTTTATTGCTCCACTGTTAGCATCATATACATATTGTCCTTGGACAGCTGTTACTGCCTTATCAATATACATAACGAATCCTTTTTTTCTTGCAGTATTCATAACATCTAATACAGATGGTATAGCAATAATCATGATAATTGCTAAAACAACGATAACTGCTAATAATTCAACAAGTGTAAAACCATTTTTCTTTTTCATTCTTAATTCCTCTTTCTACTATAATTTAATTATATATTTGATTACTCTTTTAGTCAATATAATTGTTTTTAAAACTAATATTTTTACAATTCAGATAACTTTTTAGTTACCTGAATTGTTATTTATATTTTGATTTTGAGAATTGGTAGAATCACCTTGATTATTTGGTACCGAAGGATTTTGATTATTTTCTTCTTTATTGTCTTTTTTCTTTATAATTCTTCGACTTTGGAATTTATTACTACGAGATATAACTAGAATAATTGCAAGTATTATTGCAAGTATTATTGCAATATTTCTTAAATATCTCGTTCCTTTTGATTGAATTCTGTTATATCTTACTGTTATTTTATAAGTTTTTGTATAAAAACCATTAAGACTTCTTACCTGTACAAGTACCTCACTACCATCTTTTAGGTTTTCATTATTCATTACTGCAACATAAGCACCTTTAACAGCAGGTTGATAACTTAAGTTTAGTGGTGTTAATGCCACAACATTTAAATCATAGTTATAAACGTTTGGATCAAAATTCATATTATAACCTGATACTTGTAAAAATCTTAAAGATGCATTTGATTCATCTAGTGTTGGATCAGGAAGACCTGATGAAGGATCCCAATCTGGTTGGTTTGGAGTTTTGTTAGTTGATGGTGCTTTTCCTCCTTCATCTAGTCTCACAACTGTAACACGATAATAAGTTGTTTTATTATTTTCTCTATTTGTTAAATGAATCAGGATTACATTATTTCCAACACCTAAATTGTTTGAGTCCTCTACTCTTACATCCGTTATTTCTGGAGTATTTGCATAAGCAGTAATTCCAATACTTGTTTGTGAGAAAGGAACTTCCACACGATAATCATATTTAGTTGGACTAAAGTCTATATCGTAACCTGATACAGTTAAAGCGCTTAATCTTAATGTTGCATCACTCGCATCTCTTGAAGTTGTAGTTACTTCATTTTCTTCTGTCGTTTTAATGCTTGTTTTATCTGATTCGGCAGTTGAATTTGGTGTTGTCGTTTTAATTTCAGTAGTTGTAGTTTTGGACTCATCTAATTGCCACTTAGCGTATAAGTAGACTTTGTCATATCCATACACACAGTTATCAGCACCTATTTTTTCTTGCTTTTCAACACGGCTTGATGCATTACCAACTAAACGTTTACTGAAGGCTTTATCATAGTACCAACCATCAAATGTGTAACCTTCTCTTGTTGGGATTTCTATATCAACAGAACTTCCACAATCAACACATTGTTTAATAATTGTTGTTCCTAGAACTCCACCATTTGGATTTAGAATTATTTCGTATGTCTTTTCTTCTGGTGTTAATTCCTTACAATTCTTTTTAGTTGTAGTAGTCGTTGATTCAGTTGTTTGATTTTTAATTGTTGTTGTTCCTTTATAAGTTACGACGTCATCAATATTACATGTAGGAGATGCAATTGCCATAGGATTAACAGTTTTGTTTTTTGCTTCTTCTTTAAATCTATCAATAGCACCATAAAATTCTTCTTTTGTTGTATTTTCACTAAAGTTAAAACTGTTTACAGCCCTATCACGATCTTTAATGGTTATGATTACATCGTATGCATAACCGTTCGTTGAGACATTTGCGCTGTCAAATGTTTGGCACATATTAGATGTGGTTTTTTTAACACCATTTTCGGGATATTCCTCATAGGCGCATAAAACTTGACCTTTATTGATAGTTTTTTCCACTGTAACTTGGGTTGCTCCATCAGCGAATTTGTATTGACTATCAGGTGTACATGTTGTTCCATCACCAATACAGTACATAACTCTTAATACTTCCGAAACTGTCGGTAATTTAACTCTTGCGACCTTTTTAGTTTCATCTGTTACTATTTTTCTATTTACTTTTGCCCAACCTTCAAAGTTCCCTGTATTTTCAATATCCAAGTCTGTTCCAATATCATAGACTCTACAATTACTTTTTATAGATTCATCATCCATATCTTCAATGTATTTGGCTACAGCTTTACTTTGGACAGTTCTTGAGTAATCATAGAACAATTCTTTTTTTGCAGTATTAGTTACATCTAATACTGATGGAATTACCAAAATCATTATAAGAGCCAGTATTACTATAACCGCTAACAGTTCAACTAAAGTAAAACCTCTACTTTTTTTCTTCATTCTATAAACAATCCTCTCTATTCTATATTTATTATAGATTAGAAAAAAAATTTTTTCAATAAAAAGGAATAATATTTTACTATTATTCCATTATTTTTAATACACTAGATATTAATTCTGCATTATCAATGACATCATTTATTTTATCCATATTCGTCTCACGATTATATTTTTTATAAAGTTTTAAAAATTCATCGTAATAATCGGGATTACGATTTAGTTTTACATAATGTTCAGAATTTCTTTTTAAAAAATCATGTAGTTTTTTGTTTTCTCTAATTTTCAAAGCAAGACTTACTTCCATTTTAATCTCCATATATTTTAGTTATTGGGTTTTCAAGTGTCTCAGTTATTTCGGGAGTTTTTTTAGTTAGTTCTTGAATAATGCCAATTACTTTTTGAGCATTGTTTACGTGATGCTCAATTGAATCTATGTTTATATTTTTAAGTAATCCACTTAACTCTTTTAATCTTGTATCATCAGTATTTGCTTCTTCTTTAAAGTATTTATCCCAAACATTTGACTCTTCGCCATAAATATCATATATTTCAAAAAAATCTTGAAAAGTCATTTCTTTATTTTTAATATATTTTAATATTTCTGGATGTGCGCCAATAAAAGTTTTAAAAAGTTCTTTTTTATCCATAAAAAATCACCTATTAATTTATATTTAATAAGTGAGTTTTTATTCTATATTTTGAAATTTTCAATGAAATCTAATTTTTCTTGTTTAGTTTCTTCGATAGATTTTTTTGTTTTCTTTTGCAATTCTTTTTTATCTTCAACCTTTTTAATATCAGTAAATTTAAAAGCATGATCAAATCTTTTTTTTGCAATTGTACTACCAGTGGATAGTGTGTCCATAATTGGAATATCGGTATTTTTTAGTATACCAATATCTTCAAGCATAGCAAGACCAATTGTATCTTTAGTATTAGTTATTATCGAAGAAGTAACTTCATAGTTGGTTGTTTTTACTTTTTTTATAACCATACTTCCACGTTTCGCTCGGCTTAATTGAGTTAAGTCAGTTAATTTTATACGCTTAGCTGTTTTTTGATTAGTGAATATATTTAAGTATTCATCTTCAGAATTATAAACTAAACCAGAGGCAACAAAATCATCTTTTAAGTTTATTCCTTTTACGCCGCTTGCTTTACTTGATGAGACCGGAATTTCTTCAGTTTTATAAGAAATATAATAACCTGATGCTGTTACAATAATTGTATTTTCTTTAAATTTTTTAATACTTATAATTTCGTCATCATCTTTTAATTTTATTGCGGTATATAATTTTGTATATCTTGATACAACAAAATCACTTATCTTTGTGCGTTTAACCATACCAGATTTAGTAAACATGACTAGTTCTTCGTTTGATTCTTCATCGTTTACTATATAAGAGGTAACAACAGCATCATTGGGATGGGTTGTTACTAAGTTACTTACGTGCTTACCTAAATCTTTCCATTTACACCATGGAATATCATTTACTGGAATATACATATAATTTCCCATTTTAGTAAATATTATCATCTTATTTAAAGTAGTTGTTTCAAAGATATTAATTGGATAATCGCCAGGTTTTACGGCTGTTTCATCACCATTTGCTGAAGAATATGATTTCATTGGAACTTTTTTAATATATCCTTCATGAGTCAAAACAATCATTACATTTTCTTTAATTATTAAATCTTCTGCTGAAATAGATATATCTTTAACAGTTTCGGATATTTCTGTCTTACGAGGTATTGCATATTCTTTCTTGATACGTTTAAGTTCATCTTTTACAACATTCGCAAGTTTTACTTCATCGCTTAGTATTGCTTCAAGCCCAGCTATAATCTTTCTTAAATTTTCTAATTTTTTTTCAAGTTCAACAATATCAGTGTTAGTTAACTTATATAGTTGTAAAGTAAGAATTACTTCTGCTTGTTCCTCTGTAAAGGCGAACTCAGATATTAAGTTTTCTTTGGCATCTTTTTTATTCTTGCTAGAGCGAATTACAGCGATTACTTCATCCAAGATACTTATGGCTTTTACTAAACCTTCGGTCAAATGAATTTCCTTTTTAGCTACTGCTAAATCGTATTCACTTCTCTTCTTTATCACATCTTTAATATGGGCGATATAAGCATCTATTAAAGGAATAAGCCCAAGTAGTTTAGGACGTCTATTAACTATTGCTACCATATTATAATTGTAGTTGCACTGACAATCAGTATTTTTTAGTAAATAATTCATTACTAGGTTTTTATCAGCACCCGACTTTAAATCAATAACAATACGCACCATCGCGTCTTTATCTGACTCATCTCGAACTTCAGCAATTCCAGCTATCTTATTTTCAAGTCTGATGTCATCAATTTTTTTAACTAATTGTTGTTTATTTACTTCATAAGGAATTTCTGTAATAATAATTTGTTCTTTACCTTTTGTTTTTTCAAAAGTATATTTACAACTTATTACTACTTTTCCTTTTCCTGTTTCGAAAGCTTGTTTAATACCATCTAACCCTTCAATTATTCCCCCAGTTGGAAAATCAGGGCCTTTTACAATATCTAAAATTGTATCAAGTCGACAATTTGGCGAATCAATTCTTTTAATTGTTGCATCAATGATTTCACCTAAATTATGTGGTGGAATATTAGTGGCATATCCAGCGGAAATACCAGTTGTTCCGTTGACAAGTAAATTCGGAAATTTAGCTGGTAAAACAGTTGGTTCTAAAAGGGTATCCGAATAATTTAAAACCATTGGCACTGTATTTTTATCAATATCTTTTAAAAGTTCATCCGCAAGTTTAGCAAGTTTGGTTTCTGTGTAACGCATGGCAGCTGGAGGATCTCCGTCAATTGAGCCATTATTTCCTCCTACCTCAATTAAAACATGATTCTGTTTCCAGTTTTGACTCATACGAATTAAGGCATCATAGACAGATGTATCACCATGAGGATGAAATTTACCTAAAACATTACCAACCGCGTTAGCACATTTTTTTAAGGCTTTATCATTGGTATTATGATCAATAAACATTGCATATATGATTCTTCTTTGTACTGGTTTTAATCCATCCCTTACATCAGGAATTGCACGATCTTGGATAATATATTTAGAATAACGTGCAAAGCATAAGCCCATAATCTCTTCTAAAGCATAGTTATGAATTTTAGTTAAAGCTTCTTTAGTATCGTCCATATTATCACCTAAATCATTATAACATAAATTTAAAGTTGGTGTCTAACATTAGACACTAACTTAACAGTCGCTTCTGTTTGCTTGAATTTGACAGTTTAGTGTTTCTTTGCTAGAGTAAGTAGCATTCAAAGGAGAAATGAATAAAACGAGTATTAATAAATTAAAATTAATAAACTTCATGATCATTTAACTGTAAATATAGGAACTGATACTTACATCATTAGAGAATGTGATGAAAGTTTTTCTAAAGTAAATGTTTCTTCGAACTATGGTAGCATAGTGTATGATGTTTATGACGATGAGGGAACTTGTGTATTTGATGCAGTTAATTATAACAATCCACAATGGTATGAAGTAACTAATTACGAACAAGAAAAAGAAATTAATGCAATTGAAGAAAAAGCTATAGAAAATGGTGCTATTCTTTATAGAGGTTTAACAAGATAGGTGTGATTTTCATATCTATTTTTTGACATAAAAAAAGACCTAGTCTTTAAATGTAGCATCTACATAATAAATAGGTCTTTTTTCTTTTATATATTGACGTTCAAAATCGGTAACTATTTCTTCGTCTTCAATGCGTCTTTCATCGTTATGTAAATCTAAACTAACACGATTAAAGGTATACCAATAGTCACTTAAACTTTCAAGGGCCGATGCAAAAAGTATTTTATTATCTGTTTTCATGATAATGTGTTTATTCTTTTTAAATATTCGATCATATAGTTTTAAATAATTTACTGATGTAAACCTTCTCTTGGCATCTTTTTCTTTTGGCCAAGGCTCAGAGAAAGTTAAATAAATACATTCTATTTCACGACCAAACATATCAATTATCTCTGCTGCATCAGAATTAATCATTTTTAAATTTGGTAAATTGTCTTTTTCAACATTTTTAACAGCTGTAGCAGTTTGATTTATATCTAACTCAAGTCCGATATAATTAATATTTGGATGTTTTTTAGCCATTGCAATTATGAATGAGCCTCTTCCCATTCCAAGTTCTAGACAAATGGGATTTTTATTGCCAAACACTTCACTCCACTTATTTTTATAATTACTGGGTTTTTTAATTAAATAACCACTAGAGTCAACTATTCTTTCAGCATTCTTTACAACATTATAACGCATAATTATCACCGGTCCCATTATAACATATTAGTTAATTTGGAACAAGTTACTTTATAGGCTTGAAACCTTCCTAAGCTAAATAAACTGTAGTTATAGAAGTAAGATTTCCACCAATCCCAATTTCAAAAATAATAATTGTTAAAACTAAGGCAAGTATTGGTAATACTAAGCCAGTGTAGTCTAATATATAAGTTAAAATTGTTATAGAAACCCATATAGCAATAATACTCAATGTAACAAATGCATACCTCATATGAATACCTCACTTCTAATTCTATTTTAATACACAAGCATATTTATTGCAAAGAAAAAGTGTTTACTTTGTTTCGTAAACACTAACTTTTTTCTTACTTCTTCCGCATCTTTCGTATTTAACTACTCCGTCTACTAAAGCATATAAAGTATGATCTTTTCCCATTCCTACGTTTTTACCAGGGTAAATCTTAGTTCCTCTTTGTCTGTAGATGATTGAACCAGCATTAATTGTTTGTCCATCAGCAGCTTTTGCACCTAATCTACGACCAACACTGTCACGTCCATTGTGAGTTGAACCTTGTGCTTTAACATGGGCAAAACGTTGAATATCTATAGAAATTAAATTAATAAATTCTAACATAATTATTCCTCGCTTTCAATTTTAATATTATTTGGATATTTTGAAGCTAATTCTTTAAATAGTGATAACATATTTACGATAAGTACTTTCGTTTCTAAAGTCTCATCTAAAATAGTTATACTTACCATTTCGCCACTATCTTTATAAGCAATTGAAGATGCATTAAATCTAAGACAAGCATTTACTGTTGTATACATTATTGATGATACACTAGCGCATACTATATCTTCTTTTTTAGAATAATCAGCATGTCCCTCAACTGTAATTAAATTTTGCTTCTTTTTTATCGTTATCATATTTTTAACCTATATTAACCAATCTTTTTTACAACAAGTTTTGTATATGGTTGTCTATGACCTCTAGTATTACGATATTTCTTTTTAGGTCTATACTTAAATACTACAATTTTTTTAGCTTTACCATGTTTAACAACTTCACATGTAACTTTTGCTCCCTTAACATAAGGTGTGCCAATCTTGTCTCCAATTTGAAGTACATCAGTAAAATCTATTGTCGATCCAACCTCAGCATCTAATTTTTCAACAAAAATTTCTTCACCTTCAGAAACGTAGTATTGTTTTCCACCAGTTTCGAATATTGCTTTCATTACTTACCTCCTTATTATTTTTTTGAAGACTCGCCTTTAAGGTGTTTTTATAACTTGTGAACCTTTTTAGTGCGGTTTGTAATGAATACTTACAAACAGTTTAGATGATAACAGAATTTCAGGGTTTTGTCAATATGTTTTACCAAATTTGTTTTCGAAGTATTTATTCTCTTCTACGTATATATTATCATATTTTATATAATTATTTCTACACTTTTTTAAATCATTTTCATTCTCAACATAAACAAGTTTTTTATATCTATGCTTATAAAGGTATCTTTCTAATTTAAATTTATTAATAATATAGTAAAATAATCTAATTGTTTTAGCATTAATAAAATATAGTATTACAAATATAAATATATTCTTACTTAATATAAATAAAATTATAAGAGAAATGATACTTATAGTATTTGATAATACAAGAGTGTTTTTATAACTTATAAATCTTTCGATAAATGAGATAAATATTTTACTTCCATCGCTAGGAATTATTGGTAAAAGATTAAAAATAATTATACTAGTATTTAGAGTTTTAAATACATCATAATTGCTTATATTTTTTAAAGGCCAGAAAAGAAAAGTTTGAAAAAGTATGCCAGCTATACTTATTAAGAATAATTTGTTGGAGTTTAGATTATAGTTTATATTTGTATTTATGATGCCGCCAAAGGGATATATAGTAAGTGATATTATTTTTAAATTTAAAAGATGAATCATTATTATGTGACCAAGTTCATGAACTATAATTATTATTAAATAGTAAAAAAGATAATTAATATAGCCTGAAAGTATTAATATTAAATAGAATATATAAGTTGTAAAGTGAATTTTATAAGTATTCGTCATAGCTTAAGTATTCCTTATTTTTTTCAAATGTTAAATAGAGGTTATTGTCAATTACACTACCAACAATCGTATTTTTATTTATATAGTCATACATATTTACACTTATATTTTCGATATTAGAATAACTTATATTTACCCCATCATTTGAACATATCGTAACAGTTTTACCTAGCCCTTCTATATTTCCAATAAATACTACTACTCCCTCACTTAAAGATTTTATAACATAGTTATTATCTACTACTAATTTATAACTATTATTATGTTTAGTTATGTCTTTATAAATAATTTTTTCACTAGTTACATACATATCTTTTTTATTAATGAGATTCCCAAAAAGAATTCTTGTTTTA
>CAJUMA010000004.1 GCA_910587065.1 uncultured Bacilli bacterium | reverse complement strand
TCAAAGTTATACACTTTTTATGTCAACAAAAAAGATATAACTTTTTCGTTATACCTTTAATCTAAATTATATTCTCTATTATCTCTTTTTCCTTTAATATACGAAACAAACTCATCTAACTTCATTGTCTTTTTATCTTCACTACCAAAGAACCTCATTGTTACTGTTTCTTCATCTCTTTCGCTATTACCTAAGACAAGGGAAATTGGCACTTTTTTCATTTGGGATTCTCTCATTCGATATCCTAACTTCTCTTCTCTACTATCTAATTCTACACGTATATCATTTTTTCTTAAAATCTCTTCTACACGTTTAGCATATTCTAAATGATACTCATTATTAACAGGTAAAATTGATACTTGTACCGGACTTACCCAAAGTGGTAAAATACCTCTTTTTTCTTCTAAGTAATAAGCAATAAATCTATCGATACTTCCAAGTATTGCACGGTGTATTACAACTGGAGTTTTCCTTGAACCATCCCTATCAACATAAGTTAAATCAAAGCGGCGAGGTAAGCAAAAGTCTAATTGACAAGTAGATAAAGAGTACTCATTTCCAACCGCTGGCTTAACTTGAACATCTAACTTTGGTCCATAAAATGCTGCTTCACCAATTTTTTCAACATAAGGAATACCTATATCATTTAAAACTTCTCTTAATTTGTTTTCAGCATTATCCCACATCTCATCATCTGGATAATATTTAACTTTATCTTCTTTATCTCTTAAAGAAAGCTCAAAATGATAATCCTTAATATCTAATTCTTTATAAACTTCTAATATTAAGTCTACTACCATTTTAAATTCACTTTCGATTTGTTCTGGAGTTACAAAAAGATGAGCATCATTTTGACAAAAACTTCTAGCTCTCTCAATACCTTTAAGTGAACCACTTGATTCAAAACGACAATCTCTTGCTATTTCACCAATACGTAATGGCAAATCACGATAAGAGTGAATATCGTTTGCATAAATCATCATATGATGTGGACAATTCATTGGACGTAAGACAAACTCTTCCCCTTCCACTTCCATTTTAGGGAACATTGCATCCTTATAATGATCCCAATGTCCTGAAGTTTTATAAAGTTCTACATTTCCTAAAGGTGGCGTTAAAACATGTTTATATCCTAACTTTCTTTCTTTTTCTTTAATATACTTTTCAAACTCATCCCAAATAATATAACCATTAGGTAAATACATTGGTAAACCTTTTCCTACTAAATCATTAGTCATAAATATTCCTAAATCTTTACCCAATTTTCTATGATCTCTTAACTTAGCATCTTCAAGTTCTTGTAAATAAGCGTCTAATTCTTCTTCTGTTTCAAAGCATACACCATAGATACGTTGTAAGACTTTATTATTAACGTCCCCTTTCCAGTATGCTCCACTAAATTTTATAAGCTTAAAATTCTTACATTCTTTTACTGTTTCAACATGTGGGCCACGACAAAGATCCGTAAAATCTCCTTGCGTATAAGTACTTATGACTGTTTCCTCTTCATCCATTCTTTCAATTAAATCAATCTTGTATGGATCATTTTTAAATTGTTCTAAAGCTTCACTTTTACTTATTTCATTTCGCACAATTCTTTTGCCATCTTTAGCAAGCTTCTTCATCTCTTTACTTATTGCTTCAATATCTTCTTCATTAATAACTTTATCCCCTAAGTCAACATCATAGTAAAATCCACTTTCGACAACTGGACCTACCCAAAATTTAGCCTCTGGATAAAGGTGAGTGATAGCTTGTGCCATAAGGTGAGCACAACTATGATTTAATTTATTTAATTTTTCATCTTCTTTAAAATTTATCATCTTAATTCTCCTATCTTATATTTTCTTTTTCTTTTCTTTTACATCTTCCCAAACTTGGATCATAAACATTTTCTACAATTTTAGACACATCATAATTTTTATTAATTACATCTAAAACATCATTTAACTTTTCTGTCCGAGAATTTGCCTCTGGCAAATAGGAAAAGAACTCAGCAAATTCACCAGCACACATTCCATATTCATTAATATATTTTATATCTAAGTTATGAAATACAGCTATACCATCAGAAGCTAAATTATTATCTAGTGGATGTGTAATAGTTTCTTTCTTTAAATTAAATATTTTACTTCTTTTTCTTATCTCGTTAGCAAACCTCTCACTCATTTTCATAAGTTCCTGGTAGTATTCTACATGAAGTTCACACTTTTCTGTAACTCTTAAAGCATCTATCGTACCATCTTCATAAATTATAACAACTGCTACCTCTTTAAATGGATATTCTAAGTTATAAGGTACACTTTTATCACTTAAATCTTTAACAAAGACTTCGTATTTATTCTTTATTTTTCTTAGATATAATTCTTCTTGCATAATCATCACCTCTTTTTAAATTCTCTTCTTTTTCCAGCATTAGTATCTCTGGTCTTATATATGGCGCAATACGTTTATTTCTCTTTGTACTTTTTCCATCATAAACAAGCAATATATTACCTAATAATATATCCTCTTGAGTAACAGCTTCAAAAGGAATCGCTTTAATATATTCAATCCCTAATTCTTTTATATCTTTATGCGTTGCTTTACTTAAATTTACTAAAGCTTCTTCATCAATAAACGCATCAATTCCCACATAATTAGTCAAAAAATCTAACATTGATATAGAATAATTAAAATACTTTTTATCCATAATACCCCCCAAAAGACAAAAAAAGAATGACACCAAGAAGTGCTTTAGCACGGTACCATTCTTACTTTAACTCTAAAATTTTATAACGGCAATAAACCGGAATTTATTAATTCTCTTAAAAGGTAGTAACTATTAATCCTTAATGTTTATTTCCACCAAACATAAACTCTCTTTAATTAATTAAATTAATAATCTTGTCCTTCATCAATGATTTACAACTTTATAATATCACTTACTTCAATTTATGTCAAATTTAATAGAAAAGAATTTCAAAATATGTTACTATTATTAATAGAGAGGCGTTGGTTAAAGTGGACTTTAATATTGTATTCAAATTATCAGCATCTACTATTAGTATATCCGAAATGAAAAAAGATGTTGATTATAAAAGTCTTAATAACACAAATATAATTGATTTAAAAGATTTAAGGTTCTCTAATGCCTATATAAAAGAAAATTTTGAATTAGTTTCCAACTTTCTTAATCTTGCTATAATAAAAAATAATATTGATACAGTTCAAATTAATAATCTTAATATTGCAAGCATCGCTCTTGATCTTACTGCATCTTGGAATCACATAAAAAAAATAATTTTTAAACCTGATAAAAAGTTGCCTTACGACTTGTTTTTAAAACTTTTAGATAATAAATATGCAAACTATATTGAATGTTTTGATATGTCCCACTACCTAATCGAAAGATTAGATATGAATAAGAATATAAAAATTAAAACAAGGAATAAAATAAAAGCAAAATCCGAATTTATGATTGTAAATTCTTTAAGTAGTTTTACAGATATTTATTATAAAAAATATTTAGTCATAAGTTTTAATTTTAACCCTGGTGATTTAGATGAATTTAAAAGCTTCATGCGTATCAATGCCAAACTAAAAACCATTAAAGTAGTTAATTATTCTAACGAAATAATGACAACTATTATTAATGAAATAATTGAAAATAAAAAAACAAATATAACCATTGAAACTAATGAAAAAAATAATGATTTAAATACAATATATAATTCAGTTTCTTATTTAAAAAAGAGTTTTCATAAATACTTTGAAGAAAACAATATTAATTTTAAATTAAATTATTCTAAAGAATATAAAAGCAAAAACTTTTTCAAAGAAATCAATTTTAAGATATTTACTACATTAATCTTATTTATCATTCTTTTTTCCGCCGCCGTTGTTGGAATAAATTATTATCAACAATACCGCGATAAAAATAACATTGATGCCCAAATATTAGATTTGGAGAGTATTTTAAAAGATGCCGAAGAATACCTTAATGAAGACAATAATGAAACCGATGTTGACTATATTGATGTATTAGATGAAACTCAAACGACGACTAAAAAGAAAAGCAATTATGTTTCCTCTTACTACACCAATTTTGATCAAGTATTTGAAACTCTTTTACAAAAAAACAGTGATACAGTTGGCTGGATTCAAGTCAACAACACAAAAATTAATTATCCTGTTGTTAAAAGTGACTCTAATTCTTATTATTTAAATCGTGATTACTTTAAAAAGAAAAATAGCATGGGTTGGATATTCATGGATTATCGTAATAACCCAGAAAATCTAGATAAAAATACAATTATATATGGACACAATATCAAACAAGGAATTATGTTTGGTACAATAAAGAATATGATGAATAAATCATGGTACAATAATGCTACTAATCAAATAATTACTTTTAATACTCCAAGTAAAAACATGAAATGGCAAATATTTTCTTTATATCAAATCAATGAAACAGAAGATTATCTAAAAACCGAGTTTGAAAGTGATGAAGAATACATGAATTTCCTTAATATGCTAAAAAGTCGTAGTAAAAACGACTTCCATGTAGAACTAAATCCAAACTCTAAAATACTTACCCTTTCAACTTGTTTTTCCCATTCAACAAGACATGTTGTCCATGCTGTATTAATCGAAGACACAAACTAAAAATGACTTTTAAAGTCATTTTTTCATTTTACTATCTTCTCTTGTTGGAACTTCAACACCAATACTTCTAAATATCTTTTTTATAGGTTCTAAAATATTTAAACTAGCTAAAGCTTCACTTGTTAACTCTATATCTATGTTTAAAATTTCTCGTGAAAGTTCGGCAATCCCCATCTTCAAATATTCTTTTGGATCAAATATTTCAGTTTGAGAATAGACAAAATATCTATCAGTACACTCTAAATCAAGAAAACTATCATCAAATCCAAGTTTTTCTAATTCTTTTCGGTAAACATCTTTAACAAGTTCAATATCTCTTTCTTTATTTATTCTTTTTAAGAAATCAACATCTACTTCAAAGAATGTTTGGATAGTCTCTTCTTTTATTTCATCCTTTTTTCCTTTAAATCTTTTAGCAACTATTTTAGGATAATTATCAAAAGGATTTTCATCATAGTATTCATCTAACTTTGTTATAAAAGTCCGAAATAAATTATAAACTTCATTTTTACTTTCTCTAGAAGATTCATCAAAATCAAAATAGTCTTTTCCTTCAAGCATACACATTACTGCTTTAATTCGATGTTTTTTATATGCTATACCAAGTTTATCATTAAATTTCACTAAACCTTCAACAAGGGCAGCTAAAGATTCTTCTACTTCAACAATCGTTGTAACTAAACCTCTTAAAATTGTTCCTCCAAAAAAGTTGGAAAGATATATGCTACCATCATCATAGTTTTTAAAGAAGATATAATCAAGTCCACTTCTATTGTAACTACCAAATAGAAAAGCATCTTTATTATTAACCATCGTAGGAACATTTCCTAAAGATAAATCATGAAATAAACCATTTTTATGAAATAATTCCAAAAGTTCTTGAGCACATTTCGCGTTATTTAATAAATACGTTTCATATTCACGATATTGATAAAGTTCTGTTAAAAAAGCTATTTTACTTTCTAAAATTTCTCTTCTTTCCATAATATCCCCTAAAATAAAAGGCTTACCTTAAAGGTAAGTCTTATTTAATTACCCCATTCTTTAATTTAGGTAATTCTATATCTTCATCATCTTGTTTTTCAGAAGGTAATGTAACAGTAACCAAATTTAAAGATGTTTTATCACTTAAATTCGCTACAGTTATAGAATTAATAATAAATTTATCTACTTTAACCACAATTAATGCAATTATCCAAGACATGAATAATCCCATAGAAAGTTCATATAAACTCATTAATATTGGGTTAGTAAATACACTAAATTCATCAAATGGAATACTATTTACATTTATATACTCAATTATACATAAGAATAGAAATGATATTGTTAATGGCAATACTGAATTTATAATTTTCAAATATTTATTAGTATTTGTACTTAATAATGTTGAACCCATTATAACAAAGGAAATAACCATTACTAACATAAATTCTAATGTAGTTGGAAAATATATCACTTCTATTAATCTAGTCGAAACATTATTTAAGAATACTAAAACTGTACTAATATATTTTGATACATAAAATCCTAAGACTATTAAACTAGCTATAATACTAGTATTCTTAACAACTTTCTTATTCATTAATCTTCTAAATATTATCGCAATTAAAACAATTGCTAATTCTAATAAAACGAGTATAAATACTTCAGAACTTAATAATGATTTTAATGAGTATTTTATAATCTCAAATAAACTTAATTCTGGCATATATAAAACTCCCCTTCTATGCTACACTTACAAGTTCAAATATGAATATTGTTTGTGTAGTTTTATCATTTCTTGTACAAGTAATAAGTGTTAACGTATTAACATCTCCATTACGTTTTATCATTAATTCCCCATCTTTTGGTTCTAAATAACGATTCTTAAGCTCATATTCATATACTTTTCCTTGGAAAGTAATATAAGCTTTGGCATTGTCATTCAATTTATATAATTTATCAAAGAAAGAAACACTTGAACTTCCTCTATGAGCAGCTAATATCAAATTACCATTTTCTCTATCCGGCATATCAGAGCCTTCAATTAACATTACATTATATGAAACACTGTTGTATTTTGATGTGATGTCAACAAATCCCCTTTTTATGTCTACATCAGGTACAGTTAAGTAACCAATGTATGCATCTACCTTATCAGGTCCTAATCTATCATCTAAATCAACTACAGTATTATTTAAATCTTCATCTGACACTTCATCAAGTGCTTCTGTTATTAATACTTGTTGTTCTAAAAGTGCTATATTCTTTTTATTAAAGACATTACTTTTAATTCCGGCAAAATAATTGCTAAATATTAAGATTAGACCAATAAGAATAAAAAGAATACTAAGGAGTATCTTAGCATTCTTTAATTGTTCTCTTTGCACAAGCAATTCCACCAATTAATAGTGCTATACCACCAATAATTAAAAGTGTAGCATTTTTTCCTGTTGCAGGAACATGTACTAATTCTTGAGATTCTTTTGTATTATAGAATGTTATATAAGCACTATCAGCGTATTCCCCATTATTATTCATTATTCTAAGCGTTCCATCTTCAAGTAACTCAAACTTAACGATTTCTTTACTTAGAACATATCCTACTGGAGCTTCTACTTCAGATAAAGTATATTTTCCAGCTTTTAGTGATAATTGATATACTGTATCAGTAGTAACAAATTCATTTACTACATTACCTGCTTCATCTCTAATAACTAATTTAGCACCACTAACTAAGTCTCCAGTTTTAGAGTCCTTTTTAGCAACACTAACCATATCAATAAGTTCATTGATCATAACTACCTTATTAACACTTACATAGTTACCTTTTTCATCTTTTATAAATAATCCACCAATTTCATCTACATAGAAATGAATTGTAGTTTTAGATAATTTATAACCTTGTGGAGCTAATGTCTCAGTTAATGTATATTCTCCACTTTTTAATGTGATTTTTCTTGGTTCAGTGGTTGATACCCAAGAAGCTATTTCTTTTCCTGTATTATCTTTAACTACTAATGTAGCTCCAGGAACTTCTTTAGATTGAGTAACATCAGTTTTACTAATGTTAATATCATATTCATCTTTATAGTTTTTAATATTTAATGAAACACTGTCTTTTAATTCCACATTAGTTTCTAATGGATCTTGGAATAATACTTTTTGATATTTACTACTATGATAATAATAATAACCTGTATATTTCGTATAAGAGCCAGAAACATTAAGTGAGAATGTTAATTGTTGTCCTTCAGGTATTTTATCAGCAGGAATCTTTACCTTAACACCATCTTCGCCAGCCTTTACAACTAATGAACCAGCGGGAACATTTGATAAAGAATATTTAAGTTTTCCTGTTAAATTAGCATTAATTACTTCAATTTTGCTTGATACATAATATCCATTTTCTAAAGTAAATGAAATATTAGCCTTATTTAAAGTAAGTACAGCTTCTTCTCCTTTATAAATTTTTGCCCCTCTATATAAGTTATAGATATATTGAGCAACTGGATCTTTGTCTACATTCGAAACAATGTATTCTTTAACTTCTCTAACTAGGTTAAAATCTTTACCTGATAGATAGTCTTCATAGTACCAAACAGCCATTTGTGTGATATAGAAGTCTTTATCTTTATCACCAGTATTTGGTTTATGATTTAAAATGTAAATATAACCAGGATCTACTGTGCCAGCCTTGCTGAATTTAATATTTGCTGCATATGTAGCAGATAGATTCATACAATAGATATAATATTTACCATGATCAGCTGTCTTAACGATTACTGGGAAGTTCTTTATATATTCAACTTCTCTAAGTCCACCAACTAATGTTGGGTTCTTATGTGCATCACTTACAACTGAGTCTGGAATAGATGTTGCTGCATTCGCATTCATCATTCCACCAAATATCATTACTGCCATAATCATTAGTAATGATAATATCTTGAATTTCTTCATATTCATCTTCCTCTCCCCTTGAATTGCTGCCTATAATACCATACTTATAAAAAAAATGCAAATTTTTGCATAAAAAAACCAAAACTTAACGTATTTTTGGCCGTTTTTGAACTATTTCCAAAAGAGAATTATATACTTCTTCTAAGGAATTGACATAATAAGTTGCCATATCTTTAACTTTTCTGCATTCTTTATTTAAAGGTTCCTTAACAATAATAGAATCAATTCCCGCGTTTTGTGCAGCCATTAAACCCACTAAAGAATCTTCAAATATAACAGCATCTTCTCTTTTTAAATTAAAATATTCAAGTGTTTTTAAATGAATATCAGGTGCAGGCTTTAGTTTCTCGACACTTGATGAACTCATTATTAAATCAAAGACATCATTTCCTAAAAATTCTGTAGCAGGAATTTTATATAAAACGCGATTTAAACTTTCTAAAGCTCCAGCTGATGCTAAACTAACTAGATAACCATTTTCCTTAAGTAAAGTTAATAATTCTTTTGCAAATGGTTTTAAAGAAACAGTTTCTTCAAGTATTTTAAAGCAGATGCTTTTGCGATACTCAGCCAAATCATCTACTTCTCCAGGCATATGATAACATTCTTTTAAATAAGCCACCCATGAATAATAAGGATCACTACTTATGCAACTACCTAAAAATTGATCTCTAAAATCAGCTATTTCTTTTTTATCTACTTTTATTCCAGATACTTGATAGATAAATTCCACTTCTGCACTTCCCCATACTCCCAATGACTCAATTAAAGTTCCATCCATATCAAAGATAAATAATTTTTTTGTTCTAAGCATATTAGTTAACATAATTACCACCTGTTTTCTATAATATCATATTTTAAGTAATAACAAAGAAAAAGTTATTGCACACTTCAGAAATTTGTGTTATATTTATAGAGCAGTGGCAATGGATCTTTAGCTCAGTTGGTTAGAGCATCCGGCTCATAACCGGGCGGTCGTAGGTTCGAGTCCTACAAGATCCACCATTATTTGCAGGTATGGCGGAATTGGCAGACGCGCTAGACTTAGGATCTAGTGGAGTAATCCGTGCAGGTTCAACTCCTGTTACCTGCACCAAACTGATAGAAAACTCGAACAACTCGAGTATAATTAAAACGACTTGTCAAAGTCGTTTTATTATTTGTTATACTTTCTTTTTACAATTCTCCCACCTAATTTTAACGGAGTTAGATGTGTTACTTCTATTTTTTCATCTATTGATTTATAAACCATCATTATTCTTATTATACTACCTGGACTTGGATTGATTTTAACTGGCATATAGGAACTAATCCCTTCTATTGTTAAAATCTAATATAATTGTATTTATTATTTTTAAGCTTAGACAACCAATAATCATAGCTTCTTTTTTTCTAGATATAAATAAATCTTTGGTTAATAATCAATATTTTTATCACAAGAAACTTTGTTAATCGCTTCTTGATCAATATTAACTGTAACATCTTGCATATTTTTATTAATAGCTAATAAATAGTAGCTATTTGCTAAGGCACATACCCCGCAACTTGCTTTATACTTAACTTTAATGTTAATAGTATTTCCATCCATTGTATATTCAGTCGGCCTTACTTCCGCTTGGGAACATTCATTAAAACGAATACGTATTAAAACATAATTATTCTTTACAAAAGACTCTTCTGTTAAAACATCACTTTCTATTTTAGACTTAAAATCTTCATAATTTTTAAATAGCAAGTAATTATTTTCTATACTTTGTTCATGATTTGTATCAAGATACATAAAATCATTATGTTGAACAATAGGTTTATCTTCTTTTTTCTTCCTATATAAATTAATTAAAGCTAAAGACACTCCAATAACCAAAATCACTACTATAATACTTAACAATAAATAAGCTTTTCTTTTTTTCATACTTTTATCCCTCATTTATTTGGAAAATGCTTTTTGTAATTTCTCTTCTATTTGTTCTTTATTAAAAGGTTTAGCTATATAGTCTATAAAACCATCATGCAAATATTTTTCTTCTGCTCCAGCTACCGCATCAGCTGTTAAAGCAATTGTTGGCGTATTAAAACCATCAATTTCTTTTAACTTTTGTAGAGCTGTTGTACCACTCATTACAGGCATCATTATATCCATTAAAATTAAATCATAATTTTTACCCATTTTAACGAGATTAATTGCTTCTTCCCCATTCACAGCTTCATCAATAATAAAACCAAAGTCAACAAGAGATTTCTTAGCAACTTTTATATTAAGCTTATTATCATCAACTATTAAAATTTTCTTTCCAAAATATTCACCTTTAAGTTTTTCTAAAACGAGTTTTGTATTTATTATTTCTGTTGGTGTCAATTCTTCTTGCCTACTAATTGTTTGAGGTAATTGGACAACAAACAAAGAACCTTTTCCATATGTACTCGTTACATTAATTTTACCACCCATCATCTCAACTAACCTTTTTGTTATTGCAAGACCAAGTCCCGTTCCTTCTGTCGTGCTATTTTTTTCAATATCAAGTCGCTCAAACTTTGTAAATAACTTATTAATATCTTCAGCTCTAATCCCCCTACCAGTGTCCATTACACTAATGATTAGATTACAGGTATCATCTTTATTGACACACTTTATATTTAAATCAATCTGTCCAGAGTCAGTATATTTAATCGCATTCGTAAGTAAATTATTTATAATACCTTTAACGTGTGTTTTATCCCCGATTAATTCATGGGGAATATCTACTGCCATATTTAAATTAAAATCAATTGGCTTATCCTCTATTCTTGTCGTTGTAACTCGAACCAAGTCATTTACTTCTTTTCTAAAGTTATAAGGTCTTTCAACTATTTCCATCTTATCACTTTCAATTTTGTTAATATCTAAGATGTTACCAACTATCTCAAGTAAAGTATTTGATGCATTAACTATATCATCAGCATCTTCTAAAACTTCACTAGGAAGATTATCCTTGTAAAGCAAAATATCTTGTGATAAACCAACTATCGCGTTTAAAGGTGTTCTTATTTCATGCGACATACTACTTAAGAAATCCGATTTAGCTCGATTGGCTTTTTCAGCAGTATCTTTAGCAATTTCTAAACTACTAATAAGTTTTACATCAGGATTTTCAATTGTAAAGTACATTATTAAAGAAACAAAAGATAACACAAAACCTTGAATAATCATCTCTGCAATATAAGTTTTAATAATAACCAAAACTATAATCAAACAAATAAGAGAAATCAAAGGAATTAACTTCTTTTTCTTATTTTTAAAATCCTTACTAAAAACTATTTTTAAAGTAGAAATAATAATTCCAAGTAAGCATAGAAATACTGCAAAAAATAAAACATTCATAGATGGACCTAAACTATCAATAGAATTTTCCCCAATAATTACTTGAACTGGCAAGAATAAAATTATTAAAGATATAGTAAAATTAAAAATAGCTATTAACTTATTTAACTTTTTTATATGTTCATCTTGGTAAATAGCGACGCTTAGAAAGTATCTAAATAATAAACTCCCCCAAGTAAGTAAAAGTACATAATCCATTTTTACAAGTAATTGCATCACTATTCCATCGCCAAATATTTTTATACATATTAACCCTGATACCGCAAATATTGACTCAACTAAATTGACAAATATAAGTTTTCCATAATTTTTCGTTTCAAAAGTATCTACACTTTTTTTAGAAAAAAAAGCAATATTAACTAATATAATTATAATTAAAGCACATATCGGATAAGATAGAAAACTCATACTGCTCACCTCTTATTATAATTATAAGCTGTTTTTCTTTATAAGAAAAGAAAAAGAAAGAGATTTTACTCTTTCTTTATTTCAATTTTCTTTGCTTATATTCTTCTAAACGCTCTGAAATTGGTTTATCCTCTTTTAAGTTTGCACGATAATTTTCTAATTCTTTTACATATTCTTCAATATGTTCACTAACATTTAAATAATTAGCATACCTCTCATTAGTTGTTTTAAAAAACCAAGGATCCATTTCATAATATTTTTCCATATCTTTTAAAACACATTGATGCAATTCTTTTTCCTTAGTTAAAACCACACTGTCAATTTGCTCTTGCATACTATAACCTGGCCATTCATTAACTCGTTCCTGTACGAAGTTTTTCCAATAATCTTTAGGAATACCCTTTCTACACTCTATTCCCTTTTTTTCCCAAATTTCATATTTTAAACTTGCAAGCATATCTCGCATCATTTTATTGGTAACAAATTTAATTAATAGTTTTAATTCACTTTCTAATGGATTTTTATCGTCAAGTTCTAAATAACCTTTATAAGATTCCCAGTAACACGATAAATCATTAGCAACAACTGTTGGATCAAAAAATTCTCCAAAATTTACAACAAAATGTTTGTCATACTGTTCAATAGAAATCGGTAATATTAACGAGTTTGTTGACATCGCTCCATCTACTGCACCAAAATGAGTATCATATATAATTTCATTTTCTGAAATATTCCAAGTTCCTTCAGATAAAACCATTGTATGATAACCATCTCTTAGTGTCTTTTTGTTAACTTCTCCTGTATAAAAGCGATCCTCTTTAGAGAGTTCATCAACATACCAAACGCCAAACCATTCCATCATAGTTTCATTCATATTACCATGCATATTACGGTAATCACTTGCCATAACATAAAATTGTTCTTTAATCTGTTCGTTTACTATTTCATAATCAAACTTACCTATATGAGAAACTACAAAAGTAACTGATCTTCCCTTAGGTATTTTATAATCTTTATTCCCATAAACATCTACCGTTTGACCTTTTATAATCCTTTGTGCTAAAAGAGCTTTTCTTTGTACTGGTCTTGTAATTTTTCTAAATAAATGATTTTTTATTGGTAAATCATTTAAAACTATTTCCTTTTTTTGTTCTTTATAATCTTGAAAATCTTTTTCAATTTGTTCTTTTGTTAACATCACTAATCTCCCCCTAAAATTTTATTCCATTTTTAACATTTAAAACACTACTAAGATGTAAAAACTCTTTTGCTGTTGGTAATGTAAGTATTTCTTTTTCATCAATATTAACTATTTTAAAGAAACCAATTTTGTAATCGTCTCTAATAATAATTTGAAATATACTATTATTATATTTAATCTTTCTTGCTTTTTTATAGATGTTCTTCATAACAGCAACTCCTAAATAATTTCCGTATATTCTAACAAATTTTTTTTAATTAGTAAAGTTTTTAACTTAGTTTAACCAATTTTCCCGCAAGTTCTTTCTTTTTTAATGAATCAGGCACATCAATTATTTCACAAGGAAAAGACCCACATATTTCAGGAATATAAGAAACTTTATCCAAAGGAAAATAACTAATTATAGATCCATAATCTAATAAATAATCTTGATACATCTTTAAAGTTTCAATATAAGAATTAACATCTTCTAAATTAAATTCTCCTAAATTAATCTCTCGATAATAATCTTTAATATCATCAATAAAACTTACTTGAGTTCTTTTTAATCTATCTCCAATTTTTTTAAAAAAATAAGAATTTTGTGTAAATGTCTTTCGCATATATTGACTACTAGTTAAAGTATCAGCATTTATTGTTGAGGGATTTTGAAATCGAATTAATTCTAAAAAGAAGGCTTTTAGTTCTGGTGAAACTTTTAATTTTTCTAATGTTTTTTCATCCATCACACCCCTAAATAAACTTATATAATCATCTCGATTAGAATTTGTTAGTAAATATTCTTTTAAAGCATACATCTTTGGAACCAATGAGTTAACTGTTTTAACATCAATATTCCTAATATGATTAAAAACATAGGCAAAAACATAATCCAATTCATCAGTCAAAACAAGCACTTTGCTTTTATCTTCTTTGGCAAGTGGTAAAATTATTGTTGGATTAAATATTTCTTCTTCATCTAAATTGTAAGAGTCCTTTTTTATTATATTTCTTGCTAAAAAAGGTCTTACATTTTTTATGTTATTATCTAGATCTTCATTTAAGGTTATTCCTGACTCATTAATTAAATTAGCTGCTTTTCTTTCTTCTGTTATTTCCTTTTGATCTTGCTTTCTTAAATTTATTTCATAAGCAACGGCATATGGATACAAAATTTTTATTAACTTATTTTTTTCTTTTCCGTTCATTAAATCTCTTTTTTTAATCTTAAAATAGTTTCTTAATAGTTCTAACTGATGGTGTGTTAATTTATAAGGATTTCTTTTTATTACTTCCTTTATTATTTGAGAATCTGTATCTAAAGAAAAGAATAATTTTCCCTTCTTATCCTTTAACATTTCATAAGTTACAAAGTCTGAATAAATGTCCTTTGAAGGAAGTGATGAAGATCCAAAATTTTTTAAAACTATCAAGAATTTCTCTTGATTAGTCTTACTATATTCACTCTTATGTTCATCATAAAAATTCTTTATTTCATCATATGTAAAACTCTTGTTTTTTCTAATACCATTTCGATATTTTAAAACAGAAATCATCAAACTTTTAACATATTGAGATGTTCTAGTAGATAAAGTTAAATTATTTGAAGAAATTATATCTTGTCTAGTTACTGGCATAGACCCGTCATCACCAAAAGTACTATTATATAACTTAATAGCTTTGTCTTTATCTCCATAAAAAGGCAAATCATCGTTCTGAATAACTTCCCTGGCATAAGAAAAATCAAATTTCTTTGCTTCTTTATATTTTAATAGATATTTTAATCTTTTTTCTACTCGATCAATTAAACTAAGAGCTTGTTCGTGTGTTAAATTATACGATTTTTCAAAATAACGACAAGTTTTTTTATCCCTAAATCTACTTGTTAAAATATTAGCATCAAAGGTTGGAAAATATTTTAACAAAGGTACAACAACAGTTTCATAGTCAATTTTTGGTTCAATTAATCCTTCTTCATATTTTTTTAAAGTTAAATAAGCTCTTTTTATTCTTCTTGTAATACTTCCTTCTTGATAACCGTATTTGGAAGCAAGAGCTGCTACAGTATAATAATAAGATCCAATTCCTTTTATTGCACGAAGTAAATCTTTCTCATAATCACTTATAGGTATGCAAGGATCTTCTAATAAGCGCATTATGTCTTGTTTGGTATAAAAGCTAAAGTCAGGTTCAATTAAACCACATTTACGTGCTCTTATCTTTTTTAATATATTTGCAAGATAAGAACCTGTACTTTTATAAGGAACGTCCATCAAATCTTCTATTTCTGAAGTCCTATATTTTTTCCCTTCTGGATTTTTACGCGTTTTAATTCCATAATAATAACTTAAAAAGTCTCTTTCTTGAGCATCTAAAATAGATTCCGAATAACTTACTAATACTTCTTTCTTTATATCTTCAAAATCTAGTTCAATTCTACTATATAAGTCAATGTATTGTTTTATAAAAGAAGAAATAATAGTATTAACATACTTTTGCCCTATTCCAAATATTTCGGCATTATATGAAGAAGTATATCCTTTAATAAATCTATTTCTTATTATATCTTTATCTAATTCCGAAATATCCAATTTCCTAAGTAAAATTTCAATTTTTTCCTTTGAAAATATATATTCTTTTTCTATTCCATAATGCCACATATCCATTTTACGAACAGCATCTGTTATTAAATTAGAAACCTTAGAAGAATTTGCAAGAGATAGTCTTGAAGCAATTTCTTTATAACTTAAATGATCAATAAAGAATAATTTACAAGCTTCTCTGGTGTTTTCTGACATCAAATACTTAGGATTAAGTATATAATTTATATATCTTTCTTCATTAATAATATTTATTTTATTACTCCTGTTTAAATAAAGGTTAATGGCATGATCATAAAGATTCCTTAAGTCATCATGCATTTTCTGGTAAGTGACATTATGTAGTTGAGAAAGTTCTTTTATTGTAAATCCCTCACCATATCTTTGTATTAGTAATTCTTTTTCCTTTTCATTATAATTATTTTTCGGATTCATTATAACTTTCATTAATTCATCAAAAGGAATTTCGTACTTAAAATAATTGTCAAGATTATAATAAAAACTTTCTAAACGATATATAGAATAATCAATTTTAGGTTTTGCCCTTTCATCACAATTTATTTTTTTTATTCCTGTGATAGGGCTAAATAAAGTCGCTTCTAAGAGAATAGAAATTTCATCACTAAAATCATCCCTATGTTCTAAATATACATTATATAAAACGTTTAAAGGCAAAGTTTTATATTCATAATTATAACCATAGTAATTAACATTAAGTAATTTAAGTGATGCTTCAACTTGTGAAGGATGAATTGTTTTAAAATCATTATCAAAGAAATTAACAACACTATTAAGTTGTAAGTTTTCATTTTCTAGCATTCCCTTTAAGTTATCTATTTTAACATCTTTCATTATTAAATACATTTTGCTATATTGAATAGGCAAAATATCTTTTTCAAATATTTTAGTTCTTCTATCACCTTCAAGTGCTTCATTAAGAGCTTTTAAATACTCTTCATGGTCATTAAATAGTTTATGATACCTAAACAGAATATTTTCATACATATCATATATCTTTTTAGCCACTTCAAAAGAGAACTTACTAAATACATCTGCCCCCTTATACCACAAATAATAAAATACATAGTATTCTTCTAAGCTAAGATTCTTTTTCAAATACACTAATATAACTAGTTTCTCAAAAGGTTCAGGTAATATATCACTTTTCTTTATCTCATTATTTATTGGTCTTGGCAATTTAATAATTGCTTCAGCCTTTTTTAATGCCCTATTTTCAATTTGTCTAACCGCTTCTCGTGTTATACCTAAACTACTTGCAATCTCTTTCAAGCTTTTTCTATCATCTGATAAAACATGATAATATAAAACATAATAGTACATTGGAGGTAATTTTTTCTTCAAATTATATAAAAGCGTTAAATCATTCAAATTATTTAAAAAATTTTGGTAAGAATCTCCTTTCTTATCTTCGATAAAGTCTTCTAATGTTGTGTTATTACCTTCATCAGAAACTACAGAATTTAATGATGCTAACTTATCTAAATTATTTTCAATATGAATAAGCGTTTCATATTTTTGATTCGCAATACCCAACTCATTTATTATTTCTTCTTTACTCGGATAATAACCATGATTTTTCTGATATGCACTTTTAAATCGCAAATACTTATAAAAACTTTCCTTCATACCTACTGGAATTCTTATAGTTGACCCACGATCATAAGAACTCCTTGTAATGGCTTGACGTATCCAATACATTGCATAAGTTGAAAATTTATAACCAAGTGTTGGATCATACTTTTCAACAGCCGTAATTAGTCCTATATTACCCTCTTGAATAAAATCTAAAAATTCTAAAGAAGTATTAACCTTACAATAGTCTTTAACTGCTTTTACAACTAAACGTAAATTTGCTTCAACCATTCTATCTCTGTCTTTTTTTTAATGAGTTTTCTTATATCTTCTAGAAATTTTTAGAAATTCGTCTGTTGAGAGCATTTCTTTCTTTTTTATTGAATTTAAATAGGCTTTTGCAGCATCTAAAACTTCACCAGAAAAAGAGCCAAATAACGCATCATCTGTTAAATCATCTTCTTTGATTTCAATTTTATTTAGATTTTCTAATTCTTTATCTATATCTTTATCACTCATAAAACATCACACTTATAATAACAAAAAATTTACATAAAAAAAAGAAAAAGTACATAACACGATGCACCTTTTACTTATCCATTGCCGAAAATAGATTTATCATAAATTTATCTTTATCAGCATTAGCCTTAGAAATCATAACGCCCTTATATGTAGTAAGTTCAGCTACATGTCCTTCTAATAATATATCAGTTGGCATTATTGTTTCAAGCATAACAACATTTTGCTTTTTATATACTATATATCTTAATTTTACTTCTCCATGAACTTGTGTAAATAAATGGTCGCTAGGTAATTTCAATTCATAAGTTTCTGTATTATTTTTCTTATCACTACTCATAAGTTCGCCTAAAAATTCACCATTTCTTAAGGATGGATAATACTCAAAATTCAATTTCTTAAACGCTAACATATTATATTTTTTTAGTGCGCGTTCAAGTTTCTTGAATTCATTTTCATTTATATAATCAAGAATATATCCTTTCATTTCGTTTCCCCCTCATTCCTTAATTCGAGCATATTATACCATTCGCCGCATTTTTTGTCAATTTTAGCGGCTAGCATACTTATTTATTGGGTATTCTATCATGACACTTTATAATATGTCAATACTATTCTTCACTTTCTTGTGAACTTCCATCTTTACCTATTAAAACTTCCCGAGGCTTAGAACCATTAGCTGGACCAATTACGCCTCTTTCCTCAAGTAAATCAACTATTCTAGCTGCACGATTATAACCGAGTCTAAATCTTCTTTGTAATAATGATGCCGACACCTTTCTTGTTTCAATGGCGAAATCAACTATTTCATTGTATAAAGGATCATCATCATCAGTGTCTCTTTCTCCTCCAACATTACTTGTAGAAATTGAGTCTCCCTGAGCCTGAGTGATTGTTTCATCATATGAAGCAGCTTGTTCTTTTGAAACATAAGCAATAACTTTTTCAATTTCTTCATCGCTTATAAAGTTACCTTGTATACGAAGGGGAATATTTTCTCCCATTGGTTTATAAAGCATATCTCCTTTACCAAGTAACTTTTCTGCTCCACCCATATCAAGAATAGTTCTTGAATCAATTTGTGAGGCAACAGCAAAGGCAATACGCGATGGAATATTAGCTTTTACAACTCCTGTAATTACATCAGTTGATGGTCTTTGAGTCGCAACAATTAAGTGGATTCCCGCAGCACGAGCCATTTGGGTAATACGCATAATTGAATCTTCAACCTCTTTTGAAGCAACTAACATAAGATCTGCTAACTCATCAATTATAACAACTATATAACTCATTAATTGAATTGTATTATCTTCCGGATTTTTTTTCTTAAGCCCCGACATTTTCTCATTATATCCAACTATATTTTTTACCTTTTCATCAGCGAAAAGATCGTATCTCTTTTCCATTTCTTTAACAATATTTTGTAAAGCAATACTAGCTTTTTTAGGATCACAAACTACTGGACAAAGCAAATGCGGTATCCCATTATAGTTAGACAATTCAACCTTTTTAGGGTCAACAAGTAAAAGTTTTACCTCATCAGGTCGTTTATTAATTAAAATACTATTAATAAATGAATTTATACAAACAGATTTACCTGATCCAGTTGAACCTGCAACAAGTAAATGTGGTGTTTTAGAAAGATCAGCAACACAGTTGTTACCATTAATATCTTTTCCTAAAGAAACTGGTATTTTCATTCCCGCCATATCCCTTTGACGAGATTCAAGTACCTCTCGAACTTGAACACTTAAAGTAATTTTATTAGGTATCTCAATACCAACTGTTGTTTTTCCAGGAATTGGTGCTTCAATACGTACATCTTTTGCTGCAAGTGCTAAAGCTATTTCCTTTGAAATACCTGTAATTCTACTAACTTTTGTACCATTTTTAATAGCAACTTCAAATTGAGTTACAGTTGGTCCTTCGTGATAATCTACAACTTTACCAGTTATTTGAAAATCAGCTAATACATTTTGTAAAGCAATACTAGTTTGTTTGATAAATTCATCACTACTCTGCTTTTTATTCTTTTTAACTGGATCTAATACTTCATCAAGTTTAGGTAAACGATAATTAGAATTAATAGTAATTAAAGGTACCTCTTGTACAGGAGTTAAAGGAACTTCATTATGAATAGGCTCTTCCTCTTTTATATCTTGTTTTAAGTCCTGAACAGTTTTAATTAAGATATCATCATCACTCTCTTCATCTTGATCATATATCTTAGTCTTTTCAGAATTTGGTTTCTTTTCTTTATGTTCTGTTCTTTTTCTATTAGCCCACATTTCTTGAATCTTATCAATGAGATCAGTAAATGATACATTAAATAACATGATAAGAGCAAAAAGACTAATAACAACTAAAATAATATAGGTACCAATCTTATCAAGCAAGCTTACCATACACCATGAAGACAGCAAACCTATAATACCGCCACCAGTTTGACTCAACCCTACATAATTTCCATTACCAATAACGCTTAAATATACTTCTGTTGATGAATTAATCGCAGTTCCAATCTTAATCCCTGCATCGACATAGTTCATATGAGCAAAGGTTAAAATAACAATAAACACTAAATACAATCCTACTAATCTTGAATTAAAAAAATTAGGTAATTTTCTTTTAAAAAGCATGTATGAACCAAGTATTAAAACAAGCACTATTAAAGCATTATAGTAAGAGCCAAATAAAAAGATTGCAAACTCTTTAATAATATTTCCAACGGGTCCAAATACTCCTAAACCAATAACCCCAATTAATATTAATATTAGACCAACTATTTCAACCGAAAATTTAAAACTTGATGAATTGCTTTGTTTTCTTTTCTTACGTTTAGCCATAATATCACCTTAAGATAATTATACCTTAAAACTAATTTTTAATAAATTATATTTGTAAATTTGAATGTAAAATAACACGTATTTAACGTGCTATTTACTACTTGCTTCCTAATTGCTTTTAATGCTAATTCTTTAATAGATTCAATTGTAGTTTAATTTTTTTGATTACTTATTCCGCTTTCAAGTTCCATCATATACCCTTCTTTTTCTTCACATTCGTATGCAAATACAATGCTTTTTAGTAAACTCTTAAATTGTACATTCTCTAAATCCTTAGGAATATCATAAATTTCAAGAACCTCTAGAACTTGTCAAGCAACTCTTAAAACTAAATTATGAATATAATGCTCGTGATTACGTTTAAAAAGTCTTTATTTAATAAAATGCTTCTCAAATCAGCATAAATTTCCGATTCTCTTGTATAATGTAGTCTACTAGTAAATAAATTACAATGATTAAGAAAAATTTTCAGTATTTGAAACATTGTGATAAGTTCATCAGGGAAGTTACATTTTTTATATCTTGAAAATCATCAATAGGTAAATCGTAGAATGAGGATTTATAACCTAAATACTCTCTAATTGTATAAAACTCATCAACACTTAAACTCTCTGCATTTTCTATAAAAAGTTTAACTGTTTCATATATAAGTTCACTTGTATCTACTTTTTCTTCATCGCCTTAATCAAAACTATTAATCTATTATAACATAAAACTTCCTATTAATTAATGTAAGTTATTTTTTATTTAAAATCTTTTTTACTTCTTCTACAGACATAGAAGTTAATTCAGCTAAGTCTTCAATACTTAGTTTATCTTTTAGTTTTAAAAGCATTTCTTTTTGACCTTGTTCAATACCTTGTTTAAGTCCTTGTTCTAACCCTTCTTGTCTTGCTCCCTTTAGTCTTGTCTTTCTTATCTTCTCTGCTTCTACTTCGGCATCATATAATCCTAACATGGTATTGTCTTTACTCAGTCTTGCTATTTCATCTACTATATTTCCCATTACTTCATCATCCCCTGATATCTTTTTTGCATATTCTTTTGTTTCTGATTTTAAGATTAAGCAAAATTTTTCAAATCTTGTTAATTTCTTAGCATCTTTATTATAACATCTATTCCAGATGTTAAAAAGACATACATGATATTTTACTGTAGAATCTTCATCTATCTCATGGGTCTCTTCTTCTAGAAAAACAAATTTATAAATATCTTTTCTATGTTTAAAATGATAAAAGTCATTAAAGTTTATCTGTATTACCTGACCTGCATCATAATAATTTTCTCATTCTTTATAAAGAGATGTCTTTAACTTATTTATATAGGCACCATTTTTATTAAATACTCCTCTGTAGTATTCTCTATTCATTTCTATGTTGATATATTTATTTCCTATACTCACGATAACATCGGATTTCATTTTCTTATCATTCTTATTATATTCACTTTTTAAGATTTCTATTTTCTCTAAGGCATCAATTGGTATTCCTGTTACGATATTTATTAATTCCTTCAAAAATGGTTTTAATTTTTTATTCAACATTAACGCTTTAAACATACAGTCATATGTAGCTGGTAATAAGATTTCATCATTCATCTTACTCCTCTTTTCTAAGAAGGAGTCTATTTCCTTCTAATACTCTTATTACCGTTGAATTCTTGAATTACTTTTTTTAAAGAACAAAAAAATAAGAGTTTTACTCTTACTTTTATCATGTTATTTATACTGCAAGGACTAGGCGGAAACTATCTAGATTACCATAAACATCGCCAGTATATTGAAGAAAACTAAACTGTCCTGCTATTCCACCATGATCACAAGGTCCTCCTCGCAAAAAGTATGAACCAGATGTTGATAGAAAATGAGAGATATCATTGTACCAACTATTATGAAGGCGACGTGAACCATCTTTATCTGCGTAGTCATAGAATGGTCCCATCTCTCCAATTGCATCTCCTAAGATTCTTTTGTTATATGTAAATATAGAGGAATCACTCGGATATACATCTAAGTATTTTGAATAATTAGTTAACTCTTCTGTTGTGAAGCCTGACTTATCATTTGGCGAAGGCATATATCCGGCAACATATTCCCATGATCCTCCTGACATATCATAAATCCCTGTTATATTTCCAGTAGTTGATGCTTTATATCCTGTTTCTGTATTATACGGTAAAGTTACTGTTTCATCTGTTCCATATGTTCCTGGATAACTAATTTGATCTGTTCCTTCTACTGCGGAATATCCGGTTAAATAATCTGAATTGTTATTGATGTTTACTTCTGTATTTATTCCATATTTAGAATGTGAAAGATAGGCTACGGCTCCCCATTCTGTATTTTTCATCATATGAGAGTCCATCTTTCTTTCATAGTTATATGCTGTTTTAAACATATTAGATACTGTAGCACCTCTCCATGAATATGTATTTGGCTTTACAATTACTTTATTTGAAGCAATTTCATTTACTTGTGCTTCAGTTTTTGAAGTTGCTCCCTCATATCCCGTTTCAAACTTTCCTACCCATAATCCATTTACATTAAAGTTTGTGAATGCTGGATGAGTTAACCACGAGTCTTTTATACTTCCATTTGATGGTGGTGTATCTAGTGATTCAAATTCTATTTTGATTTCTTTGGCATTACTTTCTGTTGGAATTCCTTCTATTGCCTCTGTATAATTTCCTTCATCAAAGATTTGATATCTATATCTTGGTATCCAGACAAAGTATGATTCTATATCACTTTCTAATATTGTTTCTCCAACGGAATATGTTTTACTTGGTATATCTTTTAATATTACCGCATTTGCCCATTCTTTATTTTCGTAGTTATACCATTCTTCTTTGGTACTGGCTACTGTTACTGTTCCATCACTTGCTAACTTAACTGGTATTAGTTTATCATTATCTAATACTGGATCTGCTCCATTTAATGTGGAATCTTTGTACTCTGGTATATATTCGTTACCTAGTTCATTACGGCTAACTTTTCTTACATTCATCATACATGTAATATCATCATTTTTCACTATATCCTGATTTTTCGTGACCTTTAATTCAACACGACCTTTTTGTGATTCACCAGCAATTACAGTGTTGACCTCTGGTTGATACAAAAAAACTACATCTGCATTAGTCGTTGAACAACTAACACTTACTTCTGCATCATAGTTTCTACTCATATTAGCAACTTCATAGTCTAATGTATTAACATCATCAGTTGTACCTAAGTTTTCTGTTGAAAAAACAATCGTATCTTCATTTTCATTAATAGTTTCTTTTTTTCTTGCACCATTCACAATTGAATCTGAAAATATTATTTTAAAATCTTCGCTTTCTGCCAACAAAACTTTAAATTGTTGATAAAGGGTTGTTGAAACAGCCGCATAACCAACAGTTAAAACTAATATTAAAACTAATACATATAAATTCCTTTTTTTCATAAAAAGTCTCCCTAATATCAACCGTTTCCCTACTATACTAATTATAACATATAAATTTCTTTTAGCAATTAAAAATCGTATTATAAAATCTTCTTTTTACTATTCTGATACCTTTCCATCTCTTCATAAACGTTAATTACTTTTTCTATTTTAGATAAATAATCTTGATATACTAAAGAATCATAATTAACATTTTTTATATCAGTATATAAATCGTTACATCTTGCTAACTTGTCTATATAATTAACTAAATCAATTAGAGAATTTAAATTTTCAGCACCTAAAGCATCTTTTAATAAATTAATATTAGCTGTCATGGAGGCCTCAATTATTAAATCAAAATACTTTCTATAAAAAGGATAAAGAACACTCTTCACAATTGAACTCGTGTTTCTATCTATTGGAGATAATAATACATACTCTTCTTCAAACATCATGATACCAATATCATCATGTAACACTTTTAAAGTATCAAGCGCTACTAAATCAACTAAAGTCTCATTAAATCTTTCATTTATTCGAAAATTAGAATCATATGGATTAAGAGTATGATCTGAATCTAACCCCAAAAAGGATTGTAAATCAACAAAAAGAACATGAAGTATATGCAAAAGTTCATGTATATAAACATAATCTACTACCCCACAAATTCCCTTTTTTAACATAAAGAAAAACAATATAAAATTACCTCTATCTACTACATAAGCAGGGGTTATTTGACAGCAATCAAATTCTATAATATACTTTGCAAGATAAACCGCTGATGCACTAATACGTGCTTCATTTAAAGAGCTTAAAAACTTTTCATCACGCTCAAGTAAAAAGTCTAACTTAATTTTATAAATAACACTTTTTTTTATTGTTGCAAGAGTATCAACAAGCTCTTTTGAAGGCAAATATAAATCTATATCACTTCTATTTATTACTGAATCATATAAACTATATAAATCAAGAGATGAATCATAAAAGTCAACAGAAATATAACCAACATGATTAAAATATTCAAGACGCTTTTTTATAATTCGTTCTTTTTCTTTTTTATCTCCATTTTTTAATATATCATCACATTCTTTAGAAAAAACATAAAAGCCAAAATATTCATCATCTAAATACCCAAGAATTTTTGCCCTTTCTTCATCTGTTTTATACTCTTCTTCTAAAAACTTCAAAGTACCGTTTGGAAACTCAATTTTATTATTAATATATATTCTTAATATATTATGCTTTTTCTCATTATTTATTATGGATTCTAAATTTTTCTCATAATCAATAACATCTTTTATTTCTTCTAAAAAAGTCTTAAATTCATCTCTTAATTTATAAAAAATATCTAACCACTCAAATATCTTTTTTTCCATATTCTTATAAACAGAGGTTTCCTTAAACTCTTGATAATTATCTAATGTTACTATATATTCATCATTAAAAAGATAACCATTTAAAAATAATATTTAGTTATTTATTGATAAAGAATCATCACAATACCTCTTATCAAATGACTCTATACCAAATTTAATGAAATTAAATTCAAACGCTTTCAGTGAACCAAAAAATTTCCGAACAAGTTCTGAGTATTCCTCATAATAAGGACTGTTGGAATCAATATTTTTAAATATTCCAACATCAAACCCAATAGTTTCAAAAAATCTTAAAAAAAGCTGTTTCGATTTTGCATCTTTTAAACTATTAATATAATCTTTTAAACCTTCAACATCAATATGTTCAATAAAAAGTATCTTATCTAACTTACTATTCGCCATATCTCGATACTTTTTTCCAATTACTTTTAAGATTGCTTCTCTTGCTACTAATTTATAATCACTTAATTTTATGTTTTTAATACTTTCCATAGCAGTCCCTCAAAACAAATTTATTATATACCACCAAATACTTTTAAACAAGAAAAAAGAGCATCTATTTAGATACTCTTAAAATAATCTATTTTACAGGTTCAATTTTTTTCTTACCACCCATATAAGGTCTTAAAACTTCTGGAATATTAACTGATCCATCTTCATTATAATTATTTTCAAGAAGTGCAATTAAGGCACGAGTTGATGCAAGAACTGTATTATTTAAAGTATGCAAGTAATAATTTCCTTTTTCACTTTTAACACGAATACCAAGTCTTCTTGCTTGAGCATCAGTTAAATTAGAACAAGATCCAACTTCAAAATATTTTTGTTGTCTTGGACTCCATGCTTCAATATCACATGATTTATATTTTAAATCAGCTAAATCTCCTGTACAGCATTCTAGTTGTCTTACTGGTATATCTAAACTTCTAAATAAGTCAACAGTGAACTTCCACATCTTTTCATACCACTCATCACTATCCTCTGGTTCACACAAAACAATCATCTCTTGCTTTTCAAATTGATGTACACGATAAATACCTCTTTCTTCAATACCATGTGCTCCAACTTCTTTTCTAAAACAAGGTGAATATGAAGTCATCGTGATAGGAAGTTCAGTTTGCTTTAAAATTTGATCCTTAAATTTGCCAATCATTGAGTGTTCACTTGTCCCAATTAAATATAAATCTTCTCCTTCAATCTTATACATCATAGCATCCATTTCTTTAAAACTCATAACGCCAGTAACAACATCTGATCTAATCATAAATGGTGGAATACAATAAATAAAGCCTTTTTCAATCATAAAATCTCTAGCATAAGAAAGCATCGCACTTGAAAGTCTAGCAGTATCTCCCATTAAATAATAAAAACCATTTCCACTTGTTCTTCCACTAGCATCCTTATCTAACGCATTAAATCTTGCAAGTATATCAGCATGATAAGGAATTTCATAATTTGGTACAAACGGTTCACCAAACTTCTCTATTTCCACATTTTCTGTATCATCTTTTCCAACGGGTACATCATCAGCAACAATATTTGGAATCTTCATCATCTTTTCTTTAATAACAACATTTAATTCTTCTTCTTTTTTAGTTAAAGTATCTATTTCATCACTCATCTTAGATACTTTTTCTTTAATAACATTTGCTTCATCTATTTTCTTATCACGCATTAAAGCACCAATCTCACCACTCAGTTTGTTCTTTTCTGCTCTTTTAGTATCCATTTTAAGCTTTACTTCACGATATTCTTTATCAAGATTATAAATTTCTTCAACTAAAGGAATTTTTTCATCTTGAAATTTACGCTTAATATTTTCAATTACCTTTTCTTTATTTTCTCTTATCAAATTAATATCTATCATTTTCCTCACCTTTCCTAAAAAATAAAAAAAAGAGATAACACAAGGAGTGCTAATGCACGGTGCCATCCCTTTTATTAACTTGATTAATGATAACGGACTAAAAAATCCGGTTGCTATTAACAACACTAATAGGTAGATTCATAAGATTTCTTTTAATCATTTTCACCAAACATGATTTCTCTAAAAAAGTTCATCTTACTACTAATCCTATATCTTCGCTTTACAAGAAAATTTTATAACATTAATAAGGCTTTGTCAATTATAAAGTTGACTTCTTATTAACTTTGAATCCACCCCATAGTGCATCATAAGTAAATATAACATTGCAAATTTTATCATCTTCAATTGTTACATCAACACTGTGTTCTCTTCGACACCAAATATTATATTTAACAGTATGAACTCCCTTCGATAATTTTAAAAGTCGTTCATCATTTGCTGCTAAATCAAACTCCGTATCATCAACAGTTATGTGTAGTTTTACAGCAACTCCAAAAACTTTTCCTGGCCTCGATATTTTTAAATTAAATTCTTCATTTATCTTCATTCCACATGATGGACAAGTTGTTCCCTTTGCTTCCATTTTTTCTCCACAATTACTACAAAACATTTTAACTCACCTTCCTAAATATGATTATATAATAAGAACTATTTGTTGACAATAATATTTTTTTAATTATAATAAATTATACAAAAAGGGAAAATATTTATGAATGCGCTTGAAGAAATAAGAGAAAAATTAATTAAACTTGATAGTTTTGTTCAAGAACATAAAAATATTGAAAAAAGATTACCAGTACATAATATGGAAGCTTTAGAAGATTATTACAAAAAAGTTAGAGATATACTTATAGAGCGAATAAAATTTGATGGACTTGCAAATATCCCAAGAATAATAGATGAAAACAAAACTATAATTGATGCAAGAACCACCCTAATAATAGATTCAAATTCAAGAGAACAGTATGCTCTTGTTAAAATGTTCAATAGAGATTTAAGTTGTGGAGCTTTTGATGATACAATCTTAAAAAATGGTATATTCTTACCTGCATATCGCTCAAAATATATTAAGTATCCACCAGAGTATTTATTTTTGAATCCTCTCACTGGACGACCTAATTATAATATCATGGCGATAAGATACTTATTTGATAAAAATGCTCTTTCAAAAAATGAAGCTTTAGATAGAAATTTAAGAAATGACTTAAAAAGACATATTTTCAAAACAGATGAGCTAGGACCTAGTGACTATGAACTTTTAAAAGAATATTTTAGAGAAACGGCTCCCTTTGTTTTAAATTGTTTATTACTTGATTTTAAAGAGGAATATATTAAAGCAAAAAGAGAAAACACTGAAGTTTCTTTAACAACTGCTATAGTTAATATAGGAAAAAAAGACAATTTTGTTATAGTGCTTGAAACTTTATATAACGAACTTCTAAAGCAAGGTATTTTTAAAGATACAATCTTTGAAAATGCCATTACAGCTGTAACTAACGCTAATGTCAAGTGTTTTAACCCTATCTTAGCAGACCCTATAAATCAATGTGTTCCTTTAAAGCAATGCAACCTTAAACTTCAACTAAGCACTGAAGAAATAGAAAAGAGTTCTGCAAAACATTTATGATATAATAATCCTAGGTGATTTTATGAATGAAACAAACTTAATTAATTACTATAATAAGTTTAATGAAGATAAAAGATTAAATACTAGACATGGTCAAATAGAATTTATAACAACTATGAAATATATTCATGAAGTATTAAAAAATTACAAAAATCCAACTATTTTAGATATTGGCGCTGGAACGGGAGCTTACTCTATTCCTCTACATAAAGAAGGATATGAAGTAACTGCCGTTGAACTTATTAAACATAATTTAAGAGTTATTGAAAAAAAGGAAAACAATATTAAAGTACTACAAGGTAATGCAACTAACTTAAGAATGTTAAAAAATGATTCTTTTGATGTCATATTACTATTTGGTCCTATGTATCATCTTATTAATGAGGAAGAAAAATTAGCTGCTTTAACAGAAGCTAAAAGAGTCTTAAAGAAAAACGGAACAATCTTAGTTCAATATATAATGAATGAATACGCTGTCATTAGACATGGTTTTAAGGAAAAAGAAATACTTAATTCTCTTGATAGATTGGATAGTAATTTTCATATAACAAGTAAAGCCGATGATCTTTACTCTTATGTTCGCCTAGAAGATATTGATAAACTTAACAAACAAGCTAATTTAACGAGAAAGAAGATTGTATCACCTGATACTATTGCTAATTATTTCCGTGAATATATCAATAAACTTAATATAGAAGAATTTGACATATTTATCAAGTATCATTTATCAATTTGTGAAAGAAGTGATATTCTAGGACTTTGTACTCATATTCTAGACATATTAAAAGAGGATTAATAAAATCCCCTTTTTTTATCTTAAATAGTTCTATTATATTTTTTTACAGATTCTTCTAGAACTAGTTCTTCACTAAGGTGAACATTTGAAACATCATATATTGAAAATTCATCCAAATAGTCTTGAAACATCTCTTCTAAATAGGCTTTTCTTAGCTCTGGTTTATCTTTTAATAACTCTAACCTTGATGCTAAGTCTGGTGCCTCTACTATACTTTTAAGTCTACAAACTTTTTTTTCACTTAAATCTAATTCGCTTAAAAGCTCTCTTACTCTTTTTGTAGATTCTTCCCATTTATCATAAAGTTTTGATAAATCAACGTTTTCGTCAATACCTAACTTTTCTAATTCTCTTTTACGTCTATTCTTTTCGTTTAAAGTAGAAAAAAAATCACGCAAGCAAACAACATCAAAACAAGCTAGACAACAACCTATGAAAACTAAAAAGCCAGTAACACTAAGAGCTAAGTAAACATAATAGATTATAGAAAATATTTCTGCTACTAAGGTCACTTTTCTTTCCTCTAAATAACTTCTATAATAAGTTTTATAGTTCTTTAATGCATAATAGTTATCCCTAAAAGTCTTTTTCTCTTGTTCTGCAACTTCAACATTTCTTTTTAATACATTTCTGTTTCTTTTTTCTTTTTTATATTCACGTTGTAAACATTCTGACATAATTAACACCTCGAAGTTTATTTTAACATAAAGAAAATTCTTAAACAAGACTATTCTTATACTCTTTAATAGCCTTTTCTATACCTCTATATGGTAAAGTAACACATGTTTTTCTATTACCTTGTTTATATGTTTCATCAAACACAATTGCTTCATTAAAATCAAGATCTTGATATTCTTCTTCATTTAACATAGCTTCAAAATTCTTTATATAACTCTCTACTTCATCTATTGATTTACCAATCATATTCTTAATCATAATAGAAGTTGATGCTGTTGAAATAGCGCAAGCTTCTCCATCAAACTTTATATCTTCAAGTATGCCCTCATTAAACTTAATATATAAATCTATATTATCTATACAAGATTCATTATTCGAATTTACTTTAATGTATCCTTCGTTTTCTTTTCCTCTATTAAACGGATGAGAATAATTATCTAGTATAACTTCTCTTTTCATATTACTATCCATTATATCATCTCTCTTACAATTCTTTCTTTATCACTTAAGAGTTCAACAAATTTATCAATTTCACTTTCTGTATTATAAAAATACAAACTGACTCTTACAGTGTTTTTTATACCAGTTGCATTTTTTAATATCTTAGCACAATGATTACCTGCTCTTACACAAATATTATATTTATTTAAATAGTACGCTACATCTTGTGGGAAAACTCCATCAACATTGAAAGCAACTATTCCACTATCACATTCTTCATTTAAAACACTTATATGTGGTATATTCTTTAGTTTATTAATTAAATATTTTTTTAATTTTATTTCGTATAATTTTATATTATCCATTCCTATTTTATTTAAATAATCTATTGCTGCACTAAGTCCAATTACACCAGCAATATTTGGGGTTCCTGCTTCTAATCTTGTCGGTAATTCTTTTAAATAAATTGAATCAATGTTATCAAAAGATTCGTTCATTCCCCCACCTAAATTAATAGGCTCTAATACCTCTAATAATTCTTTTTTTCCAAAAAGCACTCCAACACCAGTTGGTCCACACATTTTATGAGCCGAAAAAACCAAAAAATCACAATCTAATTCTTTAACATCTGTTTTCATATGTGGCACACTTTGAGCCCCATCAACAACAACAAAGATGTTATTATGATGAGCATAGGAAATTATTTCTTTTAATGGTCTTTCATCTCCAACAACGTTAGTTATGCCTGCTATACTTATTACTTTCGTATTAGGTGTTATAGCAGCCATAGTATTAGAAACTGTAACATGCAAATTACTATCCAATTCAATATATTTAATAATAGCTCCACATTCTTTAGCCAACCTAAACCAAGGCAAAACATTACTAGCATGTTCGGATAAAGTTAAAAGTATTTCATCACCCGGTTCTAAAATTGGTTTAAAAAAACCAGTGGCAATCATATTTAACGATTCTGTTGCACCTGATGTAAATATAACTTCTTCACGATCAGCATTGATAAAATTAGCTACTTTTTTTCTGGTATTTTCATAAGCTACATCCACCTTATAAGATATTTCATAATCTCCCCTATGGGCATTAGCTGATATCTCACTATAATAGTAACTAGTCGCATCTATTACTGATTTAGGTTTAAATGTTGTAGCACCATTATCAAAATAAATTATATTACTTTGTAACATTGGAAAATCTTCTCTATTCATTTTACACCTCCTAACATTTTATATAATTATAAAATTCTTCTGAATACTTCTTCATATATCCATATACATAACCATCTTCTATTAAAGCGACTGCTGATTCTTTGCTAATTCCTTTACTTAATAAATAGAATAATTCGTCTTCTCTTATATTGGAAATAGCTGTATTATGATTAGCAATCACATCAAGCGAACTTACATGTAAAATAGGAGATACAAAACACTTTCCATTAGTAGTAAGTACTTTTATACTTTCATTTAAGGAGTTTAAAACCGTTTGTTTTTTTACTGTACCATCAACATCTAAAAAAACACTTCCCTTACTTACTCCACTAATATAAACTTCATTAGAATTATTATTCCCATTAATATAGGCACGATACTTTAATTTGTAGTCTCCCTCTATTTTAAATGTATGCACATAACCTACTTTTGTATTATTGTTTTGCTTTATAGTTATCTCTTTATCAACATTTTTTGTACTAAAATCATATATATAGAGAGTTGAATTATCTAAAACATTTATTTCTAATTTAAAATTATCTAAATCCTTAATGAAGATAATAGAGCTTCCATGGACTTCTATTTTATCATAACATTCTTCTAAAAATAATTTATCCCCATCCATTAATATTTTATTCATAAGTTTTATTTTCCCCTACTTCATATGTCCTAAAGCCATTCTTTTCAATTTCTTCAGCAAGTGTAAAATCTCCTGATGCAACAATACTGCCTTGTTTTAAAATATGAACACTATTAGGTTTAATATATTTCAAAATAGAAGTATGATGTGTAATTATAAGAATAGATTTGCTACTATCCATATAGTCTACTAGTGATAAAGCAAGTTCTTTTAAGGAATCAACATCCAAACCACTATCAAGTTCATCTAATATAATAAACTTTGGTTCTAATACATATAATTGTAAAAGTTCATTTTTCTTTTTTTCTCCACCACTCATACCAACATTAATTGAACGGTGAATAAATGAATCTGGTATATTAAGCTTTTTACATATGGCACTTACTTTTCTATTAAACTCAAAAAAATTAGTATGGACTCCTGTACGACATTCCAAAGAAACACGAAGCATCTCAGCATTAGTTACTCCTTCTATCTCTGTTGGCGTTTGACTTACTAAATATATTCCCTTCCTGCTTCTCTCTTCTATTGGCATTTTAAGTAAATCTTCTCCATCATAAGTAACTCTACCTTTTAGAACTTTATAATTAGGGTCTCCCATAATAACTTTACAAATTGTACTCTTACCAATTCCATTAGGTCCCATTAAAGCAACAATTTCACCATCATTTATATCTAAAGAAAAGTTATCTAGTATAACTTTATCATCTACAGCAACACTTAAATCTTTTATTTTTAGCATAAAAGCCACCTCATAAACAATTATAGTTTATTGCTAGTTAAATTGCAATAAAGCAAGAAAAAAAGATAACAACAACTGTTACCTTAAATTCATTTATTGAAATAAAGATGTGCTTATTTCTATGACAGGGCGGACTCCCAAAGCTACAATATTATTAACACCAATCCAAACACAATCACCAAGAGATCCAACATCCCAAACATAAAGATTATCTTGATCATTAGATGATGAAGTCCAATATGATGTCGAATATAAAAATTCCATCGATGTTCCTACAAAATTAGAGTCTTCTACCCAATTACCGTTACTCCAAACATAGCCTGTTTTACATGAATTCTTTTTTGAATCACATCCAGCAGCTTCTAATTCTTCTTTAGTCATTAATCGCACCTGTTCTACTTTTCCATCTAATTCACTAAGTTTTTCTGCATATGCATCAACATAAGGTTTTATATCACTTGCATTATAATCATTGGCTTTTTGTCCTTCTGGAAGTGTATGTATTTTTTCGTCTTTTAGAAAGGGAGTGACACCAATCCAAGGAAATGAGGTAGGAGTAACTCCTTCAAATTGTGCTCCAATTGCATCTTTACTTTGTAAACCTGTTGGATTTTCTAATTGGGAACATGAAGAAACATCTGATGATGTACAGACATTTCCAACATGTAAGTTATATTGGCTTAATGCCTTAACTTTATCTCCTTCTATATCATAGACATAAAATGATTCTGTTCCTAAAGTAATTAAGTCTCCTTTAGATAACTCTCCATTATTATCTTTATCTTCTGTTATTTCCCAATTACTTTGTTTTACTTTATCAGCAGGTGTACCACTTCCTAATGAATCTCTTTCTACTGCATTTCCTCTTATTTCACAGCTTATACTTATATCTTTTGTATTCTCTTCAGAGTCACCAACAAAAGGTTTTAACACTTCTATGGTTAACTTTCCTCTTCTTGTTTCGGTTGAGATTAAATACTCACTTGTATCAAATTCATTTGTTACTTTCAAATATTCATTTGATTCTGTACAGTTAATACTTATCTCTGCATCATAGTTTCTTGAGCCATTTGTTACATCATAATCTAGTATATACTTTTCTCCTACAAGACTCATGTTCTTGTTAAATTCTAGATGTGTATCATCTTTGATTAATTTCTTATTCTCCACTCCATCTTCTATTGAGTTTGAGAAATATACATCAAAGTCTTCATTATCACTTGCTACATTTAAACTTCCATTTAGTACGAGTGTTGTACTTACTGCAGCAAAACCTATTGCAAGTATAATAACCAATAAAATTACATTCCTTCTTTTCATATATTTTTCCTTCCTTTAGGCGTACTATCCTACTGTTATCATAGTATTTTTTCTTTTTTATTGTATTAATATTCTTTTATTTTTATATATTATCTCTATCTCTTAAGAATGGTGGTATATCATACTCATCATCTATAACACTTACTTGTTTTCTTAATGGTTCTTGTTCTGTTACATAATCATTTGTATAACTACTTCCAGCATCTTCACTATCTTCAAAACCTGTAGCGATTACGGTAACAATAACCTCTTCATTTAATGATTCATTAATAACAGCACCAAAGATTATATTAATATCAGTATTAGCACTAGCTCTAACAACTTCCGCAGCTTCTTCAGCTTCAAATAATGTTAAAGAGTTACCACCAGTAACATTTATAATTGCATCTGTAGCACCAACAATACTTGTTTCTAAAAGTGGACTAGATACAGCGGCTTTAGCAGCTTCAATAGCTCTATTTTCACCAGTACCTAAACCAATACCAATTAAGGCATCTCCTCTTTTAGCCATAACGGCTTTTACATCAGCAAAGTCAAGATTTACAAGACCTGATACTGCAATAAGATCAGATATTGATTGAACACCTCTATGAAGTACATTATCAACTTCACGGAAAGCTGCCATCATTGGCGTATTTTTATCAATAATATCACGAAGTCTATCATTAGGAATTACAATTAAAGTATCAACATGTTGTTTTAACTCATCCAAACCTATAATAGCTTGTTCCATTCTCTTTTTGCCTTCAAATCTAAATGGTTTTGTTACAATAGCGACAGTTAAAGCTCCAACTTCTTGAGCAATTTCAGCGATTATTGGAGATGCACCTGTACCAGTACCGCCTCCCATACCACAAGTTACGAAGACCATATCTGCTCCTTCAAGAGCTTCTCTAATTTCTTCTTTGCTCTCTAAAGCAGCTTCTCTACCTACTTCAGGATCAGACCCAGCTCCACGACCATTCGTTATACTTTTACCAATTTGAAGTTTATATTCAGCAGGAGAAGCATTCAATACTTGTAAGTCTGTATTTGCAACAATAAACTCAACACTTCTAACTCCCGATTCAATCATTCTATTTACGGCATTCATTCCACCGCCACCAACACCAATAACCTTGATTTTAGCGACTTGATCCATTTCTAATCCGTCCATATTATTCCTCCTTAATTATCAAAGAATATTCCAAATACTTTCCCAAGTATTGATTCACCTGATGACTTCTTATCTCCAATACCACTTAATATTTCTTCATCATCAGCATTTATAACTGAATATTCCTTATCTCTAAGTCTTAACTTAGAATCAAAATACTTTATCATCCCGATACAAGCTGCATACTTATTATCTCTTGCACCAACGATTTGTATTTTCCCGACATTGGCTAAACGTCCAAAGATACTTTCAACCTCAATTGAAAAATCCTTAAGTTCAGTCAATCCTCCTGTTATAATTATATAACTAATTTCCTTCTTTGTTAAGTAGTTAATTTCATTTTTCGCCTTATTTAGCATTTCATGACACCTACTCATAACTATTTCGGATAATTCAGCTTGATTAACAATTATCTTCTCACCATTCGTATTTACAAGGCTTTCTTTCTCATAAGAACTAGCATTTTTCTTATGAGCTAAGGCTAAATCTTCTTTTAAAGCCTTCGACTGTTCATCTGTCAACTTGTAAACATAAGAAATGTCCGAATCAATATTTTTACCACCCATAGGAAAAACTGTGGTGTTAATAACTATACCTTTATTAACAGCAGATACATCAATTGTTTCATAACCACAATCAATTATAATACCTGTTTGCGTATCAGTTGTTTCATTTTTATGAGCAAAATAAGAACCAATACTCGAAGTCATTATATCTACTACTTCAAGACCACACTTTTCTAAAACTTTAGCTGACATATAAATATCTCTTTTAGGGGCTGTGATAATAACTGATTTAACAGATAAACTTCTTCCTTTAAATCCACGAGGAATACGTGTTTTTCGGTCATCGACCTTAAACATAACAGGAACTACTGTAATTAAATCAAAATCACGGTCAATATTGCCTTTTACACTAGTTTGTAAAACACGCACTATATCACTAGCAAGTATTTCTGTTTCTGTTTCTCTAACAATAATGCTCGCTTCTCCTATCTTATAGCTTACATTTTGTTCACTAATATTGACTATTACTTTAGTTATTTTTATACCTAATAAATCTTCTTCTCTTTTTAAAAGTTTTTTTATGGCATAGACTGTATCATCTACTTCAATTATTTCACCGTTTTGAATACCACGAGAGTCTTCATCAATCGCACATAGAACATTTAGTCCTTCTTCTTTCAACTCAGCAACAACCAATTTTATCTTACCGCTTCCAAGATCTAAACTAGCAATTATTTGTCTCATAGTATTCACCACCTTATCATAACAAGTATACTATAAAACAACCACAAAAAAAAGGCGATTATGTAAAGTAATCTCCTATTTTACTTAAGAACAATCGCCTTCTGTAAATCTTTTAGATATACTGGATTATTCTTACTTTTAATCTCACTTGCTGCCTCACCCAAATAATCCGCAATATCATATTCACCACTTGTTAAACTTGATACTAAACTTAAATACTCTTTACTAAGCTCTTTATAATTAATAGCTTTAATTCCAAATAAGCCAACAAAAATAGCTAAGTTTAACATATTTTTATTATTACTAACATTATCTTCATCATTAAACCTACACAAATCAAAATCTGTAATTTTTATATCTGACCCAGTATAAACAATATCTTTAGCTGTAACGCCATCAAGACTTAATTCTGGAGACTTATCTATTTTAAAAAAAAGACCTCTCAACGCTTCCTTTAATGGTGCAACTGCTGTTTTTGGATATAAATCAGCAATGCTTGTTCCATAAACAAAATCTCTTACATAACTACTTACTTCATTATCACGACTTACATAAGCAACATCAGGGGTTACAAAAGCCTCATTAGAGATACTACCCAGATATTTTAAATATAAAAGAAAATCTTCATGTTTCTTTTTTATATCTTGATAATAATTGTTCTTTTTAAATTTCTTCATTATTCTGTTTCCAGATAATCTGTAACACTCTGTATGCCTTGACCCAATTATTCTTTGTATTTTTACTTCTTCATTTTCTTTACTTGCTGATTTTATTTCCATAATCTTGCATCTCCTCCACTAATCCATTTTCACATATTCTCTTTAACTTGTCAATTTATGTGTTAGGATAATCAATTTGTGGTATAATTTTACTAGGTGATTAAATGAAAACTTTATATAATATTATTATAAAAATAGTTAAACTTTTCTGTTTATTATTTAAGCCTATTTTAAAAACAAATACAGCAACCATTATTGCCAATAAAATATTCACATTTGGTTGTAAAATGCTTAAACCTATTTTTAAAGATGATGGCACTGTAACTCCAGGTTATTATGCAACTATGTATAATAAAAGCATTTTAGACGAACTAATTTATCCTAGATATATTATTGGTGTAACAGGTTCATCAGGAAAAGGTTCAACAACTTCATTAATTGCTCATGTCTTAGAAGGAAACGGCTATAAAGTTGTATGGAATAAAAATGGTTCTAATCTTTTTAATGCTGCAACCACTTTAATTTTAAACCATACAAACCCATTCACTAAAAGAATTAAAGCTGATGTATTACTTTTAGAACTTGATGAATCTTTTATAAAAACCATCTTTAATAAAGTTAAACTTACTCATTTAGTTATTACAAACATTACAAGAGATCAACCCGCCAGAAATGGCAATCCGGATATAATATTCAATAAAATTGCTTCCTCAATTGATGCTAATACTCACCTTGTAATAAACGCTGATGATCCAATTGTTACAAGATTTAAAGTAATTCATAAAGGGCTTATTACAACTTATGGTATCGGAAAATACAAAACAGATACGAAAGAACCAATTTCAAATACAGTAGATGCTGCCTACTGTCCTGTTTGTGAAACAAAACTAAAATACAATTTTTATCATTATGGACATTTAGGTGATTATACTTGTCCTAAATGTAAATTTTCTAGAAATAAATTAGACTTTCAAGCTAAAGACATTGATCTTGATAAACAATTTATGACTATTAATAGAAATATTGTTCATTTAAATAAAAACGTTTTCTTTTGTTGCTATTATACTCTAGCAACTTTTGCTCTTTTAAAAACTATCGGGCTTGAGACAAAAGATATTCAAGAATATCTAAACAATCAAGTACTTGAAGCAAAGCGAATGAAAGAATATAGACTTGGGAAAAGAAAAGTTGAAATGATTGAATCAAAAAATGAGAATGCTTTGTCATACTTACAATCAATTAATTTTATAAAATCAGAACACGGCAAAAAAACTATTATTATCGGTTTCGATAATGTTTCAAGAAGATATAGTTATAATGACATAAGTTGGCTTTATGATGTTGATTTCGAACTTTTAAATGATAATTCTATTGATAAGATATTTTGTATTGGAAGATTTAAATATGATGTTTATACTAGACTTAAATATGCTGGTATTCGTGAAGAAAAGCTAATAATAGTTGATGATTTAAATAATATCTTAGAACTAGTAAAAAAGAAAAGTAAGGGTTCAATTTATACAATGGCTTGCTTTGATATGACAGCAATATTAAAAAAACTCTTAAATGAGGGGATGAAAAAATGAAGATAATAAAAATAGCTCATCTTTATTATGATATTATGAATCTTTATGGAGAGTCAGGTAATATTCTTGCTCTAACTGAAGCTCTAAAAAAACAAGGAGCAAGATATACAGTTACAAACGTAACTAAAGGTGATAAAATAGACTTTTCGAAGTTTGATATCTTCTATATCGGATGTGGAACATATGATAACCAAATAATGGTTTTAAAAGACATCTTAAGATATAAAACTGAAATAAAAAAGATTATTAAGAAAAAAATATTTATTGCAACGGGTAACTCCTATGAATTATTTGGTAAAAAGATAAATAATATGGAGGCTCTAGATTGCTTTAACTTTGAAAGTAAAACAGTAAGAGATAGAATCGTAAAAGAACAAGTCTACAAAACATATATTTTAGATAAACCAGTTATTGGTTTTCAAAATAGAGTATCCATAAATAATAACAAAGAAAATCATTTATTTGAAGTAATAGATGGAAATGCTGACAATAATAAAAGTAAATTTGAAGGAGTACACATCAATAACTTCTATGGAACTTACACATTAGGACCTTTGCTTATAAGAAATCCCCATTTGCTTGATAAAATAATAAAAGACTTCTTCATCGCCAATAAATATCCTTATAAAGAAATAAAAGGTACACCAGATTATAAAGCTTATGACGAATATATAAAAAACTTTAATATAAAATAAAAAGAGAAATATTCTTAGTGTAAATCTAATGTTCTTGTGTTATAATTTAATTAGTGAGAAGCAGATTATCTCTTGGGTATGATGTTCACCACATGGTTAGTCATCTTTATTCAGAAGAATAAAGATGTTTTTTATTATCTAAATATAATTAGTAACAAAATAGTAATCACTAGTACAAAAATTGTTAAATCCTTGATATTGACCACTATATTAACATACTAGTTTAGAAATATTTGTCGAATGTTATTAGGCACTAAAAAATCCACGATTAAGTGGAGTTTTTATTTACTTCTAAACCAAGTTCCTTCATGAAAATTAAATATATTAGCAATTATCTTATTTGGAACCATATTTATTACATTATTATATCTAAGCAATACATTGTTATACTGTTCTTTTAATTTATCTATTTCACTATTCTTAACTAGAAATCTTTTCTTTATTTCTGTATCACTTGATTTATCAATCGTTATTTCAAGATCAATATAAGCATTCATTACTTCCTCAGTATAAGCAAGTATCATGTATTTATCAATTAAATCTTTTAAATAAAATTTATCAGCATTACCAAGTAAATCAATATTAGCTTTAATAAATTTAAATTGACTTTCTATTTCCAGCCTCAAAGTATTCCATAATTTATCAACTTCATTCTTATAAGTCTTAAGCTTATTATAAATAACAAGAACGTATAAGGAAAGACCAACTAATACACAAAATATAATAAATAAAAGAATATATAACATCTTAATCACCTATCATAATCATATCATATAATTGGTAATATTGTTCACGAAAATTAGTACAAATATCATCATGTAAAAATTCTCGCATTTTATCAATATTATTAGACAATTTTCCTGTAACTTCATAATAAAGCAATTTTATTAAATCACTACTACCCTTATCTAGCAAATTTATATATTCCTTTTTCATTCGATCAATATTCGTTATTAATAAGTTATTCCTTTTTTTTATAATCTTATAATTTAAATTATCAGAGATATTAGCTACAAGCTTGTTTATCTTAAGTTCATCTTCATAAGGAAGACTAGATATATATATTGCCTTTTTATCAATTAGTTCTAGCCCTAAAGAAACTATACCATCAGAAACAATAATATTTTTATAATCTAAATCAAGCTTTATTTCATTATCTAAAAAAGGTCTAACACTTATAACTTTAAAAATAGGTAGTCGATTAAAATGCTCAAATTCACTCCACTCATAGTAATTCATATAATAATCGTCAAAATGTAAATTTATATCATAATAATATTGCATAATATCTCCTTTAAATTCTAAAAAATACTAAACAGCTAATTATAAGTATAAGTATATACCATTTAATAAAATAAGCATATTCTAAAAAATTATACCCTACTTCTAAATAATTTAATAAAATTAACATCATAAACAACGAATAACTTATGAGCATAATTAAAAATATCTTAACTAATAAAGTCCTCATAATTAATAATATTAATTTCAAAATAAAAAATGCTATATTTCTATAGCATTTTCTTAGACACATTCTACGAATGTATCATTTAAACATCTAATGCAGCAGCAGCACGATAAGTCCATTGTAAAGAAACTATTTGTTCCAATATATGGTTGAGAATTGCAACAAGAATTATCAGGATTAGGTGCAAGTACTCTAAATGTTGCAGCACATCCATCTAGCTTTTCTACTCTAAATACATTAGAGCATTCGCACATGTTGTTTGCATTACTTTCTTGAGGATTAGAGCATGTTGTAGTTAAATCTTTACAAATAGGCATTGTCCATGGAACACCATTGCCACAGCAAGTATATAACATAACTGGTCTCGTATTACATATTAAACAATTTGGTCCGCCGCCTAACATAGGTCTGTCACATGAATCAAGGCATGACTCAGGACAAGCATTTTGTTGTAATATAAGGATTACTTTAAGAATATCTGCAATACTATTTGAGCATTCATTATTACAAGTTTCATTATTCATATTTATTCACCCTTTCATATATACTCACTATATTTTATGTGCCACCTATTTTTTAGTTACAAAAAAACACGAAGTTATTCGTGTCTTTTCGGTACAGGGTCTAATCCCCCTTTATTAAAAGGATTACATCTAAGTATTCTTCTTATTGAAAGTAAGCTTCCTTTAAAAGATCCATATATATTTATTGCTTCTTTTGCATAATCAGAACAACTGGGAATAAATTTACAATTATTGTGACAGCCCAAAGGACTTATCTTATACAGATTAATTAGACTGAGTAATATTTTCTTCATCATTATCTCTAAATAACTGTTCAATTATTTCATGTCCATCTTTATCATATCTTAGCACTCTCGTATTTAATATTAAATCATGAATACTTCGTGTATCATCTCTTACTACCATACATACTAAGAAAGCCATCTCATATATATATTTAATCTGTGTAATCCAATAATTGACAGTAATATAAGGATTACTACCCAAGTTAAATAATAAAACTGTATCAGTTAAAGATATAACTATTTCTGTAATTAAAAGGCTACGTATTATAAAACTAAATAAAGATACTTTCTTATGAACATCATCTTTATTTACAACTTTAATACGGAATAATCTCTTAAAAGGAGTTTCTCCACCTAAAAGATATTGTAAAACACCAAAGTATGAAACATAAACAATTAAACTAACAATTATTTCTCTGTATTTAAGTTTATTTATTCTAATAATCCTTTCATTATTTAAATCTATTACTTTTTTACTGACATTTTCTTTAACCCGATTAACATCGCCTACAGTTGCCTTTTCTCCAACTTTTACATCACTAAAACAATCTTGATAATTATTATAAAAAGATAAGATATCATGTTCTTCATCTTCCGATAAAATTTCATCTTCGAAATAAACATCAATCGCGATATTTAAGTTATTTACTTTTTCGCTTTCTCTATAATATGCCTTGTATTCTCTATTTAATTCATCAATATTTGGATTTATAAAAGTTAACATAGTTAAACCATATATGATTAACGAAGCAAGACCTAAATCCAATGCAAATGCAAGAATACGTAAAACTAATTTTTTCAATATAATCATTCCTTTATATCTATTATTATAAATTTATTTAAAACTATAGTCAATCTGTTTGCAATTATACATATTTTTTGGTATGATGAAGATGGTGATAAAATGGAACTTACACATATTTTGCAATATTTAATTATTGCTGTTGTATTAATTGTTATTTCTTTAGTTATTGTAAAACTAAACCATAAGAACTTTAATCTTGAAGTTAACAAATTAGTTAGTTATTTAGGAGGAAAAGATAATATACTTGATACTGAAGCCAATATGTCAAGATTCAAAGTAACATTAAAAGATGTAACAAAAGTCGATAAAGAAGGTATACAAAAACTCGGAGCCAAAGGAATAGTTGAAATAGATAATCAATTAAAAATAATATTTGGTCCAGAGGCAAGAGCATTAAAAAAATACATTAATGAAATAAAATAAGGGTAACCTTATTTTTTTAATACGCTTAAATAATCTTCATACTCTTTATTACTCATACATCTTCTTCTTTTAACAGTCTGATAATTATTTTCACTTAAAATATTATGGGAAACTAAGGAAACAAACTGATTTATAACAGGATAAGCATTTGTAATACGCATCTTTATTGAATTATTAATTCTTTTAAGCATCCTTTCGTATAAAGTAAATTTTTCACTTCCTTCAAAAAATATTGGTGTATAATCATCAACAAAAGAAACTGTATTTGCTTTTATACTATCCACTATCGCTTTTTCCGTTTCCGAGTCTTCAATCAAATCATTAATATAATCACTAACTAAAGATATAACCTCACTTACGTCATTATCTTTTTGCATAAGAGTACATAATAAATATACTAATATGCGCCTATAATATTCATCTTCCTCTTTTAAATATAAAAACACACTTTCTGATAATTCTTTATATTCTTCATAACTCATTAAATCCCCTACTTTAATATAGATAATATCTTACTTTCCTTTTCTTTCGTAAGAAGAGCTTTATACTTTATAGCACGATAAGATCTATTTCTTATTTTATCGCTTTCTAATATTTCATTAAAATAATTATAAACTTTCGAATGATTAAAAATTCTTATATCCACCATATCTTCAATAGAATCAAGCGCCTTTACTATTTCATCTAAATCGTCATCAGCAAATTTTCTTTCATCACAAAGGAATTTAAAATAAGAAACAAATTCTTCGTATATTTCGTGTTCCCTGTCTAATTCCATTAAAGATTCCTTATAATATTCACTCATACTATTAAGTAAATCAAAACAATCGCTTGATTCATGAAATTTCATAAGAAACGTGTAGCCAAAATAAATATATTCTGCTAACATTATTGATTTTTCTTCTTGAACCTCATCAATTTCTTCTAAAACTCTGTTGTATATATCATCATTGTTGCCCATATTAATACCTCTAAAATTACTTTTTATTATAACACTTATAAAGTTTAAAAAAAAGTTAATTTAATCTATTTACTATAATTTATTAAGAAAAAGCATCAAAATTCACAAAATATGATTTTCGATGCTTATTTTTAAAAAAATTAATTAATTGACTTTTTAATTGACTTTTTATTTTTCAATAACAATCTTAACAATTTTCTTTTTACCTTTTTGTAAAACAAATTCTTCTTTTTCTAATATATAATTAGCATCAAGTACTTTTTCGCCATCAATGCTAACTCCACCTTGTTCTACAAGTCTTCTAGCTTCACTCTTAGAAGGAGCAAGTCCACTTTCAACTAATATATCTAAAATATTTGTTGATTTAACTGAAACAGCTGGCATATCATCACTAACTTTACCTGAGAAGATTGCTTGACTAGTTTCTCTTGCCTTATTAGCTTCTTCTTCACCATGTAAGAATGTAATAACTTCATGAGCAAGCATCTTTTGAGCAAATCTATTCTCTGGTGCTTCTTTATGCTTACGTTCAATATCCTCAATTTCCTCTTTCGATAAGAATGTAAGTTTCTTTAAATAATCAATTACGCATTCATCACTTGAGTTAATTAAATATTGATATAATTCATAAGACGAAGTTTTATTTTTATCAAGCCATAAAGCATTTCCTTCTGTCTTACCAAACTTAACCCCATTAGCATCAAGAACTAAAGGCATAGTCATACCAAATAGCTCAACATTATCACGCTTACGCGCAAGCTCGATACCTGTTGTAATATTTCCCCATTGATCTGAACCTGCAACTTGTAATGTAACACCCTTAGTTTTATTTAAAACAACAAAATCCATACCTTGTAAAAGTGTATAAGCAAATTCACAAAAAGTTATACCAGACTCTAATCTTCTACTAATAATATCTTTATCTAACATATAATTGACATTAATATATTTACCATAATCTCTTAAAAAATCTAAAGTAGTTAAATCTTTTGTCCAATCATAATTATTAACGACTTCAAATCCAAATATATTCTTAGCTTGTTTTGTTAAACCTAAGACATTCTTTTCAACGTCTTCCTTAGTTATCATTGGACGTTCTTTACTAGGCTTTGGATCCCCAATTAACCCAGTTGCACCTCCAATTAATAATATTGGTTTGTGACCATATCGAGCAAGCCTACTTGCTATTAAAAACGATGAAAAATGGCCAATATGCATAGAGTCAGCAGTTGGATCAGTTCCGATATAGAATGTCAACTTTTCTTCATTTAATTTCTTTCTTAAAAGTGGCGAAGAAACATCCTTAATTAAACCTCTCCATTCTAAATCTTCATAACAATTCATAAAATTCCCTCTTTTCTATAAAATAAAAAGCCATGAGTATAAGGATGAGGAAACCCCATGGTACCACCTTAATTCATGACTTTAATCACCTTATTTATCTTAACGCGATATAACGATTTGACTCCTAGGGTCGTAAATCCTAATCACCATCAACAAATTCATTATACATATAAACTTACTTATTTGTCAATTTTATATTTATCTTTTTGTTAAATTTTTATATTCTAATGCTGATCTAATTGAAACATCCGAAATATCTACAATATCAATTTTTTCCATGGATGTCGTTGTTTCTTCAAAAGTAGCATTTTTTAAAATATCTGCTGCTATATCTAAAACATCATAATCAAAGCTATTATTTACATTGACTATCTCTAAATAAAACACATGATCATTTTTGGCATCAGCAAAAGCAACAATTCTATTATTTAATCTTGTAATCGTTTCAAATATTAAAAACTCAACGTCATTTGATTTTAGCTCTCTAACATTTTCAACATTTACACTATTTTCAGCCATTGATGCTCTTATCGAGTTTTTAGCTCCCGTTAAATCAGTATAAAGTCCTTCATTCGTTCTTATATAAATTCTAAAAGTATCATTTTCATCATATATAAGTACTCCTCCATCACTTTTATCATATGTGTAAGCATCTGGAATTTTATATGTGTATCCACCAACGTTAGTTGTGTTATTTTTACCATCACTAACATACTTTACTTTATTTTTAGATACCACACTTCTGTTTTGTCCAACATTTGTTGAACAATAATTCTTTGAAAAAAATGCTTTTCCTAAAAGAACACCTACAACTAGAAATATAATTGCAACTATAATCATTAAATTCTTAGGTACATTTTTACTACCCTTTTGAATATTTAACTTAAACTTTTTCTTTTTGTTTGGCTCTTCTAATACAGTTTCTGTATTACTTGCATCACCAACTGTTGCAGCACTTTCTTGAATTTCTGGAGCCGAACCATCAGATGGAAGTGAAACACTCTTTACTTCACTAACACTTGGTATTGCAATATCAACTCTTTCTTCTTGTCGTACTTTTTCCTCTTTTTCTTCCTCTGCTTGTTCATTCATTGCATCATTAGAATATGTTGAAACACTGTTTTCGTTTGTTAAATCGCCTGCACCTTGAGCTAAATTTTCGTCATTGACATTTAAAGTAGGCGGAGCCATATTTTCCGTTATTGTAACATTTTCACTTTCATCATCTAGCTCAATAATGTCATTATCTTGTGACATTTCATTTTCTGGAGTACTTCCATTAATCATATCCTGTGTTAAAGGTTCAAGTAACTGAGTTTTATCTAAATCTTCATTATTATTTAAAGCATTAGGATTAGTTTGCTCTGGAACTACATTATTAGTTGTTGACTGATTTTCCATTACTTGAGTATTTGCATTAACATCATTATTTGCACCGCATACTGGACAAATTGGTGAACCTTCAAGTAACGGTTTTCCACAATTAGCACAATTCATAGTTCCACCTTCCTATTCTATTACAATTATACTTTAAAAAGATACTTTTTACAATAAAAAAGATAAGATTCACTCTTATCCGCTACGCATAAAAAGATACTTAAACGTTCTTAAATTGAAATAAAAATAATTTACAATAAAATTTATAATAAAAACAATAACTGAGACTAAAGGATTAAACCAATATAAAGTAAAGAAAACTAAAGGCAATAATAGCAAAAACATTAACTTACTTGATTTAAAACTATTATAAAGAGTAAAAACAAAAGACATTAAAAGTAACTTAAATAAAAATGGATATAAATAATATTTAATGCTAACAGGCATTTTTCCTAAAAACATATATGCAATTTCGCCATATTCAATCAAACTTATTAAAAAGATGAAAAAAACACCAATTAAATACTTATGGATAATCCATTTTCTCTTATCATATCTTGTTGCAATTATTTCATAAATATAAATATGTTCATATATATAAAATATAGAAAAATATAAAACAAAAAACATATTATTGAATATATATAAAAGACTTTCTGTGAAATTAAATTCTTTAAACATTGGGTAATTTAAATAATTAAGTATACCATTAAATATTTCTTCTTCTGTTTTTGGATGATACAAAAAAGTATATATACTTAGAAAAAGTACGATTAAATAGAATACTAGTACTATCAAAGTTTTAAATAGTGAATTTTCTGCATTTTTTATTTCATATTTCATCATAAATCTCTTTTCTTATTTATAAATTTCTTTTTAACAATAATCAAACCAAAAACATAAATTATTAATAAAAATGTAACATAAACAATCTCAAATATAAAAGATTTAAATTTATAACCACTTAGTAATGTGAAAAAAGTAATTGGATAATCATCAAAAAAACCCATGATATTAAAGACCATTAAAAGAAATAAAACTAGTTTTAATACCTTTTTATCAGTATGGAAAATAAAATAGACCATTAAAGAAACTAAACTAACAATTATATATCTTATAATAATTAAGCATATTAAATAGTTTAAATTACTTATATTATAATACTGATAAACACCAAAATAGTATCCATCATTAAATACCATTGCTGCCGTTGCATTTAATAGCAAAAAAACAGTTTCTAAAGTAAGGCCTAAAAATAGAACATCACAAATATTATTTCTTATAAGTAGTTTAACATTCCCATAACGATGAGCTTGATATGTATTATTTTTATATTTTTTTAAATATGACCAAATTGTATAAACATACAAAAGCAATACACCTCTAATTACTAAAGAATTTTGACAAGCGTATCTAATATTAAAGAAAAAACCATTAGAAGATTTATATTCAAAAGTTGGCACAATTAAAAGAACTAAAATTATAAATATAGTTCCAAAAGTAGCATAGGAATTTAAATATAATTTACATCTATTATATACACTCTTAAACATTTTTAACCTTACTTACTTCACCGTTATCAAATTTATAAATATGATTAGAAAGTTTTTTTAAATCATCTTTAATATGTGTACTAATAATTATTAGTTTGCCTTCTTTTCTTTTAGCTAAAAGATATTTGGTAAGTTTGTCTACTGTAACTTGTTCTATTCCATTAAATGGTTCATCAAGAATTAATATTTCAGGATCTTCCATAATAGCTTGAGCTATTCCTAATTTTTGTTTCATACCTAAAGAATATTTGCTATATTTTTTATCTTTTTCCTCAATTAAATTAACTATTTCTAGAGTTTCTATAATTTTGTCTTCATCTATTGTTTTATTTATATCAGCAAGTAATTTTAAATTTTCAAATCCCGATATATCGGGAAAAAATGCAGGTTTTTCAATTAGTATTCTCATATTTTTAGGATAAACACCCTTTTTATTTATATCTAATCCATCAACAAGAACTTCACCACTAGTAGGTACATATAGACCAGCAATAATTTTTTGAAGGACACTCTTACCAGAGCCATTTCTGCCATAAAACCCATAAATATTTCCACTTTCTAGAGTCATAGAAACATTTTTTATAACCCTATTCTTTTTAAATTCCTTACATATATTTTTTAATTCTATTTTCATAACTAATCCTCTTCTTTATTATCATTTTTTTCACAGTCAATTATCAAATGTTCTTTATTTCTATAACTTAAATATAATGCAACAAAAGAAATAGCCAATAGCCCAAGAAGAATCCAAATTGTTAATAAGTTTTTTTCTGTATAAGTATACTCAAAAACCGTTATTATATTAAAGTATACACCAAACGAGGAACCTGATAATTTATATATAATATGATATAAAATTACTTCAAAAAATATTTCAATTCCAATAATAATTATATACGATTTTATCAACGCCAAAATATAATTATGTTCTTTTCTTGCTACTATTAGGCCGATATTACAGTATAGTAAAGTTAAAATAAAAGCATTAAGTAAAAGAACACCAAAGTAAACTAAGACATTTTTAGCAAATATTGTATTTTCTAAAAGATAGCCTGTTCGTTCATTTTCAAATATATCAACACTTCCAACAAACAGTATCACTATGGAAAAAACAACAATAAGCATCAAAGGAACTAATAAAGAATATTTCCAAGAAGAAAAGAAAAGTTTTTTCTTTACACGTTTATAATCTTCTCTTGTTAAATCATTCAATATCATGCGATTTCTTAAATATTTTGTTACATAAAATACACTACCTATTAATATAATTAATATAAGTATAAATTCATTACAATATTTTCTAATATACTCTAAAATATAAGAATAATAAGTCGTATAAGCGGTTGGTCTATATTTTTCATAATCAGCTGCTAGTATTCTATCACAAATTTCAAGATGCTCCTTAGTAGCTGTATTTCTATCTAATATTTCACAATTTTGAATCATTTCATTTTCTAAATCTTTTCTTACCTTGGCACTTTCTATACAATTTTTAACACCAATCAATGTGCTAAAAGCAAATAGAATAAATAAAACTATCATTACTACGAACATTCTATCTTTTATTTTAATTTTTTTCATATAACTTACCTCAATATCTTTTTTATAAACTAACTACAAAGAATGTTAAACTTCTTTGTAGTTAGATAATTAATCACATTTTTGAGTTTTGAACTCTCCAATCAAAACCAACATAAGTAGTTACAGCGGTTATACCATTTCTCTTAAAAGATAAATTATATACACCCTCTGTATAGCTAACATTTTGAGAAGTAAAAGCTTTAGTCTCACCTTGTTTAAAAGTAATTGAACCAACAGTGTCAAAATTTCCCGATGACAATTTTCGTAATAATTTAACATCAATTTTACAATCTGTACATGGATCAGTTATCGTTGTAAACGTTCTCGTATTAGTTATTGATTGGCCACTAATGTCGCTCTTTTGAACTTCACCATTTAATCGAACTGTCTTACCTGCTGCCATTGTTGCTGTCCCATAAATATATCCATTTGCATTTGGATAAGTTAATGCTTTAACTAAAGCAACGTTAGCAATAAATGCAACTCCTAATGCCATAAAACTATACTTAAAAATTTTCATTATTTTCCTCCTTTCGTAAAATTTTTTTAATTGTAAGAAAAACTACAAAAGTTAACTTCTTACAATTAAAAAATATCATAAAAGCAAGAAAAATTATGTGTAGATTGTGCACATCCATATTATATTATGTGTAAATTGTGCACATCTTGTTATTTATTCTATAATCTTGTTAATAACATTTAAAAATAAAGTATAATCTGTAGAGAAACTGCTACAATCAAAATTACAATACTCAGTTCCTAGTCTTTGAGTATAAATTATTTCATTCCCAACACTCTTAAGGAAGTCTGATCCATCAACTAAAATATATTTTAAAGTAATATCAACTCCATTTTCATCATAAATCACTGATACAGTATTATAGGTAACTAAAACATGATATTGCTTATTATCATACATTACAGTAATAATTTTACCTAACTCCACGTATTTACCAATTATTTTTGTAATGCTCTCATCTTGAACATAAGATTTTTTTTCAATTACTTCTTCATTTCTATTTCGATAATTAATAAATATTTTAGAATTACTATACTGTTTCATGACATCTAACTTATACTTTTTATTACTTCCATCTTTATAATTAATTTCCAAATATAAAGTATCAATTATCCTTTTAAAATCAGGAAAATTTATGTATTCTTGATAATCATAAGAATCGTAAAACTCAATAGGTCTAATAATTGAATCCGTTAAAATAGAAGTCTCTATTCCATCAATTTTATACTTTAAAGAATAGTCTTTTACATTTTCTTCAGAAAATACAGGATTAAGACTAAAATATACCTTATCTCGAGTTTTTAAAATAACTCCATTTGTTACTTTAAAATTATCTTCATCACATCTTATAGAAAACACTCTAACAGAATTGTAAAAAGCAAAAAAGAAATAACAAAGAAATAAAAGAAAAGCACTCATAAGAATTGCTATTAAAATTTTCAATATTTTGTTATTTTTATAAAATTTTACATTATTTTTATATAAAGATTTCAGTATTACTTCTCTACTGGACTTTTCCTCTTTTGTACATAACATTTTTCCAATAGATACATTATAATGTTTAGCTATAATTTCTAAACAATCTAACGTTGGAATAATTTTGCCAGATTCAATTCTACTAATATTCGATCTATCCATATTAACACTTTCAGCAAGTTGTTGCTGTGACTCGCCACATTCTTTTCTTAAAGACTTAATATATTCACCTATAAATTTAAAATCCATAAAACATCACCAATCATACTTTTTATTATACAGAAGATAGGAAATGTTTTCAAACAAAAAGATAAGAGAACTCTCTTACCCTTATGCTTAGTCTTCTAACTTATCTTGAAAATCTGCTAATAGATCAGCTAATTTTTTCTTTAAATCCTTTGCTGTTTTTTCAACAACCGGAGCACTTTTTTTCTTTGCCATTTCCATTAAATCTTGTGTTTTATCACTTAATTCATTTATTTTCTTCTTGGCAATTTTTTTAGCTTTTTCTTTATCCATTGTTGATAATTCTTTTTTTAATTTTTCATATCCTTCAACAAGTTCATCTTTTACTTCATTAAGATCAACATCTTTTACTTTATTAGCTAATTTTTTAGCTCCTTTTTTTATATCTTTTCTTGTTTCTTCTCCACTTTTAGGAGCTAACATCATTCCAATGCCAACACCAACAGCAGCTCCTGTTAATAATTTTCCTAATCCTTTTTTTCCCATCTTATTTTTTCCTTTCTTTCTTTAGAATTTCTTTTAACTCCTCTTCTTCTGGAGTAAGTTCTTCTTCATCTTTGTGGTTAAACATCTTAAGCAATAAGCCTTCAATGTAATTTACACACTTCTCGGTTAAGCCAGTAACTTTTTCACTTATTACCGAAATAAGTGCAAACAAGGCATTTAAACTATTAACTTTTTCTTCAACATTTAAAGCAATAGCTTTAATCTTGTCTATTATATATATGCATTTAATTAGCAAAATTATACCACATACAAGCAAAACAACTAATAAAACATTAATTATAATTGGTAGTACTATATTTAAGATTTCCATTATTCATCCTCATCTTTATACATTGAATCAATTAGATTAAACAAATCTGTTTCAATTGTATTATCTAGACCAGCGTCATCTTCATCGTCGTCATCAGCTTTTTTATTAACGATTGAATCTAAATCAACTAATTCTTCCTCATCATCAGTTACTGTTTGAATATTTTCTTCGGAATCACTTTCTATAATACTATCGAATTCACTTGTACTTTCAAATGCATCCTCTATATTATTATTGTCAGATTCTTCCGCATTTATACGCTTACTTTCATAATTTCTTGCTGTAACTTCTTCAATACTATCATAATCATCGGTTTTAATTATATCATCGTGTATATCATCTATAGAATGCGAAGGAATATCTCTTTCTTCTTTCTCACGCACCCTTTTTTCTGAAACTTTACTTGGCTTTTTAACATTTGGCTTAGGAAGTTCTTCTTTTTCAATTGGCTCATTTATTAAATCTGTTATTGCTGTATTTAATTCAATCAACTCTTCATTTTTTTTCTGTTTTTCTGGTTTCTCAGCTTTCTGAATTAATGGTTGATCATTATAACTAACTGGCCCAAAGCTTCTTGGCGAAGTTACTCCAGTATTAACTTTCGTTAAAGCATCCGTTCTATCAACTATTTCTTCTGGCTTATAATTCTTATCCAATATTCCCCAAACTGGTGAAATAACAGGTGTATTAGTAAATGGTTTCTTCTCTTTAACTGGTTCTTCTTTTTCCTCAAGAATTTTACGATAATCTCTCAAATCTCTTTCTTTCCTTGAAGAGTCCACTTCTGTCGTAAAAGAATTAACTTCCTTAACTATTTTTATATCATCTTCCTCGTCATGAAGTAAATTAATATCCATATCATCATAATTTCTTGTACGGACTGGTATTTCCCTATCAAATTCAGTATCTACAGGAAAATTAAACTTATTTACTTGTTCTTCTACATGTACTTCATTTTTTTCTTCTTTAGGAATTTTTATCTCTCTTATTGGATTTTCTTCCTCTTCTCCATTATGGTAATCTATAAAACCAGAAGCATTATGTTTACTATCTTCTTTTTTATTTTTCGGAGTTCTTTCGGGTAATTCTTCAGTTTCATCAACCTCATCGAATAATATTTTTTTAAACTTATCTACAAAACTCATAAAACTCATCCTCTTTCTTTAATAACATCAGGATCATAATCATCTTCATTACCTGTATAAGTATCATCTACTTCATCCAAATAATTAGTATCCACAGTCGTGTTATCAAATATATTAACTTGCTCTTCTGCTGAGGCAAATTCATTTTTATTTAAATTTGAAGCAATAACATCATCAATATAGGTTATTGATGAAAGTATAACAAGTGAATTAGTAACAACTTCATTTAAATCTTTGCTTGAACATTTAACTTCTATTTTAGCATAATTATAAATTATTCTAACTAGATAGTCACTATCAATACTTTTAATATCAATTATTCCGGATTTATCGCCATTTTCTATTCTTTTGCTGTAGAATATATCATTGTTTTCTACATAAAGTGACATCTTTTTATTATGATAAGCAACTAAATCAACATACAAATAATAATCATAATATTTACTCTTAATAATCTCATTATATTCATCTGTTACAGTTGAATTTAAGGTTCTAGGCAAATAATATTTATAGCCACTATTAATATGATTATATAATCTATATTTGCTGTTTAAGGTCTCAGATGCCAATGTATCAATAGATGCATCATTTATACTTACACACCCCGAAGTAAGTAAAAGAACCATTACTATAAATAGATACTTTTTCATATTTCACCTACTCTTATATAACTAATTATAACAAATTTAATAATTAATTTAAATAGGTTTTTTATTATCTCAACTCACTTATTTTTAATTATAGCAAAAATAAGAAAAAATTAACTATTTTTCCCGATACTTTACAGCGTCTAGATAGTTAATTTTAACACCCTTACTCTTAAATTTTTTCTCATATTCTGTTTCCACATTTGGTAGTTCTTCATTCTCCAAATCTAAAGATACTTTCTCCAAAGTATATCCGTGTTTACTTAGACTCGATAAAGAATAAGCAAAAAGACCAATATTATCCGTTTTTTGAATAATATGAGGATTACCAACAAATATTTTATCATATCTATTCAAAAATTGTTCACTAGTAAGTCGTCTTCTCTCATGTCTTTTTTTAGGCCAAGGATCAGAAAAGTTCAAAAAAAGTGTCGTAATCTCATGATCAAATATTATACTAATAATATCAGCATCTACTCTTATTAATTTTAAATTAGGTAAGTCTTTACTTTCTAACTTTTGAACTGCCCTAACCATAACTGATTCATACTTTTCGATCCCAATAAAATTGACATCAGGATAATTTTCTGCCATCCCAATAATAAAGTCTCCCTTACCCATACCAATTTCTAAACATATTGGTGCATCAACCTCAAACAAGCTCTTAAAATTACCACTTAACTCCTGTGTAGGAGTAACAACATAAGGAGAGTTATTAACAATATTAATTGAATCTTTAACATTTCTCAAACGCATAAAATTTACCTCCAATTATCACAAAACTCAAATAAACTCATATATTAAATTAGGAGTGATTAATGATGAAAAAAGATCGAAATAGTTTCTTCTCTCAATTTGGCAGTTATGGTTATAACAATAACCAAATGCCTGTAATGCCTCAACCTCAAATGAGTGCAAACGCATCGTATCAAATGCAAACATATCCAGTTGCTCAAGGATACGAAAGTGATATAGATGCAAGACTTTCTAAAATCGAAAGAGAACTAAATAGAATGGATGCAAGGCTTTCTAAACTAGAATCATCATCCATTAATTCCATTAATTCTAACACTAACACTACTGACTATAACTTTGCTAATTCAATGTACATGGTTTAATTCTTTAACTCTAACTTACCTAAGGTAAGTTTTTTTATTAACTTATTTACCATTTCACGACCAAATATTTCATCTATTAAACCCATCTTATAAGAAACAGTAATGTATATTATACCACCAATTATTGCATTAATAATAGATGTTAAAATCGCCCCAACTACTGTAAGTTGGTTAAATGGTAAAAACTTATTTAAAATAAGTAAAATAAGAACCATAATTCCTCCTGGAATTAAAGTTTTTATTACATTCCTGATTGTTAAACTATACTTTATATTATTATCCTTACTTAAGGCATGTAAACCAATAAAAACAGAAATCGAATATCCAATAATACTTGCCGTAATACTTCCTAAATATGGTTTAAAATTAATAAATTTAAATAAATACATGATTGGTACATCTAGTAAAGCATTAAGTAAAAAACCTGTAATACTAACAAGATAAACTAATTTATATTTACTTAAAGATTGGCAAATAGTTGAAACAATTAAATATAGATTTCCAAATAAAGCCGAAAAAACCATTAAACTTAAAATTTGGGGTCCATAAATATTTACATCATAAAATATTGTCCAAACACTAGTCGATAAGACACACAATCCTAAACTAAGAGGAAGAGAAATAAAAATAATCATACTAAGAGACTTATTAATCTTGTTTTCAACTTCCTTTGTTTGTTTTTTTGTAACAGCACTTACAATAGTTGGAACTAAACTCATCGTCATTCCCATCGCCATCGCATTAATAATCATACATATTTTAGGCGACCAAGTTGAAATAGATGCTGCAATAAACTCTACATCATCACTTAAAAACCCCATATTTTCTAAAGTTCTTAAAACAAGTATTTGATCAGTAAAATTATAAAGATGGCTAACGATACTTATAATAACAAAAGGAATCGCATATAGAACTATTTTTTTTGTTATTTCTTTATTAGTTATCTTATCTTCACACTCTTCATAATCTAATTCAAGTTTGCTCTTCTTTATCGCTCTTTTTAAATAAATTAGAGCAAATAAACCACCAAAAAATGCTCCACTAACCGCAATACCTATAGCTAATTTTAAACTTCCATCAAAGACATTAAGAACTAAATAAGAACCTAAAAGTATTACAATTATTCTAACAAACTGTTCAATTAATTGACTAAAGGATGAAGGCCCAATATACTTATGTCCTTGTAAATAACCTTTAGTAATACTTAAAAAAGGTATAAGCAAGACTGCTGGAGATACACATCTAACAACAAAAGCTACATCTCTTGCACTATTAGTACCATTTAAATCTCCGATAATAAATTTGCCTATTTCTTCTGCAAAAACAAATAAAAGAATAAAAGAAACAACTGAAATAATACTAATTAACTTTCTTCCTATCTTATAGGCTCGCATTTTTGCATCATGATATTCTAAAGCATTATATTCACTTATTATTTTAGCTATTGCATCAGGCAAGCCAGCACTTGAAATGCCTAAGAATATCAAATAAATATTATAGGCATAACTATATAAAGCTCCACCAGATGAACCAACTATTTTATAAAAAGGTATTACATAAAGCATACCTAGAATTTTTACTAAAACAATCAAAGATGTTGCAATAATTGTTCCTTCAACAAAATTATTTTTCTTCACAAAAGTCCCCCCCTAAACCTTATAATTAGTGCCTTCCTCTTCATTTATTTTATTTAAACAATAATTCATTAAATCTTTTCTACCTCTATTGAAAAGAACCTGTGGTAAATCCCAACCTGCACGTCTATTTCCTTCAATAAAAGTACAGCCCTTATCAGTAACAGCAACATCCCAGCCAACCATATGAATTTTATCACTAACATTCGCTGCTTCTAAACAAGTATTTTTTACTAATTCCCAGTTAGGTATTTTAAAGCCATCAAACTTAATATTCGAGTAAGGATGCGACTCAAATATATTATCATCTTTATCTACGGCATTTCCAACCAAACATCCTGTTTCTACATCAACTAAAACACCCATTCCACCTTTATGAAAATTATCAACGTTCTCAATACCATTACCAAAACGCATCATTGCTAAAACAATTTCGGATTTACCCTTATAAGAAAATGTCATAACACGAATTGTATTTACGGAATTTGGAGCAAACTTAGAAACACTTTCATGTTGTTTGACATAACCTTCAAGTAAGATATCTTTCTTCATTATTTCATCATAAAATTCATGAATATTATCTATCTCACTAGTAACTATTTTTTTCACATTAGCTCCAGCTAAACCATTAACTGGCTTATACATAATCACCTCATGCTTTTTTAAAAACTTTTCAAGTTCTTCAAATGAACATGCATAAAAACTATCACGATCTATATACTTTGAAAAATTCTTTAAAAAGTTTGCTTTAACCGAAAAAAAGTCTTTATAAGCACTAGGACTTACAATTTCATAAAATTTATCCTGAGTTTTTATCGTAGCATACTCTTTTATTTCCGATTTCTTTCTTAAATATAATTTATAATTTAAATAATCCGAATATCCCGAACCAATAAGTATAAAGCAATACAAGAAATTCGTCATTAAACGTATCTTAGATATACCATTTTCCTTGCTAACATGATCAAGCTTTTTAGAAAAATTACTAAAACTTCCACTTATTGCATATTTAATTATACTCATAACCATTCACCATCTAAATTATATCATTTATTTATAAACAATCAAAGCAGAAAAACAATATATCTGTTCTTCACCAAATACTGAAGCAGAAACACTAAATTTAATATCTACTATCTCTTTATCTTGAATAAATTCATTAATAGAAGCTTCTAAATCACTTTCATGATCACAGTCAAATACTTTAACTTTCATACTTATCACCAATATAATTAAACAATAAAAAAGACACAAATTTTGTCAAAAAAAATAACAAGCCAAGCTTGTTATAAATTTTTATACTATTCTCCAGTACCGTCGTTTGCTCCGCCCCACGGTCTTAATAGTGCTGATTCACAAGTATCAAAGCCACCGCCAGTTGTTGCTTCATTAAATGAACTCACTGTACCAAATAACCATAAAACAACAGTTGGAACAAAGAAAATACAAATACCAGCAATTGCTCTAAACAAAAGTCTTTTAGCAGCTGTCTTAATCTCCTCATCTTTTGCAGCTGTTACAGCTTTTCCTAAATCCATAATTCCATATGCAATAATTATAAAAGGTATTGCAACTTTAAAAATAGTTAATGCCCACCCAACAAATATTAATATATCTTTTGTTGAAGAACAAAATGTTTGTAAATTAAATGCCTCTGCAATTAACATAATTACCTCTTCCCTTCATATCTATATTATAAATTAATAACGTAAAAGATGTCAACTTAATTACACAACATTTACATATTTTCCGAATTTATATCAAAACCTAATTTTCTTAAGAAATCATTAATCGGTTCTAAATTATTATTACGGTCATTAAGCGGAGGTAAATTATAAAATACCTTTAACTTAGTTTCATACTCAAAATCTGGTATCTCTTGATCATTAACAAAACTCTTGTTTAAAAGAATTAAATTATTCTTGTTTTCTTCTAAAGCATTTCTATTTTTCTTAAGTAACTTCGTAAGCATAATATATGATGGTTCAATTATATAAATAATTTTATCACAAAATCTATCTGCTTCCCCAAATTCATTTAAATCAATAAAAACAGCTTTTACATCATCATATAGTTTTAACTTACTTTCTAAGTCATTTTTATTAAAACACGTTGAAAGATTAGAATCATGATAATAAAGCATATCCTGTCTAAACATCTCAAGACCAATTGCTTCAAGTCCATGTGAATTCATTTGTCTTACCATCATATTAATTAGACTAGTAGCACCCGCATGACTAGTTAAATTAACAAAGCCAATTACTTCACGAGCTCCAGGGCTTTTATAAACAACAGCATGTTCTTCTTGATATTCATCCCTTTTCTTAAGGGTATCTTCTTCACTCATAACTAAATGCTTTACATTGTCATAAGTATTAGGTGTATTATATAAAAACTTAATACCTTCAAAATTACGTGTAAAGTTATAAAATCCACAAGCTATTAAATTAGCCATATAGAATTGGCTATTAACAACTGGATCATTATTCAAAAGAATAATTACACGGCTTGGATCCACAGAAGTAGATAACTCTTTTATAACATCTAAATTTTGATAATCCATAATTGATGTTATATCAATAATCATTTTATTAAAATATAAATTAACAAATTTACTTAATAATTCTTTTAATTCAAATTGACCATCTATACGTTTAATTATATCTATATCTAGTCTATCAATTATACTTTTATTTTCATTAGCTGTTACTACATTCATTCTTTTTCTCCCCTAACAATTCTTATTTTTAGATGATGTTACACAATCTTCTGGAAAATAAATATTCGAAGTCTCTCCTGTAACATTAAAAAAACTTCCTGTATTTACAATTGGTAAAGAAATAGAAAAAAACACGTAAACCTTAAAGTAAGAAGCAGACATTTGCCCATTAGTATTATACGAATCAACTCTTTGAAGGCAATAATTAAATGCATCTCCACTAGTTACGTCCCAAGACTTAGTGACTTGGTCCCTATTAACTCCGCCCCAGGCAACTTCATCATTACTATTAAAGAAAGTCCTACATCTTCCTTTAGATGAGTAGCCTATTTGATTCATAAGTTCACCAATATCTTCAATCGCTTCCTTATTTGGTCCACCGTGTTTTTCAATTCTTTCAACAATTCCATCTTTCATTCTAAAAGCTTTAGAATAATTAATAGAAAAAGCCAAATATCCAGAAAATAATGCTACGAAAGCAAGAACTATTCCTAACAGCCAAGTTGCACCTATGGCTTCTTTCATGCATTCTTCCCCTTTTTATTAGTTTACATTATTTGCACTACATTTAATCTCTTTTTTGTTAGCACATTCAGTATCAAAATCAACAGCACTATTTGTTCCTTGACCACCCTCAGTAGGACAATAAAAACAACTGCAAAGTTCGCCACCACCTTCTGCTCCAGAACAATCACAGTCAAAGGCTCCCGAACAATAAGTACTTCTCATTATATTAGTTTTAATTGTTGGCCAAATAAGTGTAGAAAATAATGCTGCTATTGCTGCTATTGCTACAACAGCTACAGCTGTCATACTTAATTCACCTGTTGCATCCTTCATTTAAACATCTCTCCTTTATTTTATAATTAAATTATACTATTATTATTTTTCATATTCAATAAGTTATGCATCCATTTTACATTACTAATTAAATGTATTGTCTTTAGGATAATATATTGCACCAGTTTCACCCGAAATACTAAATGTATAAATATCTCCAAGTACTGGCAAATTAAACCCTAAAAACACAGTTAAGGTGTAATAATATTTATCTTCTCCGCCACCTTCACCATGTTTTACTTCTCTTGATACACAGTAACTTTGGCGAGTATTAGGATTTTTTGTTGTATGCCCATCTAAAACACCAACATACATTGAACCATCCTCTGGTTGTCTACAAAAACCTGTTTGTCTATATCCACTCGCTTGAACTATTGAATCAACTTCATCTTTTGCTGTATTATTCCAGCCATCATACTGTTCTATTTTAGTTACTAATGCTGTTTTAAGTTTATAGGCATTACTATAGTTAATTGATATTGCAACGTAAGCAATCATTAACATCATGAATACTATTACAATAGAAAATAACCATAAACCACTAATAGATTTGTTCATAGCATCACTCCATTATCCTGAATAAATTATACTAATTATTTAAAATTTTAACAATCTTAAGTAAGAAAAAAGAAGTGTCTTTACACACTTCTATTCGTATTTATATCTTCCTTTACTCTTCTTTAAATATCTATATAGTAAAACACTTGATACTACTAATACACCTATTAAAAGAGCAATTGCTACAATATACTTCCAGGTATTTGATTCTTTTTTTATCTTTATAGTATATTGACATATTGTGCCATCTTCCGCACGTACATCTATTTTTATAGTTGATCTATTCTTTAACTTTTCATTACCACTTATAGAATATGATGCATTAGCTTCATCACTTAAGACAACCTCAAAATCTAAAGTATTAATATTTTTTGGTAATGTAAGTTTATAACTATATGTATTAGGTGTAAATTCGATTGGATACTCTTCGGAATAAATATTAGCAAGTGTACAATCATTATTTAAATTTTCATACCTTTTAACTTTTAAAGTTACTTCTCTTTTATCTCCTGATACAGCAGTTACAATTATTTTTATTTCATGTTCTTCATTTGGCATATTAGTATTACCAGTAACTTCATAAGTGCTAGTTTCATCTTCTAATTCAACTTTTACATCAACATCTAAAACATCATAAAGAAGTTTCAAAGTATAAGTGTCTTTTGTATCAACATATTTAATATCAGTACTGTTAACCATTATTTTTTTAATATTGGTATTATTTGTAACTCTTTCTGTAGTTGTCATCGTTGTTGTTGTTGGAACAGGAATAGTTGGCATTGGTGGATTGGTCCCTGGTCTCTTTGTTGTGGTTTTTCTTGTCGTTCCACCTTGTTTTTTAGTTGTTGTTGTTCTTGTAGTAGTCGGTCTTATTGTTATGGGCGACGTAGTTTTTGTATTGCCATAAGGACTTCCATCTGACTTTAAATTGCAATCAACATGCTCAACTTTCGTACAATAATCTTCTTTAAATCCACTTTTACAAGTTCCAGAGAAACTTGAACATGTATCACTTTTAAGTTTTACATAAGGATTCTTATTGCCATTTTCACACCAATAACCTGATGAAGATTCAGGATTTGTTTTTGTATATGAACCTGCATTACAAGTAACACGATAGCAATATCCATAATCCATAGAATTTGTTATACTTCTACGTCCCATGCCGATAGCTGTACAAGTGCTATAGTCCATTGCTAAAACATTAGATTTAAATGCCATTGTTAATAACATTATAGTTATCAACATTATTTTTTTCTTCATAATTATCACCCAAGATTCCTTACACCATACCTAAATTATAAAATATCTAAAAACACTTTGCAACATGATTGACAATTAATGCCATCGACTTTACTTCCTTCTATTCTCACTAACCAATTCTAAATCTTCTGTTAATTGCTTAATTCTTTCAATAATTCTTTTTGCCTTAACTATATCGACAGAAGTTTTAGTATTAGCTAAATGCGTCTCTAATTCATCAATTGTTAAATTTGAAGTGAAAAGAGTTGGTAAACGAGAATCCATTCTATACTGTAAAATAGTACCTAATATCTCATCCCTACTCCAAGAAGTTACAGTTTCTGCCCCAATATCATCAATTAACAAAATATCTGTTTTCTTTAAATTATTCATTTTTATATCAAAATCATCATAGAATGATTCTTTTAAATTACGAAGCATTTCAGGATAATATATTATCGTTGTACTTACTTTCTTTTTCGCAAGCTCATTTAAAAGTGCCGCTAATATAAAAGTTTTACCTGAACCAAAAGATCCATGTAAATAGCATCCCTTAATATTTTTATTATCTTGATACTTTGTATAAAAGTTTTTAATCCATTTAATTGCTTTAGCACGGTTTTTATCACTCAAGTCAATATCCGACATACGAGCATTTTTTATAGCCTCTGGTTCATCAAAAACAAGTGTATTATGCTTTTCTTCAAACAAAGCTTTATTCTTATATTTACAAGCAACATAATCAAAGTGAAGAAAAGAATCATCAACAGAAGGAAAAGAAACACATCCTTCCATTTTATTTTTACAAGCAAACAAATTAGGACAACTCTTACAATTTTCTAGTTCTTTAACCGTTGTTTCTAACTTAGAAGTATATTTCATTGCTATTTCATCACTTATTTTAAGTTTTTTAACTAATGCAACAAAATTCTTATCTTTTACTGCTTCATTATAATTTTTTAATAACTCGTTTTCACTATTTTTAAAGTTATTTATTTCTTGTGCTTTTTTCATCATAATCACCTAAATTCTTCAAACATTGATTCTAATTCCTTTAACTCTTCTTCACTCATCTCTTCCCGATTATTATCTTTATACATCCAAGCTGGTGCCTTTACTTCTGTCTTTGGTTTTTCTGTTTTTACAGTCTTAACGATTCTTTTATGTCCTTTTTCCGCTGCTTCCATAGCTTCAGGAACCGTCTTAATTCCTTTTCTTGACCAAGTTGATGCAATTGCTTCCAAATACTTTTGGTTTAATTTTCCATCACTTACTCTCAAAGCATAATCAATTAAAACATTTATAACACCAGCTGGCAATTCAAAATCAACAGCTAAATTTTCCATTAATTTTAAATCCCTTACTGTTGGTTTTATACCTTTATTTTTACTTTTCAAAAAGTCATATGGTTTCGTATTTTCAAAAACATAAATCATTTTAGCACGATTTGATGTATCTCCCACTGGTGTTTTTAAATGCTCTGGCTGAGTACGATAAACAATTGTCGGTAAATTACCATTATGATTATACTCATAATTTTTTCTAGCTGCCTCTCGCAATTTTTCTTTATTTACAAGTCCAAATTCATCTATTACTAGCCTTAATATCTCACTCATTTTAACTGTATCAATATTGTAAATATAAGCAAGTTGATTTATTAACTCACGTGTCCTTTTATTAAAGGTTTTGGCATTAATCATTCCCTTAGGTATAGAAACTTCAAGCAAATCAAAATCTATTATATCTTCTAAATTAACTGAAGCTTTAGAAGATTTTCTAATATCTTCTTTTTGAGCCTCAAACTTCGTTTTAGATGCAAATGTTTTATTCATCGTGCTAGTAATTTCTAGAAATCCATCTTTTTTAATAATATGTTTTTTATAATATTGTACTAAATTGTTATATTCATTTTCGCCTATATTGTTAAGCAATAAAATATTTAAAATAGGATGATTAAAAAACTCACTTGGAGACATTGGCGAATATAATTCATAAATATATTCACTTATATTTTCATTTGCTTTCACAAAGCTCTTTAAAAGCCCGAGAGCTTCTAAAGCTTTTCGTGCTTTCACAATATCCGCAAGTGGACTTTTTAAAATAGTCATTAAGTGATGATGTGTATAACTAATACTTACAATTTCTAATTTATCCAAATCACTCCATAAAGTTAAATATAAGCTTACGGCAATAGGTCCAACAATGGGCTCATATAAACTTATTAAAGTCTTTTTATCATTTTCTGTTAAAACAGTTTGATTGACAACAACATAAGTATCAGCCGGAAAAGTTCCTTTCATAACCATCACCTCATAACTAAATTATTTTTTCTTTCTTAACCTTTGTTTTTGTGTTTCTTTTTGCTTCTCGTTTTGTTTTTCTGCATAAATGCTCTGCATATTAGTAACATTCTCTTGATATTTTTTTGTACATAAGAAATGTTTTATCATTTCCTCATAATCTATAATAGCTATTCTTGCCCTCTCTAAATCTTTTTTCTTAATTGCCTCACGGAAATCATCATAAGAAGCTCTTTCTAAAATATAACCACCCACATGCATCGTGATAATAGCATCGAGTATTTCAACTAATAAGTATTCATCAACATGAGAAGCTGCAAATACTGCTTTAAGAGCTCCAACAAAATCATTCCTTTTAATTAACCCCTTTATCCTTTTTAGCTCTTCTTCTTTTGAAGTAACTTGAGAACTAACTACTCTTTCTCGATTAACTAAATTATTAAATATTTTAAGAAGATATCTAATAATTATTTTATCATTAGTTTTATACTTTTTTAAACAAGCCCCAAATGGCGTTTTGTAAATTAAACTATATGCATTTATAAAATCACCATTCTCAAGTAATGTATCAATCATCTTATCAACATTTTCATTTTCTACATTTGGTAATTCTACAGAATATAATTGCTTATCTTCAGATAATAAAGATTCACTTTTATAATTCATAAAATAAGTTGCATCAATTGTCTCATTTTTTACAAGTAAATCAATCATCTCCAGTATAACATATTCTATATATCCAGACACCAAATCATATTCACACTTATAATCTAAAAGATTAAATAATTCGGCAATCTCCCCGCCTGTAAGCATCTCTTTACCATCAAGTAAAGATTTAATTATTTCATTATAAGGTTCAACTTTTTTCTTTCCTTCATAGATTCTTTGAATTTCTTTTACAACAAAACCATATATTTCAAATTCACTTCTATCATATGCACCATCATAAGCGATTTCATAATACTTAATTATATCCGCAACCCTGTGATATTTTAATGCTTGATAGAAATTTGCAAAGTCATTAGTTTCTTCTACTTCTCGTATATCCTCATTCAAAGTCCCTGATTTATAGTGATAAAGAATCATTAGTAATCTATATGTATTAGTTTCTAAACGATTAAGAACTTTTCTTTTATAACCAACTTTTAATGAGGCAAGAACAGAATCAAAGTTACCTTCATCAAGACTCTCGTATAATTCATCATAACTATAAGGAATATATTCTTCATTCAATTCTGAGTCAACTTTTTCAGTTACTAAATGAACAGGATCTTCATTATCTAAAACATTTATTTCTTCTACTTTCGCAAGCGTTTCTAGTTCTCCTTCTTTTTGTTTTTCTAAATTTACTTCTTTTTTTGAAATCGCATATTTCTTATTTATTTCATACATTTTATGAAGTATTTTTTTCATTAAAGCTAAAGAACTACTAGAATTATTATAAGTAATTTTTCCAATATTTCTAAAAGCTATGTAATAATCATCTTCAAGGATAGCCTTTTCAAATAATTCTTCTAAAGACAAACCAGCATAATCGATACTACACTCATTAAAACCTACTTTATTACTTTCCATAAAATGCAAAAAACTTATTAATTTATATATTTTATAATCATCTGTTTTAATATCTTCGCAAATTACTACTCTTAAATAACTTAGTGCACCTTCATAATCTTTTTCATTAATATACTTATCTAAAACAACATACTTATTTTCATAACGTTTTTTTAAATAATTATTATTAATTAAAGTTTCTTCTTGTCTTATTCTCGATTTTTTTATCTCTCCAATATTTTTTTCTTCTAATAAATAACCACTTAATTCATTAGAGTCTTTGTGATTATCATTCCAGAAATCTAAATAATCTTGGTATTTACCACAAATTTTCAACAAACCTCGAATAAGATTTTTTAAACTTTTATATTTCTTTTGATCCCCTATCTCAAATTCATTCATTATAAAATAAGCATAAATAAAATCATGTTTATAAATAGCCTCATTTAAACTTTTAAGCGGATTTGTTCCGCATTCACGATTAATTACATTAAAATTATCTTTATGAATTTTAACATAATCGACAATGGTCTTAGTTACTTCTTTTAACATCAAATAAATATCTAACAAATCCTTATCATCAGTATAACTAATACACTTTTCTAATTCTTGTAGTGCCAACTTATGATTTCTAGCACGAACAAATTCAATAAAAGAAGAATAAAAATTTCTTGCCAAATTAACTCTTAATTCTGGACAAAGGCCTGATTCAACTCTTTTCATAGTTTCATTCAATAAAGTATATTTTATGGAGGTAATATCTCCTACCCCTAAATCATGATTACTCTCGATAGCATAGAGATCAAAATATTTTTTCTTAGCGTCCAAATACTCTCCATTATAAATCGCTAAATCAGATGCACTTAAAGAACTCTTCTTAAACTTTAGATTATTTGCATAATTATAGTCACGATTATATCCTATAATATTTTTTAAAATATTAAGTATTATGTAAATATCTCCATCAAAAGTATTGGTTGTCTTATCTTCACAAATATGAATTAAAATGATATTTGCTTTTTCATATTCTCCATTTTCGATTAATAACCTCATATCTTTAAAAAGACCGCGAATATAATCTTCATTAATACTGTCTCTTTTACGTATAATCGTTATTTTATATTTTCCAAAACCTATTTTTTCAAAATAACCATTTTCTAAATATAATTTAATTTGATAAGGAGTAAGTCCCAAATCTTTTAATTCCTTAGTTGTTAATATAGATTCTTCATATTCTTGTATTCTATTCAGATTTTCTTTATTTATTTTTTTCATAATCATACTCCTTAAAACTGTTAACTTTATTTTAACACATTTTCCTAACATATAAAAAGAATTAGTTTAAGATACTAATTCTCTTCCTCTTCGTCTTTTTCTTCAATTTCTTCATCATCAGGATTAATATCAATTTCATAACCTAAAGAAGAAATCATTTCATTTAATTCGCTACCTAAATCAATATTCTTATTAGTAACAACAAAACCCATTTTTATACCTCCTGTATAACCGCAATAATCATCGGCTTACATTCAGTTTCATGATAGAAATATTTACTTAATTCTTCTCTTATCTCGTTTTTAATTTGATTATAATCAACATAATTTGGTGAAGTATTCTTTTCAATTATATCAAGACTCATTCTCTTAATTTCTTCAATCATTTCTAAAGAGTCTTTTACATATATAAATCCTCTAGTAGTAACTTCTGGACCAACTAACACTTTTTTTGTTTGTTTATCGAGAGTTGCTGATATTAGCATAATACCATTTTCTCCAAGCATTTCACGGTCTTTTATAACAAGTTCACCAACATCATCAGTTGATTTACCATCAATTAAAATATCATCTACTTTAATATTTTCGAACTTTTCTTGTAAGACACCATCAATGAACTCAACAACATCACCATTTTGTTTTAGAATAATATTACTAGCAGGTATTCCTAAAGAAGATGCTAAATTAGCATTATTAACCATTAAACGGTACTCACCTTTAACTGGCATATAATATTTTGGATTAACTAAATTAAGCATTATCATTAGATCTTCTTGCGATGCATGATGTAAAATATTTTTATCCTTAGGTATTGTTAAACTCTTTGCTCCGAGCATAGCAATATCATCTTGAATTGATACAAGTAATTTTTCATTAGCATCATAATTGGGTTCAGCAAAGACAAATGTGTCTGTTGGCTTTAATTTAATGAATTTATCATTGTCGTACACAATTCTTTGAACAGCTGCATAAGGTTTTTCTCGATCATCACAAATTAAACAAATACATTTATCACTTTCTAAATCTGATAAATCGCCAATAAGTTTTTTTTCATCAACTAAATAACCATTCTTTAAAGCCATATTAACAATATTTTGTAACTTTTTTCCCATTATAACAATCTTACGATGCATATTATTAGCCGCATCAAAGACTTCCTGAATTGTATGCAAATGAATCGGCAATATAGAAATAATTAATCTTCCATCATTATGATTTATCGTATCTTTAAACCAACTTGTTAGCCTATGATTAGGACTAGTATGTCCAGGATGTTCAGAGAATGATGATTCACTCATCAAACATAAAACTCCTTGTTTTCCAACATAAGCAATTTTTCCTAAATCCATAGAATACGCCCCAGCCATAGTCGGATCAATTAAAAAGTCTCCTGTATAACATATAGCTCCATCTTTTGTATTTATTACATACATTACAGCATCTGGAACTGAATGACTTACATTTATAGGGAATATCGATACATCTTTAAAAGATACTTTCTTCTGTGCTTTTATTTCTATTATATTTTTTTCATTTAATCCTTCTAATAATAAGTATTCTTTAGTGTATCTCGTTGCATAAACTTTAAGTTTTGGTATTTCCCTAATTAAATCAAATATGCCTCCCATATTCTCTAAATGTGCGTGAGTTAGAAATACACCAACTATTCGATCTTTATTATCAATCAAATATTGGTAATTTGGAATAATATAATCTATTCCATACATACTATCAGTTGCATATTTTAACCCACAATCAAAAATAAATATTCTATTATCTATTTCTACAACATAAGTGTTTTTACCACTTTCATTTAGTCCGCCTAAGGCAAACATTTTTATTTTACTCATTTTTATCCTTCTTTCAAAAAAGAAATAAAGCGCACATCAGTAAGTAGATTATAGCATATTTTTTAGTGTTTTAAAAGTTTTTTAATAAAAAAAGAGACGGTTATCACCTCTTAATATACTTATACTCATCAATCTGCTTAAATCCAGCAGCTAAAGCATTTTTACTTGAATGTATATTCTCTGGCTGTATACTTGCATATATTGCCTTATATTCTTTATAAAATTTTAATACATATTCTGCATATTCTTGGTATAAATATCTTGAATAATGATTTCCCCTATGTTCTTTTAGTATAGAAATTACAACCTCTGGCATATCAAGAATGCTAATTAAACCTACCATCCCAACTAAAATTCCATCAAGATAAGCATAGTAAACAGCCGAATACTTACCATTTCTTTTGGCATAATTAACCGAATTTTCTAACGACCAAAATGGTTCCATATATTCAGTATACTCTTCATCACTTTCAAAATATGTAGCAAACTTCTGATGATCTATATTACTACTATCATATTCTTCTAATTCAAATGTTTTTAATTTTATTCTCTCCATACAAACTACCTCTTATATATAAGTTCTTTTTTTGATTAAGCGGCACGATTCTGCTCTTTTAAAGCGATATCATAAGGAAGATATTTTTTTACTGTTATTCTAAATTCGATAAATCACAGTATGATAAATCTTTACTTTCAAATTCAGTTGATTTTTTAAAATCCCTTAAATTCTTAAACTTTTTCACATTTACACCCCTAAAAATTTATCTAGTATTATATAATAAAAGACAGAAAAAAGCAAAAAAGTCACTCAAATGTGACCTTATTTTAAATAATCATCCGTAATTTCAATATCCTTTATCTCTTCATCATCTTCTATTTCTTCATAATCATCCATTTCATCTTCAACACTTACTCGAACCATCGTATCTCCAATAACTTCAACACCCATTTGTTTATCCACCGTAAGTTTAATTATTCCTGAATCAACACTTACATCACTTACACTTGGTTGATTCAAACTTCTAACAATTATCTCAGTATTATTATTTATTTTAGAATTCTCTTTTAATCTTACTTTCATTGGATCTTGATAACTAAAATTCTTAATAATAACATTTGTTTTTGTATTATTATCATAAGAATACCAAATATTTACATCATAATTCCCTGAAACTACGGCTACACCATCTAAAATATTGCCAGAGAATGTATGATTAATAACCCAACAACCTAAAACGTTATCAAGTCTTTCACCAAAAGATATTTCCCTATCTTCTCTGATAGTTTTTTTACCCTTTCCAATTACTGCTTTAGTAACAATTTCTTTATAATAAGCCATACGTACCTCCTAAAAATACTCTACTATATAGTATGCATGACCCAAAATAAATTTAATAATTTAAAAAAGATAAGAATTTCCTTACCTTTTTACTCAACAGTTACGCCAAAGTTCTTTGCGGATACTCCACCTCTTTGAATAGCAGTACCGCCTTTGTTATAAATTGTATAACCAGTACTATTATTTATAATTTCACCATCATTCATTTCTATTCTTCCCGCAGATACATGAATAATTGGACTACTAGATTCAGCAATTAATTTACCACCATAAATATTTATTTTTGCACGGTATGCAAGAGTTTCTTCTTCTGTAAATGTTTCTCCATCATCACCCATACTTTGAAGAATTACATTTGAAGAATTAGATGTAAGAGTTCCTGCATATATATTTAAATTACCATGTGTTGCTATAAGCGGATGTGGTGAATTAGAATACATAGTAATAGATGATTTTAAAGATTTTCCTATATTAACAGTTCCATCTACAGCTGTATAAATTAAATTGCTGTCTGCTTCCAAATAATCATAAGATCCACCATCAATATTTAAAACTCCACCCATTCTTATATCAAATAAACCGTAAGAAGTATTGCCAGTTCCACTTGAGGTGTAGTTTCCATTGTTTATTGTAAGTTCACCTGATATATCAAACGATCTATTTAAAGCTGTTTCATTTTCTTGGGTAAGTGTTGCGTTATCTATTGTAAGTTTAGCACCTGTCGAAACATTAATAACTGTAGCATTACGGCCATTAATATTCGCGTTTACTATTCTATTATCTTGATTACTTTTAATGGTAATGACGCCTGAAGATTTCGCTCCATTAAGAGTTGGTATAGATGTATCAGTTCCAATTTTCAATAAACCACTAGAAGTCACTAAAGAACTGTTTAAAGCATTGATAGTACCATCATTAATATTCATATTTCCTGCATTACTAATTATGAAATACCCCTTAGCTCCAGTTAAGTTTACAATACTATTTTCACGTCCCATATTAAATGTCGAACCTGCGGAAGCAGAAATAACTGCACCATTTCCATATGTATTGTCCAAAGTTGCAGAATTTAAATCGAGCACACCATCAGTATTTACAAGAATTAATCCATTAGATTTTAAATTATTTTCACCAATTTTAAAAGTCCCATTATTTATTATTAAATGACCTGTAACCTTTAGCGCTCTATTTGTTGATGTTTCATTTTCTTGTATAACTGTTGCATTATCAATAATAAGTTCAGCATCCTTGTAAACATTTATACCTATAACATTTAACATATTAATATTGGCATTTATGATTTTATTATTTTGATTATCTCCCGTACTTCTAATTTCTAATAGAATTGACCCTTTTGCCCCATTTATAGTAGGAGTTGTTGAGTTAGTACCAACAGTTAATGAACCATAACTTCCAATAAAATGCCCATTAGAAACATTTATAGTACCATCTATAATGTTCAAATCTCCACGAGTATATAATGTATAACTACTTGTTCCATTACCTATAAGATTCACAGTTTCATTGTTACGGCCAACATTAAATGTCGAGTTTGCATATACATAAATTGAGTTTCCCACACCATATGTATTATCAAGTGTTCCAGAATTTATATCAAGTGTAGCAAGAGCTCTAAGAGTTATAATACCTTGACCTTTAACATTATTGCTACCTATTTTAAACAAACCATTATTTATCGTTAAATGACCAGTTATATCAAATATTCTATTTGTTGATGTTTCATTCTCTTGCGTAATTGTTGCGTTATCAATCGTTAATTTAACATCTTTGTAAACATTTATACCAATTGCATTAAACACGTTAATATTAGCATTTATAATTCTACTATTTTGATTATCTCCTTTAGTTCTAACTTCTATTATACTTGTCCCTGTTCCACCATTTATTGTAGGTATACTTTTATCAGTCCCAACAGTTAATAAGCCAAAACTTGCAATAAAGTAAGAAGCATTGCTAACATCTACTGTCCCATCAATTATATTTAAATCACCATAATGAGAAATTACATAATTATTTGTAGCATTTCCAATAAAATTTATTGTTTGATCTTTACTCCCTAAATTAATTGTTGAACCAGCATATGAATATACACTATTGCCTTTTCCATAGGTATTATCAAATACCCCTGAATTAAGTTCAATTTGTCCACCTTCTTTTAAATTAAAGATTCCCTTTCGTGTTACATTATCTTCAAGCACACGGAAAGTACTATTATCACAAATTAAAGTACCATAAATTTGAAAAAGATTTCCAGTTTCAAATGTACCATTTATATTATAAGTAGAATTATTGGTATTAAAAACAGCACCATCATATATGAATATATCCGAATCATCGGCATAGAATTCTGAATCAACGACATTTATTTCACCATAATTACTAATCATAGACTGTTCTTTTACAAAACTACTAAAATTAGTTTTTATAGTAGAATTACTAATATTCAAAACAGCATTTTCTTTATTTAAAATAGTTTTAATCGCTTCACTTACATTAGTAGTATTATCGTGTTCAATACTTAAATTATTTGAAAGGCTTAAATTACCTGAATTTTCTAGGACATAAGATGAAGTTGTCCTTAATGTTCCATTTTTTATAGTTAATTTTTGATTATTTACTATTTTATATTTATCTAAGTTAATGGACTTTTCATTCATATTTAAAATAATATTTTTTGTATTTTCTAAAGTTCCAGCTAATACAGTATCCTCAAGTAAATCAATCGTTGCCTCAGTATCTGTTGTAACATAATCATAAGCATCTTCTAAAGTCTTAAAGTTTTTTCCATTAACGGCAGCCACGCCTGTTTTATAGTTAGCTACTAATGTAGTTTCACCAGTAACGATATCAGTTTCCTGAATTTCATTTCCGTTAACTTCCCAACCTTTAAATAATAAAGAATCATGATTAATTGTCGGAAGGTAACCGACTTGTTCACCATTTATCAAAGTAATTGATAAATTACTTCCCACACCACCGTTCACTTCTAATGTTGCAGTTCTAGTCTCGGGTATTCCTTCTTTTACTTTAGCATATTTATTTTCATATTTACTTAGATTAATTTCTGTATCTCTTGTATTAAACATTGTACTGTCATTAGCTAAGTTCTTTACTTCATCTTTGGTTAAGGTTTTTACTTCATCTAAAGTTCTATTCTCTATAACATATAGTTCATGGTCTCCACCTTCAAGTCCTTGTATTAAATACATTCCTCGAACATCAGTTTGAAAGTAATGCGGAGTATCTGAATAAACAACAACTAAAGCATTACTTAAAGGAGTATCTTCATTTAATAAATAACCATATGTAAAATACTCTTTTTCCTTTAAAATAGTATCATTAATTTTTTCTTTTTCTAAAGCATCTGTACTAATTTCACAAGTTATACTTTTATCAAACTCTTCTCCAACATAAACTTTTTTCATTGTAGCTTTTACAGAACCATTAGTTTTTGATTTAGCTAAAATAATGGAATCATTAATTTTATAATCAATATCAACATAATCAAATATTCTTGAATCATTAGCCTGACAATTAAACTTTACTTCTGCATCATATTGTCTAGAATCATTCGTAACTTCAAAACTTAAAACAGATTCATCACCAATTTCCGTTAACTCTTTTGTTTCAAAATTTATTACTTGTTTATTTGCACTTATTATAGAATTAGTTTTATCTTTATCATCTAATATTGCTTCACTAAAGTATATTTTATAATCACTTTCATTTGTACCAATGAAAACATTACCACTCATTAAAAGTGTTGTTGCAACACCTGCAAAACCGATTGCTAATAATATAATTAGAAGCATTATTCCTTTTCTATTTCTCAAATCTATTCACCTACATAATCTACAACTACCCTATAATCATCACTTACAATATCGTTCATAACTTTAATTATAAAATCTTTACTTTCATTTTCCTTTATTTCATCTATTGCAATACTTGAAGAACCTAAAACATTACCATTACTATAAAATTCTGCTTTTATAACAATTTTTGTCTTTTTTCCTTTATTTTTAACCGTACCTGTAACATTAGTTAATTTACTTTTCTTATCAACATTAACATTACTAATCTCAAAATTATTGGCATCTTCCTTAGCCTCTTTATACCCAACAAGCTCATCAGCATTGACTACCATTTTAGCTGGAGCATATTCTTTACCATCAACATTATCTCCTTCACCAACATTATCTTCTTCACGGGTTTCATCACTTACAACTTCATCAGAATTAACTATCGGAGCAGTTGTCGTCGTTGGAGATTTTTTATCCTCATGTTTTTTTACCGTATTTATACCGATAACAAGCATTAAAAAAATAGCAATAACACAAATTGACATAATAATATACTTTTTCTTCATATAAGCACTTCCTAATCTCTGACTAAATTATAACACGATACCACCTAAGCAATGGGATAAAGTCTTTTTTCTTTGTAAACTATACAACGGAAAAATTGATAAAGTTTATATATAACGCAAGATAAATATGATATAATTAATTTAGGTGAAATTATGAAAGATTGTATATTCTGTAAAATAATTGATGGTAGTATTCCATCAAAAAAAATCTATGAAGATGAAATTGTCAAAGTTATTATGAATATAAATCCCGAACAAAATGGAGATTTACTTGTTATTCTAAAAAAGCATATTGAAAACTATACATTTATTAACAATGATGAAGCTGTACATATAAATAAAATACTTAAAAAAATGGATACACTTTTACATGAGAAACTTGATTTAACTGGTATGCAAATTATTACAAATTCAGGAACATGTCAAGAAATAAAGCATTTTCATATTCATATGACTCCAGGTTATGAAGAAAAACAACCAATTATCGACTTAGATATAATTTATGACAAATTAAAAGAGACTACAAATTAGCCTCTTTTAATTTGCTAAAGATTCAACAATTTTCTGATAAGCACTTGCTTGCCAATGAACACCATCGTTTGGCACAAGAGCATATCTTAAATCGCTTTCTAAAACATAATCATTAGAATCAATTATAGTCAAATTTGGATATTTCTTGCCTATTCTTTGTTGCCAAAAATCTATTGCTTGATTAAATAAAGTTATATCAGCATTAATTGATGCAACATCTTTATAATACTCTTTAATGATACTTTCTGGAAGTAATCTTGGTTTTATATAAATAATTTTATTATTTGGAAAAGTCATTCCTACACCCGATAGGATATTATAAATTCTTGATACTAAATTATCACTCGCCATTACATCTTGAAAATACGAAGAATTATTAAACTCATCAGTCGAAGCAACACCCAAAGTATAATTATCATATTGCAAATTATGAGTCAAATCATTTATTCCACCATTTATCATGATATAAGCGTCTTCTTTTACATTAGCTACTTTATCAAAAAGATATTTTCTAATTTGAGTATCTAATATAAGTTGATTTTCTTCAACATAAGGAGATGTAAATAGCATTGAAGAATTTTGGGAAAGATTCATTGCTAAAGAAGATTCGGGAACTAATCCTGCTTCTTTTAAATAATAATCAAAAGTCTTAAAATCATTGCCATAACCATTCATAATGCTGTCACCAACTAAAATAACATCATACATATTCTTATCAACAACTTTTGGCACACTAGAAGTTCTAGAAGTTGGATTAGCATTTAAAGTACAACTAATTTGAACATCTTTGGCATCAATTAAAGCCTTAGTTAACGTAGCTTTAATAGTTCCATCAAACCTTTTACCAGCATTTATAGTCATACTCAAAGGACTTACTTCAACTGTATAATCATCACCGCTTGGAATAGTGCATTCAATACTTACCTCCGCATTATATTGACTAGAGTTATTTATAACGGAGAATTTTAATGTAGATGATTCCCCTAGTACATTAATCTCATTAGTTGCAAAATTAAGTGTTTTTTTATCTTTGCTTAAAACATCATTTGTAACAATTAAATCATCTAAAGTTACACTGTAAAAAAAGACATCAAAATCCTCTTCGTTTGTACCTACTCTTGTAAAACCATTAATTACAATTGTCGTTGACACAGCAGCAAACCCAATTACTAAAATAGCAATTAGCATAAAAATTTTATAATTTCTTCTCATAATACCATACTCTCTTATTGTAAGTATATCAGACTTTTTTTGATAAAGACATGAAAAAAAACGCAATTTGTAAACCTCATAAGCTTTTGAATTATATAAGCAACACTTTTATTAAACTACATATTTTTCAAATTAAAAGGACTGTTAACATTTTCTATTTGTCAACAGTCTGAAATGATGAACTAAGCAACTTTTTTAAGTATTTCCTCTACTTCCTCTACTGATTTATCAGATGAAGAAGCAATTACTTCAATATCAACACCATTTTTGTAAAACTTTTTTATCATTTTAATTTTTGTTTGTTCTGAACCTTGTTCTAAGCCTTCTTGTCTGCCTTCTTCAGTGTGTAAGATTTTTTTCATATTCATATTTATCCATTACGGTCATAAACTCTTCACTTCTTCCTAAGGTTTTTAGCATTTTGATTAAGGCTTTTCTTCCCGCATCATTACCAGCTAGTTCTTCCATCTCTTCGTATATCTCACACATAAGCATGACATAATCTTTATATATACTTCCCTCCTTAGTGCCAATACGATATCCACAACTTTACTTCTAAATTTCAAAAAAAATTCACGAAAACTCGTGAATTCTTTTATTTAATAACTATATTTACTATTTTACCCTTAATAACAATTATTTTTACAATTTCTTTTCCATCAATATGACGTTTAACATTTTCCTCTTCAAATGCTTTATTTTTAATTTCATCTTCCGCAGCATCTGTTGGAACTGTAATAGTACCTCTTAATTTACCATTAACTTGAATACCTACAGTAACTTCTTCTTCAACTATTTTATCATCATCATACTCTGGCCATGATTCAAAAGCAATCGTGTCATTATGTTTTAATACTACATTCCAAATTTCTTCTGTAATATGTGGTGCCACTGGATTTAATAACTTAATAAATCCTTCTGCATATTCTCTTGGGAAACTCGTCTCCTTATAAACGGCATTAATGAAAATCATTAGCTGGCTTATTGCTGTATTAAAGGCAAGATTTTCATAATCAGTTGTAACTTTCTTTACTGTTGCATGATAAATTCTTTCCAAATTCCCATTATTTTCATCGGTTATTTTATTTTCTTCTGTGTATAAGCGCCAAATACGATCTAAGAATTTTTTAGCTCCATCTACACCTGATGCACTCCAAGGTTTTGAGGCTTCAAGAGGACCCATAAACATTTCATAAAGTCTTAAAGTATCAGCTCCATAATCACGTATTATATCCGATGGATTAATTACATACTCTGGGAATCTCTTACCCATTTTGATACCATTTTCACCAAGTATCATACCTTGATGAACTAGTTTTTTAAACGGTTCTTTAACTGGGGATAATCCTTTGCTATATAAATAATGATTCCAAATTCTTGAATACATTAAATGCCCTACTGCATGTTCAGGACCACCAACATATAAATCAACTGGCATCCAATGCTTAAGTAACTCTTGTGAAGCCAACTCATCATTATTATGAGGATCAATATATCTTAAGAAGTACCAACTAGATCCAGCACTTCCTGGCATAGTTGATGTTTCTCTAACCCCACTAAGACCGTCATGAGAGTATTTTTTCCAATCTTCAGCATTCTCTAAAGGCGCAAGACCATTATGTCCTTTATAATCATTCAATTCAGGTAAGCAAAGTGGTAGTTCATCATCACTTAAAACATACTCACTTCCATCCTCCATATGAACTATTGGAACAGGTTCTCCCCAATATCTTTGCCTTGCAAAAATCCATTCACGCATCTTATAATTAATTTTCTTGCTTCCAACGTTATGAGATTCTAACCATTCAATCATTTTATCAATTGCCTCTTGTTTATTTAATCCATCAAGCCATTCAGAATTAATATGGATTCCATCTCCTGTCATTGCCCCACCATTTTTAGAATATTCATAAGTTTTCTTATGCAACTCATCTTTAATTTCCGAAATGACAGTCTCTTCATCTACCCATTCTACCAAGAAATTTTCATCTTCATCTAAATTTTGAGCATTTTTTAAATCACTTTTTAGTTTAAACAATAAACCTGTACATTCAATATTAAAATACTTATCTTTATTATAGGCATAGTAATGATGATTTACCTGTGGAAGAACTTTAAGTAATTCTAAATCAACATATCCCGTTTCTTCTTCTACTTCTCTTTTTGCACATTCAAGTGGCGTCTCATTATCTTTACGAGTTCCACCAATAAATAATCTTCCCCCATTTTTTCCCCAATTAATTGTCAAATATTTTTTATTTTTCTCATCATAAACTATTGCTACAATTGAATTTTTCTTAGTTTCTCCTTCATGAGGTGTCCCAGTTACTTCCTCTAATACTTGAATAATTGGAATATTAAATTTCTCAGCAAATTCATAATCACGTTCATCATGAGCAGGAACAGCCATAATAGCACCTGTTCCATAACTAGCAAGAACATAGTCGCTTATATAAATTGGGATGTTTTCATTATTTACAGGATTAATCGCATAAGCACCAATAAATACACCCGTTTTATCTTTATTAAGTTCTGTTCTTTCCATGTCATTCTTTAAGGCACATGCTGCTTTATACTCATCTACTTCTTTTCTTTTATCCTCTGTAGTTATCTTATCAACAAGCTCATGCTCTGGAGCTAAAACACAGTAAGTTGCGCCAAAAAGTGTATCACATCGTGTAGTAAAAACTGTAAAACTATCATCAAAACCCAAAACTTTAAAATTAACGTGAGCACCAATCGACTTACCAATCCAATTTTTTTGTATCTCTTTTGTAGAGGCTGGCCAATCAATAGTTTCAAGGCCCTCAAGTAAGTCTTCAGCAAAAGCTGCTTGATCAATACATAATTGACGCATATTTTTTCTTACAACAGGGTATCCCCCACGTTCACTTTTACCATCAATAACCTCATCATTAGACAAAACTGTACCTAATTCTTCACACCAATTAACTGGCATATCAATATATTTAGCATAACCATCATTATAAAGGTTCTTAAATATCCATTGAGTCCATTTATAAAAGGCAGGATCAGATGTTGCTAACTCTCGATCCCAGTCATAATCAAAGCCTAATTCTTTAAGTTGTTTTGTAAACGTTTTAATATTTTCTTCCGTAAATTTACTTGGATGGTTGCCCGTTTGTACAGCATATTGTTCTGCAGGCAAACCAAATGAATCATAACCCATTGGATGAAGAACATTAAAGCCTTGCATTCTTTTCATTCTTGATACTATATCAGTTGCCGTATAACCTTCAGGATGTCCAGCATGCAAACCAACTCCTGATGGATAAGGAAACATATCTAAAGCATAAAACTTAGGTTTTGAAAAATCTCTAATATCTGTCTTAAAAGTCTTATTTTTTTCCCAAAACTCCTGCCACTTTTTTTCTATTTCTTTATAATTGTATTCCATAATTACCAACCTTTCTTCTTTAAAATATAACCTATTAAATTATAAATACCAAGTATAAGTGCAATAAATATAACAAGTGAAATACCAATAGCTTCAAAATACGATAATTTGACAAATAAAACAATTGTCATTGGTATAGATAAAATGAATGAATTTGCTACCACTATTAATTTACTTAATGTCCTTACTCTATTTTTATTCATACTTAAGTCATACTTTTTTGTAATAAATCTAAATACTTTACTACATCCTAATATCTCTTTTCTTAAGGGAATATAAAACTCCACAACATAGAGGGCAAGTAAAATAATCATAAATATAATCACATACCATAACAAATATTGCATATATTCACATCCTTTAATAAAAAAGAGTTTCCATCCAAAGGACGAAAACTCGTGGTACCACCTTAATTTATACTCGAAACCTTTAAAGGAGTTATCCTATCACATCCAAAAACAAGTTCAATTACTCATCTATATTACTTTCCACCAAATAGTAACTCTCTTTAATAGAATCCTAATCTACTACTTTTTCTTCATCTGCTTGTGTGTATTATACTAAACTTCCGCCAAATATTCAAGAAGTTTTAAAAATAAATTAATATATTTTTGATTAACTCCCAACTTCTTTAACTTACGTACTTCAATACGTTTTTGTTTTATATCCGTATTAGATAATAAAGTTTCACCAATAACGTTTTTAATTTTAGTTTGGATAGGTAAATCATTTAAGATTGACTCAATATCATCATTAATAAGCCTTAAAGCATCTATCTCTAAGTTTTTTCCCTTAACAGATATTGTTACTTGTTTTAAAGTTGATAAAGCAGGAAGTTCAATGACAAAGTCATTATCATCAACATAACTTTCAGCTCCCTTAACTTTTTCATTACCTATTCTAATAACTACTTCATCAGGTTCGCGGACATTTCTAAATCTTATCCGATAAGCACGATGTGGTGGGATTATTCCACTTTTACCAGCAACTGGTCTAATAGTTACAGTGTAGTTATTCTTCTGATATGTATAATCTATATCCGAAACTATAAAAAATCCTTTTTCATAAAGGGAAGAAATACCATCATCTTCATATAATTCATAAGTACTACTGCTTCCTGGAAATATTTGAATTTCCATAGATGCAGGAGGCTTAGTATCATTTAAATTTCTCTCATCCAATATAGCCATTGGTATTATAGTACCAGCACGAGCAAATACTGGATAATCTTCTTGTTTATAAAATGTTGTATATCTTTTACCACCAGCATATTTTTTTCCTGTTGTAAAATCATACCAAATTCCATCTGGCAAAAACAATTTTAAAATAGTTCTGTCCATTAAATTATCTCTTTTTGTTGTAATTGGTGCTACAAAAAGGGAAGAACCAAAATAATACTCGGATTTATAAAGTGGTTCATCATATATCTCTGGATAACGATAATATAAGGGTTGAACTAATGGTAAACCTGTCTTCGTATAACGGAATGCTTCACTGTAAAGATAAGGGATTAAAGCATGCCTTAAACGAAGATATTGACTAACTACTGATTGAGTTGTAATATCCCACTTCCATGGTTCACGTTTATAATATCTTCCTTCATCAGCTGAAAGCCTTAATATTGGTGAAAAACAACCAAATTGAACAAAACGAGAATAAAGTTCTCCATCTTCAATACCATCTGTATATCCACCAATGTCATTACTTATCCAAGAAAGTCCAAGATTTGAAGCTGTTGAATTATATGTTGGTAACATCTCCAAGTTTTTCCAACTAACAATTGTTTCTCCTGTATAGTGAATTGGATATCTGTGAGCGGCTATTCCCGCATTACGTGCCAAAGTAATACCACGACGATTAGTAATTTGATTAAAATCATTAAAATGATAATGTGTTAACGCTCTTAAATTAGTTTTATCATTTATATTGTCATAATCTATCCAAAAGAAATCAACACCATAATTCATTAAAGGATGAATTAAGTAATCAAAATAAGCACTTAAAACATTCTTGTTAAATACATTAAAAGGTAATTTTAAATCTCCTTCTAACCCTGATGCATTCTTAAAAGGCAAAAAATAATCTTCATCTTTACTAATACCTTCCATTGGGTTTACTTTAACAGCTAAGCGAATATTTTTACTATGTAAAAAATCAGTCATTCTTTTAGGTCTTTTAAATAGTTTTTCATCAAAAGATAAGCCTGATATCATCTTACTCATTTGTCTATGCCATTTATCTCCAAGCATTATTATTGACAAAGGTATCCTGTTTTTATTAAATTTATAAACTAGCTTTTCAAGATCTTTAGAATCATAAACTATATTTCTATTCCACCAGACACCTAAAGCATACCTTGGAATTAACGGAGGATAACCTGTTAACGTAAAATAATCTCTTAAGGCAGCTCCAAAATCACGTTTATACATAAATACATAAGTGTCAATTCTCTTATCGCTTCTTTTACCTAAAGTACCATCTTCATTAAATATTAAAGTTTTCGAATCATCCAAAGAAACAAAGCCATCTGTACTGTATAAACCTCTACCATACTTGGCATTCCCATCAGCTCCATCTAATGAAAAAGTTGAACCCCCAAAATTTCTTACCTCAGGGTGATTAAAAAACCAATATTTATCTGTACCATTTAAATCTATTCTTAAATATTGATCAGGTGATACTTTCGATCCTACAAAAGGCATTTCTTTTTGATAAGTCAAAGTAAAATATGATGTTTTAATAGTTACATATTTATTGTCTTCTTTTTTTTCAAATTGACAAACAGGAAATTTCCTGTTCATAACTAATTCAGTTGGGCGATCTTCAAATAAACCAGTTTCCGAGTATTCAAGTCTAACTAATAATTCCGATAAAACAGTTATACGAAATTTATTGCCTTTAACAATATGATTTGCATTAGCTAAAATTCTTTTATAGTTCATTTTAAAGTGTTCTTGTAACTCTGCCATATTCTTCACCCTTTATTCTATAACTATTTTAACATATTAAAGATTATAATTAAAGTTAAAAATTTACACGAAAAAAAGAAATACATGCTATAATAAAGCCATTTAAAGGAGAAATTTTATGATTGATACTCATGCACATATTAATTCTAAATGTTTAAAAGATGTTAGACAAGAAATTATGAAAGTAAAAGACTTAGAATACCTTGATAAAGTAATTAATGTTGGACTAGATGAAGAAACAAGCATTGATGCCTTAGCAAATACTGGGCTTTGTGATAAATTCTATGCAGCTATTGGAGTACACCCCTTATATGAAGGAAATATTGAGAATATTTTAAAGATTGCCGAAGCAAGTGCATTATCTAACCGAATTGTTGCAATTGGAGAAACAGGGCTTGATGATTCAGAGGATTTAAAGCCGCAAATAAGAAAATTTATTGAAAGTATTGAACTTGCAAATATGCTCCATTTACCCATTATAATTCATGCTAATAATACAAATGATTTGGTTTTAAAAATCTTAAAAGGCCACCCTGCCCATTATGGCTTTGTCTTTCACTGTTTCCAACCAGATCTATTTAGTTTAGAAAGTATTTTAAAAAGAGATGGCTATATATCCGTTGGTAGACCAATCACTAAAGAAAATGCGAAAAAATCTTTAGAGGTTGTTAGAAATGTCCCAATAGATAATTTATTAATTGAGCTTGATTATCCTTTCATGAGTGGTATTCCTGAAGATGATGGAAAAAAAGTATTTAATAGAATAAAAGAAATTAGAAAAATGGATTATAGTCATTTAGAAGAGTCATTAGATAAAAATGCCAAACGCCTATTTTATAAATTAAAAAATTAAATTTTCTAGTATATCAAAAGCCATAAAATCATTGACTTTTGCATATAATTAGTGTATATTACTAAGTGCGTAATGAACGAAGGCAGCATCGTATTTAATTATTAATGTGTTTAGTTGAAATAGTTCTAGTAACTTAAACTGCCTAAGGGAAAGATGACTAAACACCCTAGTAACTTAAATACGATAAAATCCTTTTTTTACGTAATATGAAGAAAGGAGAATATTTTATGGCAAGATATACTGGTCCAGCTTATAAAAAATCTAGAAGATTAGGTTTTTCAACACTTGAAAATGGTAAAGACTTAAAAAGAGCTTACGCTCCAGGTCAACATGGTACAGGAAGAAGAAAAAAAGTTTCTGAATACGGTATCCAGTTACAAGAAAAACAAAAAATTAGATTTATGTATGGATTAAACGAAAAACAATTTAGACGTCTTTTTGATAAAGCATCTAAAATGCAAGGTGTACATGGTGAAAACTTCTTAAAATTACTAGAATCAAGACTTGATAATCTAGTATACAGAATGGGAATGGCTAATACTCGTCGCGGTGCTAGACAAATTGTTAATCATGGACATATTTTAGTAAATGGTAAAAAGGTTAATATTCCTTCATACCAATGTAGACCTGGAGATATAATCAGTGTTAAAGAAAACTCTTTAGAACATCCAGCAATTAGACAAGCTCTTGAAGCTAATGTTACAAGACCTGCTTATGTTGAGTTTGATGCTAAAAAGTTAACGGGAACTTTCACAAGATTACCTGAAAGAAGCGAACTTAACGCTGAAATCAATGAATCTCTAGTAGTTGAATTCTATAATAGATAATAAATAAAATCATTACTTAATGTAATGATTTTATTTATGTAAAAACCTCACTGTTGAAAGCGAGGTTTTCTTTGTTCTTCTTTTATTTTTATTTCTCGAGTAATCATATTAATAATCTTTTTAGAGCCACTCATATTAACATCATCACTTCGATCTATCGTAAATGACACATATTTTTTTAAATCAGCAAGTTCTTCTACTCTTAAACTCTTAAATAAATCACGGTAAGTACCATCAGTTAAAGAAGCTTTGTAAGTATCATATAATTTATTTGTTCTAATTCGATATAAATCACGTGATATAAGTGCCTCGGCATATGGTCTTATGCTCATTATTCGCATTAATGCTTCTAAACTTTCAAGTTCTTGATAACACCTTTGTTCAAATAAATCAAACTCTTCTTCGCTTAAAATAGATAATAATTTAGCTAATGATTCATCATCAAAAGCATCAATACCATTATCTTTAATTGCATTAAAAACTTGTTTAATTTTTTCATTACTAAACATGCTACCAATTCCTATCTCTTAACTAAATAATTATCTATTATTTCTTTGATACTCTTCTCATAATCCTTAAATGATGTTATAAAAACACGAACAAAAACATTAAAGTGTCTTTTATTAAATACATCATAAATTCGTCTATATATTTCATCTATCGCCACTACTCTAGCCTTTAATCCATCATTAGGTGAGTATGCCTTAGTCTTACGTACTATTGAATTATATTGTTCAACTAAAGTATCTAGCTTTATATCTCTTTTATATATTTGACTTAGTTTGTATTGATCATAACTACTAGCTCCAGTAATAATTGAATTCATGACCATATTCGCATCTTCTTCAGTATAATCATTAATATTACTAACGATGTATAAGTTCATAAAGTAATATCCTAATGCAATAATATTATTAAAAATGTAAGGATCTGCAATAAACTTATCTTTTCTTTCAATACCTTTAGTATCTAAGTCACGAATTATTGAATAAACCCAGTTAATATTCTCTTGATATAACATTCTTGTTAATTGATCAAAGTTCATTCTAACCCTTCCTATCTTATAATCAAATTATAACATAGAAAAATAAAAATAAAAAGTATTTCCATTATAATGAAAGAAAAAAGAAGCAGATTATGCTTCTTTGATTATTATGTTATCAGTTGTCCAAGTAGCGGGACGATTACTACTTGATAAAGCAAGTATCCAATTTTGCATTGTTTTATCTTTTACATGTATAGTGGCAGTGGAAGGCATTTTTTCAAATATAAAGTCTATATTTGCTCCACTACTTATGTCAAAGTTGCTTATATCTAAATTTTTTAAATTAACGCATTCACAAAAAATAGCACGCATAGAAATTACATTTCTAGTCTCAAAATTGCTTATATTCAAGTCTTTTAATGATTTGCAACCGCCAAACATTGAACTCATATCTGTTACATTACTTGTATCAAAATTACTTAGATTAACTGTTGTCAAAAGTTCACAACCAGCAAACATCGAGCCCATATTTGTTACACTACTTGTATTAAAGTTACTTAAATCTAAGCTTTTTAAAGATTGACAATAGTTAAACATCCTACTAATATCATTAACTTTAAAGGAATTGCAGTCGCTTGTATCAACATTTTCAAGTTTTGAACAATTTGAAAACATTCCTGACATACTCTCTACATTACTACAATTACCAAGTCTTATAGAAGATAAGGAAGAACAACTGCTAAACATCCCACTCATGTTAGTTACTTTACTAGTATCAATAGTACTTAGGTCTATATTTTTTAAACTTGTACAATCTGAAAACATCACCGCCATAATCTCCACTTTACTGGTATCAAAATTGCTTAAGTCTAGTGATGTTAAACTACGACAACCGCTAAATAAACTCGCCATAATAGTTACATTTCTTGTATCTAAATATTCTAAGTTTTCTATTTCTGTTAAGTTTTGAAAAGATTCAAATAAGCATGCACTGTTAGGATTGGCTACTACTTTCCCATCCGAATTTATGTATAATGTATATTTTGTTGTATCATCTTCATTTGGTACTAGATAAGACATTACGCTTCCGTCTTGATTCTCTGATACATCATATATTAAATCTTCGCTTGTTTCATGTGGTGTTAATGTATTTTCAAATACTACTTTTGTTATATTAGATTTATGTTGCCAAAATGCCATATTATATGATCGAGTCATTAATGTTCCACCTGTTTTATTTGGCTCAACATATTCATCACCTAATGTATCTCTTTCTTTTGGTGTTCCAGTTAATGTACATTTGATATTTATATCCATAGAATCTGTTACTGCCTTTATTAATCGAGTCTTTACTTTTCCACTCTTTGTTTCTCCTGATAATAGTAACATACTATTTGGTTCATATGTCATATCGACATATGTGTTATTGCCTTCTACTTTATTTCCACTTTCATCTACTATATTGCATTCTATACTTACTTCTGCATCATAGTTTCTACTTGTATTTGTTGCTTCATATACAAGAACTGATTCTTCTTCTATCGTTGTTAAAGTTTTTGTTTCATAGTTGATTACTGTTTTATCACTGCCTATTACATCATTTCTTTTTGTTCCATCTATACTTGCACTTGTAAATATGATTTTAAAATCATCACTTTCTCCTAAACCTATTACTCCATTTAGTACTAGTGTAGTTGATACTGCTGCAAAACCTATTGCTAGTAATACTACTAGTGCTATTATTGTATTCCTTCTTTTCATATTTCTTTTCTCCTTCTTTAGGCGTACTTTCCTATCTTTATCATAACTTTTTTTTAGCAAGGCCTAACTATTCTGTCAAGAGCAAATGTGGCTAATTTAGACATTTGTTTACATATTCTTATATAATTTAAATTAGCATAGATATTTTCCTATTGCATTACTTTTTATATTATTTATCTTTTCTTTACTTTTATTTTACAACATTACTTATAATTATTTTGTCAAAAAAATAGATGTTCTAATTATTTGTATATACACTTTAGTCAGATTTTACACATTTTGGCGAAGATGACATCTTCTCACAAAAAAACTTGAAGATAATTTCAAGCTTTGTTATAATTACATTGTGTGTGAAGCAGAAGCTTCTTTTGCTAACGCTAGACACTTTTCTATCGTGCATCTTTATTCAGAAAATAAAGATGCTTTTTTAATGTTAATATTCACTGATAAACAATAAAATTATCAATAATAATAGCACTATGATATCTAGTAATATACGATTATTCATAAGCACAACTCTCTTTTATTACTACACCCCCTGAAACATTTTCGCCAAAGATATAAAGTGAGTGTCTTATCACTTTCTTCTGCTTCACAAGTGATTATAATAAGTGTATTTTCTTCCATTTGTAGATTGAGGTTTTATCTCCTTTTGTCACATTTTGGCATAAAAAAATTAGAAGTTAATTTTTCTTCTAATTTTTTTCTATATAAATATTAACATCATGGCCATTAATATCAACAATTTCACCTTTAGATGCTTGTTCATATGTAACAGCAAGAGTCTCTTCTTTAATATAATCTTTAAACATATCTAAAGATTCAAGTATTTCATCATCGCCATCATAGTATAGATTAATTCTATCGGCTATTTCATAGCCATTAGTTTTTCTAATGTTTTGAACCTTTGAAACGAGTTCTCTTGCTAAACCTTCTAAAATAAGTTCACGAGTTAATTCAGTATTTAAAATAATAAACTTATTATTTTCCATACCCACATTAAATCCTTCTTTTGATTCAATTCTTACATCAACCATATCAGGTGTAATATCAAGTCTACCGCCATCAAAATCAATTGTAACTGTTTCTTCTTTTAAAATAAGTTCAATATCTTCATCATGTAAATCAAGTAATGCAGCTTGATAATCTTTCATTTTAGAGCCAAACATTGAACCACATACTTTAAAGTTAGGTTTTATTGTAAAGTTCATATATTTAGATAAATCATCAACAAAAGTAACTTTTTTAACATTTAATTCCTCATTAATTAAGTTTACTAAATCGCCTAAGATACTTTCATACTTACCATCAATTAAACATTCACTTAATGGCTGACGAACCTTTATCTTAGTTTCTTCTCTAACATAACGTCCCGTAGAAATTAAATCTCTTACTAAATCCATCTTAACTTCAATATTCTCATTTATTAAAGACTCATCATATTTAGGGAAATCAGCCAAATGGACAGATTCTTCTCCAGTTAGATTTTTATAAATTTCTTCTGTCATGTATGGAATAATTGGTGCACACATTTTAGCAATTCCCACTAATACCTCATAAGTAGTCATGTAAACTGACTTCTTAGAATCGTCTAAATCACTTGCCCAAAATCTATTTCGATTACGTCTAATATACCAATTAGATAAATCTTCCGATACAAAAGAAGTAATATATCTTACAACTTCATTTAAATCATATTTCTCATAAGAATCAGTGACTCTCATTAGTAATTTATTATATTTGCTTAAAAGCCATTTATCTATTTCTTCACGTTTTTCATAAGGAACATTACAATCATCTATATCTATTCCATCAATGTTTGCATACATTTGGAAGAAGGAATATGTGTTTTTAAGTGGATTAAAGAATTTTGAGTGAACCTCTTTAACGCCATTATTATCATATTTTAAAGGTGTCCAAACAGGAGAAGTATAGAACATATACCATCTTACATTATCAGCACCAAATTCTGTTAAGGCAACTTCTGGATCAACTATATTACCAGTTGATTTACTCATCTTTTTACCCTTACCATCAAGTACCATGTCATTAACAACAACATTTTTAAAACTTGATTCTCCTGAAATAATTGTTGAAATAACTAAAAGAACATAGAACCAACCACGAGTTTGATCTAACCCTTCAGCAATAAAATCAGCAGGGAATTGAGATTCAAATAATTCTTTATTTTCAAATGGATAATGAAATTGGGCATAAGGCATTGAACCAGAATCAAACCAAACATCTAAAACATCTAAGACTCTTGTCATACGAGAGTTACATTCTGGACATTTTAAATGTAAATCATCGACATATGGGCGATGTAATTCAATAGTCTTAACATCAACATCTTCAATTAACATAGATTGAAGTTCATCTAAAGATCCCACTACATGAGTATGCTTACATTCATCACATATCCAGATTGGTAATGGACATCCCCAATAACGGTTTCTTGATATCCCCCAGTCAATCATATTATCAAGCCAATTAGCAAATCTTTTTGTGCCAACATATTCAGGATACCAATTAATCTTTTTATTAGCTTCAATTATTTTATCTTTATAAGCTGTAGTTTTTACATACCAAGCAGGTTTTGGATAACTAATTAATGGTGAATGACATCTCCAACAATGTGGATAATCATGTGTTATTTTAATCTTTTTAAATAATTTATCATTTTCTTTTAACCATTTAATTATTTCAATTTCTAAGTCTGGATCAGTTACTAAAGTACCTTTCCAAGGTCCTTCTGTATAACATCCATCTTCTCCAACGGGATTAACAAAACCAATACCATTTTCTTGGCACACCCTGTTATCATCAGCACCATAAGCTGGAGCGATATGAACAACACCTGTTCCATCATCAGCTGTAACATAACTATCGGCAATAACTTCATGACACTTACCTTCGACAGTTACAAATGGCATTAATTGTTCATATTTTATACCTACTAAGTCACTACCCTTAAAAGTATCTAATACCTTATATTCATCGCCTAAAACAGAACTTGCAAGACTTTCTGCTAAAATAAATTTAAAACCTTGTGATTCTGCTTTAATATAAGTTAAATCTGGATTAACACATATTGCAACATTGGCCATTAAAGTCCAAGGAGTTGTTGTCCAAGCAAGAAAGTATTCATCTTTATCAACAACTTTTAAAGGAACAATTACAGTATTAACTGATGTTTCTTCATAACCTTGTGAAACTTCATTTTGACTTAGTTCAGTTCCACATCTAGGACAATACCAAAGCACTTTATTACCATGGTAGATTAAACCTTTTTTATCCATTTCTTTAATAATCCACCACTCAGATTCAATAAATTCATTGGAACAAGTTACATATGGATGCTCACAATCAATAAATTGTCCCATCATATCAGTAACTCTATTTATTTCATCAATATTTACTGCTGTTGCTTTATTACATTCAATACAAAAGTTTTCAACACCAAATTTTTCAATATCCGATTTTGATTTAAACCCTAACTTTTTTTCTACATTAACTTCGATTGGTAAACCATGTGTATCTAAACCAATCTTTCTTTGAACGCGATAACCTTGCATAGTTTTATATTTACAAAATGAATCTTTAATGGCTTTTGCTAACACATGATGAATCCCTGGTTTAGCATTAGCATAAATTGGTCCATCATAGAAAACCCAATTTTGATCCCTTGCTTCAATTGTCTTATTTAATATATCTTGGTCCTTCCAAGTATTCAGAATACTTGTTTCAACCTCATGAACACTTCTTTTATCTAATTCTTTAAAATTTTTCATTATAATTCCTCCTCATTAAAACTTAAATCTTTTATTTCTTTTATTCCATAATGTTTATATACACTATCAACATCCATTGTTGTTACCATTTTTTTGTCAATTCCTAGTCTTTCTATCATCTTATTAACATCAGCTTCACATTTGCCTTCTATTTCCATATACTCAGGTATATGAGGCCAATGGTCTAAATCTATTTCTACTCCATCAAGTATATATTGTACACGTTTATTTTGTTGAAATCCTTTATTCTTATATCCTAAACTTTCTAAAAGTAAATTAGTCTTAGAAAAATCACTTACCTCTATTTCAATTTCTTTCATTCCATCAATAGTTTCACTTTTTAAATCTTTTATTGTAAGTGTTGTCTTATTCCCATTTGTTCTAAGTCTTATCCATTTATGAGGGTCTTCTGGAATAACATCATAAATGTACCTTTCTTGCATAACATCCATTATCTTTTTTGCACCTAGACTTTCAAGCAGATTAATACATTCATCATGATCAATCTCTAAAACTTTAACTTCATATTCTGTATCCATAAAATTATCCTTTCAAAATAAAAACTCATGAAACATAAGGACGAGTTTTTACCCGTGGTACCACCTTATTTCATGAGTATTCATGCACTTATTCTCTTAACGTGAGATTTTCCGTTCTTAAGTTTCCCCAAGACACATCAGAAGTGATACATAAATAAACTTGCCTCTCTATTTGCACCAACCATAGATTCTCTTTAGGTTCACTTATTTAACGTCTTCCTCAATTGCTTTATATGCTAAATTATATTAATTAAACGAATATTTGTCAATAACTAATCTTAAGATATATTACAAACCGCATCAGATGATGAATTATGGGTGTAATAGAAGGAATATTGATATGGTGATCTTCCTGATCTAGATAAAGATGAGGTAACACCACCTGAACACTTTACATTTTTATAAAGAGTGAATGATGGAAATTCAATTTTTTTCTTTTCACCATAAAATATTCTTGCATAAGTTCCTGTATTTATCTGTGATGACTGTCCTGAAACATAAACTTTTAAGTTGTATAGATTAGGCTCAAAATACATTTCACAAGTTGTCGAAGTAGCTGGGATAGTTATAGAAAAGACTCCGTTTTGATAACTTCCGCATGTTGGTTGACTTCTTAATTTATAGCCTGTTGGAGTTGCAACACCTGTTGACCAATTTTGATTATACACTCCACGTCCTTCATTATTAACTGTTTTGGTTGTATAAGAGTAACTTAAGTTTGTTAGTGCAGAATTTCCATGACCAATATGATACTTAAGAGTTACTCTAATATCACTTCTTGGAATAAACTTTATATTACAACTTGCATTTCCTTTTATATTTGCAAGCATCAATCTTGTTTCAGAGCTAAATGAATAAGAAACATTACTACAGTTTGATGCATTTTGATCCACTGTATATCCGGGATTAGGACTTAATGAAACACTTTTTGATTTTCCTTCTTGTAATTGAAATGAATTTGGTGAAACAGTTCCATTTGATGCCGTAATATTTACATTATAACTTGCAGCTACGGGTCTTGCCGTAGTTGTTCTCTTCGTTGTCTGTCCTTTTGTAGTTGTACCTCTTGTTGTTTTGGCTGTTGTAGTTCTTGTTCCACTTTCTGAACTTGTTGTTTTAAATATTCCACTTGAATCTTTTCTTGTTGTCGTTTTCTTTGTTGTTCCATCACTAATAGAACTAGAGGAACCTTTTTTCGTAGTTGTTTTTCTACCTGATGCCTTTTTTGTTGGTTTGACAAAACTAGAATCCGTACTTATTAAATTATTGCTTTGACCATAGATTTCTGCAAAACCAGGGTCAGTAGAAAGCAAATCATCAAAATTACAATTAGTTAAATCTTTTGTCTCAATTATATCTAAAATATCTACTTTTCCATCTCCATTATAATCTAGTGATTCATTTACACTAACTCTTCCAACAATCGCATCTCTTAAAGTATCAATTTGATAATAGTAACCTTCATCAGCGTACACATTTTTAGTAAAAAGAGAACTAACTAAAATTAACATAAAAATTATTGATAAAATATTACTGTTGCCATTATCGCTATTACTATTTTCACTCGGTTGTGAAATATTAACATCTTCACTTAATTTAGGCATTTCAACTGTTTCAAATACTTGAGGGTTAATTACTGCAAGTCCATCATTTTCTGGACTCTTAATAACACTTTCTTTTTTCTTTGGTAATTCTTCTAATGTTTCTAAATCTTTATTCTCTTTTTCTTCTCTAATTGGAGACGCATTAAAAGGATCAATTGCAGCAGTTAAATTATCTTCTTTAGGAATTTCATTATTAGTAGAACTCTCATTGACATTATTAGCAACTTGATTTATCATCTCTGGTGTACGATTATCAAAAACATTTATTTGTGAATTAAAAGGATTGTTTTCCTTTTTTTCTACTTCAGTACTAGTTGGTTCATCAAACTTTCCAACTATATCACCAAAAGGCTTAACATCTTCTGAAACTATAATAGCTTGACTCATATCAATTGTTTTTTCTACCTTACCTATTTTATCTATTGCTTCTTTATCTATTTTTATATTTGTAGAATTAGGATCATAATTTTCTGGCTTTATGGAATTTTCTAAGGAATTCTCACGAGCTTCTTTTTTTCTTCTAGAAGGAATCAAAAAGATAATTCCAATTATCATAACAATAATAAATATAACTATGATAAAAATATACCAATGATTTAAAATCCAATATTTAAGATTAGTACTATTTGTAATATTATCTATAACAAAGTTCATCTCTGATGCATTTACTCTACCAAGCGTTGCAATAACACCTTTTGAACGAAATTTAATTTTTTCAGGTCCTGATGCCGTATAATTATATAAAAATAAATCAGACTTCTTTCTATTTTTAAAAGAGGGATTAACTTCAAAGACTAATATGGCATAATTAGACTCATTAAATGAATAATCACTGTCAGCAAGTATCTTAATTGTATGGTATTTTCCACTTTCACTTTCTAAAGAAGTAGTCACATTAAAATTATCTAAAGCTTCTACTTCAACTAAAGTTAATTTTTTAGAATCATATGAAAGCGTACCTTCAATCGCCATAATATCTTCTCCAGCAAAACCAAGAGCTATATTAATTCTATTTTCTGTAATATCTGGATTCATTGATAAATATGGTTCAAAATTAGAAGATTCAGCTAACACACATATATTAAAAGAAAATAATGAAACTAGTAAAACTATCATTAATCTAATCGTTCTCATCCCAACACCTCTATTATATTAATTATATCAAAAAATACTAGTAGATAATAGATTCTTTTATTATTTTACAAATAAAAAAGAGATAATTAAATTATCCCTTAATTATTACATTCTCAGTTGTCCAAGCTTCTGGGCGGCCGTAATAGTCACCGGAGGATGGCAAAGCAAGTATCCAATCTTGCATTGTTTGATTCTTTACTTTAATTATAGTTGTATCTGGCATATTTAAAAATATAGATCTCGCGTATTTGAACTTGTCCGTATCAAAATTACTTAAATCCAGTGTTATTAAATTTCTACAGTCATAAAACATAGCTGACACATTACTTATAATTTTTTTCTATATAAACTTTTTCATCGTTCTTATCATTTGATTTGTATAACCAAGTTCATTATCATACCAAGCTACAATTTTAACAAGTTCTCCATCTTCAGTATCTAAAACTTCTGTTAAAAGACCATCAACTAATGCTCCTGTTTTTTTACCGACAACATCTAAAGATACAATTGGATCTTCAGTATATTCAATAACTTCACTTTGATTATTTTTAAAAGCTTCATTTATTTCTTTCTTCGTTACATTTCTTTTTAATTCTAAAGTTAAATCAATAACTGAACCATCTATAGTTGGAACACGGAAAGCTGAACCTGATAACTTACCATCTAAATGAGGTAATACTTTACCAATTGCACTAGCAGCACCTGTAGATGCTGGAATAATATTCACCATTGCACTTCTTCCGCGGCGAGAAAAAGCACCTTTTTTATGAGCTATATCTAAAGTTGTTTGATCGTTAGTTGTTGCATGTATTGTTGTCATAAATCCGCCCTTAACACCGAAGTATTTATCTAATATATTAAGTACTGGTGCAAGGCAATTAGTGGTACAAGATGCAGCGGAAATAATTTCTTCACTTCCATCAAGTATTGAATCATTTACTCCATAAACAATCGTTTTCAAATCTCCCTTGGCAGGTGCCGAGATAACAACATGTTTAGCCCCAGCTTTAATATGGGCTTCAGCTTTTTCTTTATCTGTATAAAAACCTGTACACTCTAACACTACATCAATATTCTCTCTATCCCAAGGTAAATTAGAGGCATCACTTTCTTTATAAACTTTAATAAGTTTATCATTAAGCAAAATTCCTTCTTCATTAAAACTTATCGTACTACTATCAAATCCACGAAAATTCGAATCATACTTTAATAAATAATATAAATCTTCAACACTTGTTAAATCATTTATGGCAACAACTTCAATTTCTGAATCATTTAGAAGTTCTCTAAAAGCAAGCCTTCCAATTCTACCAAAACCATTAATCGCTAATCTTTTCATATAATCACTCCTCAAAACACGATCCACCAATGAACTCTCTTAATAAATTATCTTCATCAACAAATTCACTTGGTATTGGATAAATAGATTTTAAATTATCTAAAATTCTTCGAGCTTCATCATAAAACTCTGAATCCATTTTTATATTGTATAAAAGTGGTTCAACATATACCTTCAATACACCAAGTTCATAAACATAAGCAGTATTAACAATCGCATCAGCTGTATCAGTATAAGGAAAAATATATTTCTCTTCCCCAACTCTTACACTTCCCCAAGTAGCTAAGCTTGCTTCAGCTGATCTTCCCCTTGTACGATAGTCCCTAACAATTCTTCTTATAAGTCTATTATCCGTAGTTGACACATAATTATGTCTATCAACATTTAAAGGCGTTAATGGACTTATATAAACTTTATACACACTATCTGTTTGTTCTTCATCCATTAATTTAGGATTAAGAGCATGCAATCCCTCAATTACTAGGATATCACTTTCACCAATTGATAAAGGTTCACGCTTAAACTCTTTTTCACCTATTAAGAAGTTATATGTTGGAATAACTACATCTTTGCCTTCTAATAAATCTTTTAAATCTTGATTAAACAATTTTAAATCAATACTTTCTAAACATTCATAATCACGATTTCCCTTCTCATCTAATGGTGTTTCATCACGATTTACAAAGAAATCATCTAAGCTAATTGCATGGGCTTTAACTCCTAAACTAGATAAATATAAACTAAGTTTTTTACTAGTTGTCGTTTTACCACTTGAAGATGGTCCAGCAATTAATACTATTCTCTTGCCACTTTCTAATACTCTCTTAGCAATATCAAATACTTCATTATCAACCATTATATCATTTTTCTTAATTAAATCTCTGATACTAGCCTCAGCTACAATTTTATTAACATCACTTACATAATTAAGTCCTTGATTATTAAGCCAATCATCATAGAATCTAAATGAATTATATATATTATTCCTAAAAGTAAACTCAACTCGACCATCTACTGGATATAAAAGTACAAGTTCATTTGGACCAACATAATATAAATCAAAAACAGGCATCTCTTTTGAACTTTTTGGCATATCATGTGAATAAAAGTAATTATACTGACCTTCAAATTCAAACAAAGAAACTGTTAAATTGTTAATATTTAAAACATTCAAGGCTTTCTCAGTATTCCCCTTTTTCATAAAGAAATCATAAGCTTCTTGTTTACTTACAACTTTTTTATTAAAAGGAATATCTTTGTTAACCATTGAAATCATTAAATCTTTTATTTTTTTTATTTCTGTTGCATCAACAACATGTTCACTAATGATAGTTGCATAAATTCCATGATCTAGAGAGTGATGAAAAACAACCTCCCCATTATAAAGTCTTTTAACTGCATTTAAAAGCATGAATTTTAACCCAGCCCCATAAATCTTAATATTCATAGTATCACCTACTATAAATTATATCATTAAAATACATTCAATTATTAAAAATAATTATAATATGACAGTAATATTACACATTATGACAAATTAACATGTTATAAAAAAATAATTAGTTTATATACTAATTGTAGGTGATACTTATGTTTTGTCCAACAGTAATAGAAAAAAATCATGATCGTGAATATGCTTATGATTTATATTCAAGATTATTAAAAGACCGAATTATCTTTTTATCAGGAGAAATAAATGATGATTTGGCGGCAATAATTATTTCCGAACTTTTATATTTAGATTCAATTAATAATGATGATATATCAATGTATATTAACTCACCTGGGGGCTCTGTTACCTCTGGTCTTGCAATATATGATACAATGAATCTCGTTAATTCAGATATTAAAACTATCGGGATTGGTTCATGTGCAAGTATGGGAGCGTTTCTTCTATCTAGCGGAAAAAAAGGAAAAAGATATGCCTTACCTAATACAGAGGTTATGATTCATGAAGTATTAGGTGGTGGTTCCGGCCAAGCAACTGATGTTAAAATACAAGCTGATCACATTCTTTATTTAAGAGATAAACTAAATAGAATACTTGCCAAAAACACAAATAAATCTATAAAAAAAATAAATACAGACACTAATCGTGATCACTACTTATCGGCAGTCGAAGCTTTAGAATATGGCCTTATTGATGAAATAATAGAAAATAAATAACACTTTAATCAAGTGTTATTTTTGCTTTTTTCTACTAACTCTTTTATTTTTCTAAAATGATGATTAATTCCTGACTTTGTTATTTTCATATCTGTTTCCATACTTATTATTTCCGCAAGTTCCGAAAGTGTTGTTTCAGGATATTTAAGTCGATACTCAATTACTAAATTATTTTTTTCATCAAGTAAACTTAATAAGTCATGTTCTTTTAAATAATTAATATTGGCAATCTGTTCATTACAAGTTTTTAAAGATTTTACTTCATTAGCTATTTCACAGTTGTTTAGTCTATTAACCATATTTTTATGATCCCTGTAAATTCTTATATCTTCAAAATAAAATAAAGCATTAATTGCGCCTATCAGTTTAATAAAATCACTTATTTCCTCAGCTTGTTTTAAATAAACCATATATCCTTTATCTCTTTTTAACATCTTACTTGTAAAACCTAAATCAACTAAAAGCTTCATGATTAATTCCGCATCATTAAAAAAACTTACTAATATTTCCAAATGGTATTTACTCTTAGAAGGATCATTTATAGAACCAGAGGATAAGAATACTCCTTTTAAAAATGATGCTTTTTCTGGATCAGAGTATTCACCAATATGATTTAAAGAATCTTCTATATCTTTTCTAATAATATCAATTTTATCATTTAATTCCAAAATATAAATAGTTTTTACACTAAATCTCTTTTGTGTTCTTGTCGTAAGTTTTATGTTTATTCCATAAAGTCTTTTAATTAAATTAAACATTCTTCGAGCAACTGAATTATTTTCAATATATAAAGTAATATTTGTTTGCGTTATATTTCCATTAAAATAAATGTATGAGCAAACTTCAGCTAAAGATTCACACTTCTCTGTCTCTATTTTTGTTACTTCCTCTTTAATACGTGTTGTAAATGATGCCATATAAACACATCCCTTATTTATAAATATTCTATCATAAAGTAAAAAGAAAAAAAAGAAGATGTTAGTTTTTCTTATCTTCCATAACACCTTCTTTTAAAGTATAAACCCAAGCAAGATTATTACTAACTAAGACAAATTTAGCAATTCTTTTTTTCTTATCTTCTTTAAAATTTATCGGTAATCTTACTTCATTTTGAGCATCAACCAATTCATCAAATGTTGTTACATCAACGACACTTAAACCAACTAATGAAGGAATTTTTTCAACATTAACAATAATTGAATCATATGTAACTAATATTTTTCTTAAAACTTTTTCGTAATAAGTAAGCTTATTTTTATTATTTCTAATTACAACAATTAAGACAATTGCTACAAATAGAGCAATTATCCACAAAAGAATAGCGATTATATTCATATAAACTTTTTCATGATCATCTTCACTAAACTTAACTATTTTATGGGCATCATCATTAACCGATGTACTTGTCTTTATTTTAAATGTGGCATCATTTAAAGGCATTTCCATTTTTATTGTTGAAGAAAAATCAAAATTATCTAAATTTGGATATTCTCCATGATTATTAATAATCATCTCAACTATTAATTTAGCATCTGCTTGGACACCAGCATTTCTTCGATAATTATCAAAGTCTTCACGATATTTCTGATAATCTATATCAATTGTTTTTCGTAAACTATAGTTTATATCATTTTTTATATTAACGGTTTCAACGTCACTTAATTTATATTCTCTTGTCCATAAGTCTTCATCTTCATGACCTGGAGTAAAAACAATTAATTTAGCTCTAACATAATAATCATACTCTAAAACATTAAGTTCATCAGTATAATTAACATCATAAGAAAAATCTGTACTTATTTTATTTGTATAATCTCTTACGTACGTTTTTCCTGCTTCAATGAATGGTTCAACATAAAAAGGATTTTCCGTATAATATACTCGATAATCTGAATAGGCATTTTCCGTATACTCAAGATTAGCAATCATTTCATTTTCTATTTTTGCATTAAATATAACTTGGGCTAAGACTCCCAAAATAATAATTATTGAAACTAAAGCTCCATAAGTTAGTGCTTTAGATATACACTTTTCTTCTTTTTTCATAACTACCTCCATTAATTTATTAATTCTTGAAACCAAATAGTTGGATAACCTATATATTTAATATTCAGTTTGCCAATTCCAACTATATCATTTTCATAAACTTTAAAATCATCTGCTGATAAGTTTGCATCTCCCTTAGTAATATAAAAGGTATTATCCCCATCATTTACTATTTCATTGACTCTATGTGTTATATATTTACCATTGTGATTAAATACTATTACTTGATTTTTTATGGGTTTCTCACTACCATCATACTTCTCATATATTAAAGCATCTCCTGCTGATATTCTCGGTTCCATTGAACCTGTACCAATCGCGATTATTTTATATTTAAATACTCCCGAAACTAATATAACTATAAAAGAACAACAAAGCCAAAAAGGAAGATAAAAATACCAAATTTTTCCTTTTATCTCACTAACTCTTTCTTTATTCGTGTGATTTACAAGACGCATAATACTAAAATATATTAAGAAAGGTGTAAGAAAATTAATTACACTGTTTAAATAATCGCCAAAATCAGGAATTATTGGAACAACAATCATATATAAAGAGAAAAATAAACGCAAGACTAATGATGGAACATAACTTACTTTATAATTTAAAGAGGAACAAACGTAATTTCTAGCAATACTTCCTAAAGCGTAAGTTGTTATAAATCTAAATATATTAAAACTACTAATCACATGTTTTAAAGATAATCCCAAAACGACATCTAAAGCGATATATAAAATAGTTAGAATAACTAAAGGATACTTATGCACTTTTGAATTGCCTGCCACCATCCACCTTACTAACTCCGAAGAAACAACCATTATAATAATCATATAGGTATTTTTAATGATACTTATTAGGCTTAAACTATAAGCATTTCTTAAAAAGCCAAAATATAAACCTGCTAAATTAGTAAGTAAAATATAAAGAAGTAAGCCAATTATTGTTATTTGAATAGCGTTATATTTAGATAAATCATTATCTTTTTTGAATCCTATTAATTTATACAAGGAATATGAAAAAACAATAAAGAAACAAGATACAATTATTTCGTAATAGTCACTAAATATATTCATAAATACTAATCTTAATAAAATAATAAAGACGAATAAAACTACTAAATAGAAATTAATTATTTTTTCATTTCTCATGAATTTCATCCCCTTAATTAGAAAATACCACTACTTAAAGTAATGGCTATTTTTAATTATTTTGTACATAATTCATATTGAATTTAAATTCATAACTTACTGCTTCTTCTGTTACTTGACTTAAATCAGTTTCTTTAGCTGTTATTCTTATGGTTTTGGTAAGCACCGCACCTTTATCTAATGCTTCTCCATCATTTACTCCAAGAACCTCATAAACTATATCAGCATTTTCATACATCATCTGACCATCAGCAACTGAAACAGCTTGACCATTCTGTGTTGCAATTAAAGCATAATTTGATAATTTAGCATTAAAAGATCCTGCATTTTTAACATCAACAGTAAATTCATAAACATCTCCTGGTTTCATATTAACCGCGAAAGTCACTCCTGTACCTGCCTCATTAACACGAGGCTTAACTGTTACTTGTTCATTAGTAACTGTGCTATTAACTGTTTTAACAGGATTTTCTAAATGAACATCCCAATTAGCTTTTTCTATGGTTGTTGTACCGCTTATATTTAAATTGGTATCAAAAGCTGCATAACCAACAGACATACTAATAATAGCAAGCCCCAAGACTATAACAACAGCATTTTGAATAATACCTCTTCTACTCATAATCAAACATCTCCTATCATAATAAGTATAACATATAAATATTCATTATACCTAAACTATAAAAATCCTTTACATCTAATTAAATTTTTTTTATATCTTTTTTTACATCGTTTAAAACAGCAATTAAATCAGGATTATATTTACTTGCTTCTGTATCTGTTATGGTTTTTAAAATAGCTGGGCTTACCTTACCCTTACTGCATAATCTAACAAGTATATTCGTAATTTGAGCTTCTATTGGTATTTCATTACCTTTAACACCTTCTGGATATCCTGTTCCATTATACATCTCACAACTATACATAATAATATTTTTTAAAACATTTAAAGAGTAATTATCATCGACAACAAAAGAAGCAATCTTTTTACCATATTCAATTTCTTCTTTCATACTCATTCTTGTAATAACTTCATCATCTTTAATCGCGATTGCCCCAATATTATACAAAGGAATCCCCGTAATAATTGCATCTTGCATCTTAGAATCTATATTATATTTGGGAAATTTATTTTGCACTGCTGGAACAAATAAACTTGCCATTTTCTTAAGTCTTGTTGAATATTCATTAGAAGTTATGTTATTAACAATTTTACTCATAATAAGTTTTATATCACTTTCAACGCCTGTAATATCTTTCCTATTATTAACAAGCATAGTTTGTAAATTATTACTTGATAGATATAGACTAATAATTTTATTTATTCTTGTACGAATCATATCCGTATTAAAAGGTTTTTCAAGCATATCAACGATATCGTATGTATAAACTCTTTTTCTTGTTTCGCGAGTTTCATCACCCGAAATAATTGCAACTGGCACATGACTTAATAAATTATAACTTTTTAAAAAATTAAGAACTTGGAAACCATCACTAATGGGCATTATTAAATCAAGAAGAATACCCACAATATTTTGTTTATCAGTATTTCCCTTTGTTAACATATTAAGAGTTATTATATCAATTGCTTCTTTACCATCTTTTGCCATTATAATATTATAGTCTTTATCAAATATTCTCTTTAAAGAATTTCTTATAATTGTTGAATCATCAACAATCAAAAGACTTGGTTTAATATAGTTACTCGTAGATGTTACTTTATCAACTATGGCTGCATTAAGTTCAGGATGATTAATGCTAACGCTTGTAAATATTGAATTAATATATTCTTTAGTATTAGCTGTTCTTAAAACACTGTCTCCTTCTGTGTTATCTAAAAGATCATTAATCTTAACTATTGCATCACTGATTGATTGACTTTCATTTTGAATTCTATTTTTATAACTAACAACTTCACTTTCAAGTCTTAGATTATTTTCTTCAGAATCAACAAGCCTCTCATTAATATCCTCACTCATCATAAATATTAGTTTACGTCCTTCAAAAGGTAAATAATTAATAATATTAACAAAGAAACGATATTCACCAGTCTCACAAAGTCTACGATACTTTACTTTTGTTTCACTACTACCCTTAATAGCAGCAGATACTAACTTATTTAAAGAAAGGGCATTGAAATAATCACTTACATCATCTTTATGAACAAATTTAGTAGCAATATCAATAAAATCTGTATACGATAAAGTTTCTTTAATAACTAAAGAATTAGCTACAGTAAAATCAAAAACATATACTTTATCTAAATCAATATCTAAAACATATATATTGCTATAATTCGAATTAATTATTCTTAAGACTTGTTCAATTAAACCTTTTTCATTCATGTGATTCCCTCTATTCTAATGTAATTATAACATAATTTTTATAAAACTAGTAGGTATTGGTTGCGTTATTCATTTAATTTAAACTTTTTCTTTTCTTCTTCTACAGTATTAATTAATTCCCTCTCTGTTGGCATATGTAATTTATAGCGTGAAGAAAATATAGTTTTATTATCCTCTGGTAAAGTATATTTTACAACAGTTTCATTTTTATCTGTTGATAACAATATCCCAACCGTTAAATTTTCTTACTTTTGCTTAATCTCCCTATCATAATAATTAACATACATTTGCATCTGCCCTATATCTTGATGAGACACTTTTCCAATCTTTAAATCAATAATTACAAAACATCTTAGGATTCTATTGTAAAACACTAAATCTGAATAAAAGTGGTCTTCTTCTAATGTCAATCTTACTTGATTTCCAACAAAACTAAATCCTTTACCTAGTTCTAATAAAAATTCTTTTAAATGTTCTAATATGTTTTTTTCTAAATTTGATTCTAAATAATCTGTATTTTCTTTAATATCAAGAAACTCTAAAACAAACGAGTCTTTTACTAAATCTTTACTTGACTCTAAAACCTGTCCTTTTTCTGCAAGTTCTAAAACTTTTTCTTTATTAGCAGACAATGCTAGCCTTTCATATAATAAAGAACTAATTTGTCTTTGTAGTTCTCTAACACTCCATCTAGTATTTATGCATTCATTTAAGTAAAAATTTCTTTTATTATCTTCTTCTATTTTTATTAACTCAAGATAGTGAGACCAACTCAATTGCGACGACACTGTTGTCGCAATTGGAAAGCATTTATAAAATTTTCTCATTCTCTCCAAGTTTCTTTTAGAAAAACCTTTGCCAAATTCATTAGTTAATTTTTGTGATAGTTTATCAAGTACTGCATCACCATAACTTGCTCTTTCATCACCTTGTTGTATTTCTATGATAGATTTTCCAATATTCCAATATAACTTAAGCATCTCAGTATTTACAGCAGTATATACTTTGTTCCTACTACTAATCACTAATTCTTTGATATTATCAAATATATTATTAATTACATTTTCATCTTTCATTAAATCGATGTCCATTAATTTCCTCCAATATTCATTTTTGTTCTAAAAAGAGTAAAGTTCAAAGATTATATTTGTATCACTTCTACTACTCTTATTATCCATGAATTTTGAGATTACTTTTTTGATAAAATAAAGTTTCAATATTCAAATTTATTCTTTTGATTGTTTTTATCTTATATTAATTTCTAATTCCTTCATTTTTTTCCATTCTGATAATATGTTATTGCATTAAAAAAAGAACTAATTAAAGTTCTTTAAAAATCTAATAATATTTAATAGTCATTTATGCCTATCTCTATCACAATTATCCTCTTTATTGCTAAAAAAGCAAATGCCTATTAAACTGAAGATGCAGGTATAAATAAAACCGGACGAACACCGTAAGAGGAGTCATAGTTGTAATCAGCATGAAAATTAGATTTATTAGTAGAAACATACCATGCACCTTCAACATTATTACTAACATTTGGTGAACGAGTCCAATATGAGGTACCATATACCCATTCTGGAGCTAGCTCACATGTGTACTCTGAATTGGATGATTTACATCCTAAAGTCACTAATTCTTCTTTTGATATTAAAGTAACTTCGGTTATTTCTGGTAATCCCATCATAACTAATTTCTTTTTATATTCTTTTACATATCCTTCAACTATACTTCCTATATATGAATTATAGTTTCTTCCTTTTACAGAAGAACTTGAAAATGCAACTGTTGCATACTTATCTACATTTTTTTTATATCCTAAAGCTCTTGGTGATTGTAAATATGTTTCTTCATCAGCTGGATAAGATGAATTGGTTTCATTTCCTACTTCTAAATTATATTTTGCCAGTAATTTATATCGATTATTAGCTGTATTATATACATAGAACGATTCACTTCCAATAGTTAATTCATCACCTATCGAAATTACTCCATTATTGTCATTATCAGCACTAAATGTCCATATATCTTCAATCTCTGAAGTTTTATCATCAAACTCTGATTTAATTACCTTTATAACTGGACGTACACCAAAATTGGAGTCAATGTCAAAAAGGGATGGACCACAGGAGCCGCTAGAAAGGACACGCTGTACCTCTCCTATACCAACCGACGTGCGAGTCCAATATGAGGTATTATAGACAAACTCAGGTGCTGACTTACATGTACCGCTACTGCCGACTCTTTCACATCCTAATTCATCTAATTCTGTGGCTGTTATTAGAGTTACTACTGATTCTTCTGTCAATCCCATACTGACTAACTTCTTTTTATATTCTTTTACATACCCTTCTACTACGCTTCCTGTATATGTGCTATAATAAGACCCTTTAACTTCATCAGTTGAGAAAATGACTGTTGCATATTTACTAACGCCACTTTTATAGCCCAAAGCTCTTGGTGATTGTAAGTATGTTTCTTTATCGGCCGGATAAGATGAATTAATTGCATTTCCTACTTCTAAATTATATTTTGCCAATAATTTATATTGGTCAGTATCAGTATTATAGACATAGAACGATTCACTCCCAATAGTCAACTCATCTCCTATTGTTATATCTTTACTACAGTCATTATCTTTCCATTCCCAATCATTTAGCATTTTTATTGTTGGATTATTAAAAGTACATACTTTTTCTTCCTCTGGTAGTTTATCTCTTTCTTTAGCTGTAGCATTTAATGTACATTTAATATTTATATCCATGGCTTCTGTTACTGCTTTTTTTAGTCTAGCTGTAATTGATCCTTGTTTTGTTTCTCCAGCTAAAAGTGACATACTTTTTGGTGTATAAGTCATATCAACATATTCATTTTCACCTTCTATAATATTTTCACTTTCATCCACTATATTACATACGATTTGTACATCTGCATCATAGTTTCGACTCGTATTTGTTGCTTCATATTCTAAAGTTGATTCTTCATCTATTAGTGACAACACTTTTGTTTCATACGATATTTCTGTTTTACTTTCACTGATTACATCATTTCTTTCTGCTCCATCAATAGTTGCACTTGTGAATATGATTTTAAAATCTTCACTGTTTTCTCCAATTGCAAGTAGTCCATTTATTACTAGCACTGATGATACACTTGCAAATCCAATTGCTAATAAAACAATAAGTGTAAGTACAATATTTCTTTTTTTATTATCCATAAATAACCTCCATCTATTTTTATAACCTAATACATTTATACCATTTTTCGTTAATGTATTCAAGAAATCTGGCTTTTTTTATCATACTATACACCTTATAGGACAAATTTTCCATCTATCTTTTTTATATTTCTATATTCTCTCATCTTAATCCATTTTAACTTTGGTAATTTTATCTTTCGATTTATTAAATCAACTTTTATATTTATATTTTCCATAAACAGCTGCTGTTGTATAAGCTTTTTTTCATACTTACTTAAGTATTTTCTATTAAAAAATCTTTTATATCTAGTATTAATACATTCATTTAAGTAAAAATTTCTTTTGTTGTCTTCTTCTATTTTTATTAACTCAAGGTAATGGGACCAACTTAATTGCGACAACAGTGTCGTCGCAATTGGAAAGTATTTATAAAATTTTCTCATTCTCTCCAAGTTTCTTTTAGAAAAACCTTTGCCAAATTCTTTAGTTAATTTTTGTGATAGTTTATCAAGTGCTGCATCACCATAACTTGCTCTTTCATCGCTTTGTTGTATTTCCATAATAGATTTCCCTATATTCCAATATAACTTAAGCATTTCAGTATTTACAGCACTGTATACTTTATTCCTACTACTAATTACTAATTCTTTGATATTATCAAATACATTATTGATTTCAGTATCATTTTTAATTAATTTGGTATCCATCAGTTTCCTCCAATCTTCATTTTATTCTAAAGAGAATAAAGTTCAAAACTTATATTTGAATCACTCCTGCTAGTCTTATTGCCATGAATCCCAAGATTATTTTTTGATTGATACACTTTTTTTCATTCAAAACATACCTAACTTTTAATTGCTTTCACATTATTCATTTTTTATTATATCAAACTATTTTTTCTTTTTGGTTATATGTTTTAACAATTAAAAAAGGAGATAACGCGTTTTGTTATCCCACACTAGATTATCTAGAGTCACAAGTTTTCCGTTGTCTCTAAATTGCTTTGTACTATTTTTTTAATTAGTTGGAGCAAGAACAACACGGAATCCTATTTGATCGTAATCTTTTCCTAAGTTCACCCTAAAACAAAACTGACCTGCACGCTCCTGCATTCCACACATTCCTCCTCGCGTAAACCATATACTGGACGTATTCAAAAAAGAAGAATTATCATTATACCAACTATTTTTATAGTACCCTTTATAACTATAGAAATGTCCCATCTCCCCTGTCGCATCTCCTAATATTCTATTATTCCATGAAGCCAGAGTTGATTCACTAGAATATGCATCTATATATTTTTCATATGTAGTCATATCTTCCGCAGTAAATCCAGAACAATATCCTGATGCACAAAACTGACCTGATTTATATCCAGCCACATATTCTTCTACCCCTCCACTCATATCATATATTCCTGTTATATTTCCTGTTGTACTCGCAAGATAACCAGTTTCTGTATTATATGGAAGTGTTTTACTTTCATCAGTACTTGATGCCGCATCTTTTTCAAATCCAGCATATCCCGTTAAATAATTTGAATTATTATTTATTCTTACTTCTGTATTTATTCCATATTTAGAATGGGAAAGATATGCAGCAGCACCCCATTCAGTATTTTTCATCATATGGGAATCTAAATCTCGTTCATAATTATATGCTGTCATAAATATGTTTTTTATAGCAATTTTTTTCCATGATCGAACATTTGGCTTTATTAAAACCCTATCTGGCTGAATCCAATTTAGACTTCCACCCAATTCATAATCATATCCGGTTTCAAACTTCCCTACCCATAAACCATTTACATTAAAATTAGTAAATGCAGGGTGAGTTAACCATGAACCTTTTGTACTTCCAGTTGATGGTGTTACATCGTTTGTTTCAAATTCAATTTGTATTTCTTTTCCATTTTCTATTGGTATATCATTTATTGCTTCTGTATAATTTCCATCATCAAATATTTGATATCTATATCTTGGTATCCAAACAAAGTATGACTCAATATCATCTTCCAACACTACATCACCAACGTTATAAATTTTGCTCGGAGAATCTATTAGTATTATAGCATTTGCCCACTCTTTATTATCGTAATCATACCATTCTTCTTCCGTATTTGCTACAGTTACTGTCCCATCATTCGCTAAATTTATAGGGATTAATTTATCATTACCAAGATCTGGCTCTGGAAAATTTGGTTCACCTTCTTCAACTTTCGATGTTGTTGTCGTTGTTGGTAATTCATCTCTTTCTTTTGGTGTTCCATTTAAAGTACATTTAATATGTATATCCATTGGTTCTGTTACTGCTTTTTTTAGTTTTGCTGTAATTGATCCTTGTTTAGTTTCTCCTGCTAATAGTTCCATACTCTTTGGTGCATATGTCATATCAACATATTCATTTTCACCTTCTATGATGTTTTCATCTTCATCTACAATGTTACATACTATTTGTACATCGGCATCATAGTTTCTACTTGTATTTGTTGCCTCATATTCTAAAGTTGACTCTTCATCAATTAAAGATAACACTTTCGTTTCATAAGATATTGCTGTTTTGCTTTCGCTTATTACATCATTTCTCTGTGTTCCATCTATACTTGCACTTGTAAATATAATTTTAAAATCCTCACTATTTTCTCCTATTGCAAGTAAGCCATTTATTACTAAGACTGATGAAACACTTGCAAAGCCGATTGCTAATAAAACAATAAGTGTAAGTACAATATTTCTTTTTTTATTATCCATAAATAACCTCCATCTATTATTATAACCTAATATATTTATACCATTTTCCGTTAATATATGCAAGAAATATGAGTTTTTTTATCATACTATACACCTTTGATTTTACGTAAAAAAACACGAATAACTTCGTGTCTAATTCTCATCTTCTAATTCAGTTTCATATAGTTTTTTAAATACTTTACAATTCTTAAGTAAGTAACTCTTTGTTCCTGAATCAACTACTTTCCCCTTGTCTATTACAAATATTTCATCAGCATTTTGAACTGTCGAAAGTCTGTGAGCTATAATTAAAACTGTATAGTCACCCTTCATATTCTCAATTGCTTTCGTTATTTCTTTTTGTGTTTCATTATCCAAAGCACTTGTTGCTTCATCAAAAAGGATTATTTTTGTTTTAAGCAAAAAGGCTCTTGCAATTGCAAGTCTTTGCTTTTGTCCACCCGAAAGTGTTACTCCACCTTCACCAACAACTGTATCATATCCATCTTTTAGAGTCATGATAAAGTCATGCAAGCAAGCCATTTTACAAGCCTCTTCAATTTCTTTTTTAGTTGCATTTTGTTTTATTACTTGTAAGTTTTCTTTTATCGACATATTATAAATATAAGGATTTTGCGAAATTATTGATAAGTTTCCTCTAATAGACTCACGATCTAATTCACATATATTATAATTATCTAAATAAATATTACCTTTTTCGGGATCATATAGCTTACTTATCAAATTAAATATAGTTGTTTTTCCCGCTCCACTTTTACCAACAAAGGCAACTGTTTTATTTTGCGGAACTGTAAAACTCATATTTTTTAAAACAATTTGTCCATCTTCATACGAAAAAGATACTTTATCAAATGCTATATTACCATTTAGTTTTCTTACGTGCTTATCTCCAAACGCCTCTTTATGAAATTCACTTTCTGCTAAAATACCAAATATTCTACTTGCCGATAAATTAAATTCACTTATACACTCTATTAATCTTTCAAACCAAGATGACAAGTTCATTATTCTTGGTGAATAATTATAAATTATCAACATTGACGAAACCGTTAACTGACCGTTCATGATAAAATAAACGCCTAGTAAACCAATAATTAAATCAAGTAAATCTCTTATATCACCATTTAAGAAATTCATTTTCGAACGAGTGGTATTTAAATCTTCCCCTGATTCTTTTAATACATCCATTATTTTAGAAGCATGAAGCAAGAAAGACTTTTCAGCATTTAATATTTTAATGTCTTTTGCTCCTCTAACAATCTCTGATGTAAAACCATTAACTTTTTCACGATTTTTAATATGTATTTTTCTCTTTTTCATAAGAATATCTTGTGTTTTTTTCTGAAAGAAGAAAAGGATTAAAATAAATACTAAATAAATAAAAAAGATTAATTTATTAATAAAGAAGATACTAATAAAAACTCCAATACCACCAACAATTGAGGATAACCAATCTAATAAATCAAGAAAAATATCCGTTAATTTCTCAGTATCATTATTTAATCGTTCAATAAACACTCCACTTGAATTATTATTTAAGTCCTCCTGTGTAACCTTTAAAATTTCATCGGCTAAATCTAATTGAATATTTTTCTTTACACTATAAAAGTATTTAGTCCAAGAAGTACCATAGATAAGCCTTCCCAAATTTCTAAGTATCTCTAACCCAAATATAGATACAATTATTATAATTAATCTTGTCCAATTCCCATCCGTTAATGCAACAATTTGTTTAGCATTAAAAACTGGAACAGCAACAGAAATAATTGTTAATAAAACATTAGCGATTAATACTAAAAACAGATAATACTTCTCTTTTTTAGCATATTTATACGAATAAACTAAATATTTAAACACACTACTAAGTTTAATATCATTCTTTTCCTTCTTTTCTTTCACATTCACTACCCACTTTTTTCAATATTTTATGATCTCTTGCATACTCAAAAACTTCTCTAAAGTATTCATGGTCTTTAAACTTATCTTCATCCCCTGGAAGCCAAATTTCAGCAAGGGTCTCATCACCATTAACAATTTTCCTACTAAAATAATTATCTTTTTTCTTTAATGCCTCAATATCAAAGTTTTCTTCTTCACTTAAAACTTTAACATACAAATCACATTCAAGTTTATCACAAAGATAGGCAAAAATTGCTTCATCTGTTTCTCTTTTATCAAACTCTTCAATTAAGTTCTCCAAAACTTCAGACTCTTCAAAGCACGAAAAAACTTCTTTTACAGCTTTCTTGGCTTCTTTTTTAGCTTCTTCATAATTAGGGTCAGTCATCGCAACATCGCCAATTTTAATTTCTTCTACTTCATGTATTGATAACATAAGTAATACTTTAGCTAAATCAACTTTAATACCATAGGTATAATACATCGCAATCGCAAGATTTAAAGTTCCATAAACATGTTCTGCAACAGACTCCATTCTCTCACGACTAACACACACATTTATATATCCTTTTCTAATTACATCTTTTAACTTTACCGCTAAAACATAATAATTACAAACTCTTTGGGCTTTTTCCATCATCAACACTTCCTAACAATTCCTCAGCTCGACTATACTCATAAGTAAAATTCGAGTCTATTATACTATTTACAACTTTAAGATATTCACTAATACTTTCTAATTCCTTTTTTAAATCAACTTCATAAACTAGTTTATCTAGTGTTGCTTCTATTTCCTCTACATAAGAAAGCGTTAACTCATCTGTTATCAAATATCTCATTTTACCCATTAACTCACGATAACCATTAATTGGATTTTGTCTTAATCTTTTTTCAAATGAAAGCAAGAATCTTTCGATGGTTTTTTTATCAGCATTTATCAGCATTAATTTAGAAGTATACTCAATAATTTTATTCATAGATAGAGTCGTTAGACACATATCATTGTCAAAATCATATACTCTTTTTATTTCATTTAAGATTTTATTTTGTTCTTTTTTAGATAACTGTCTCGTCGGCTTTTTAGAACTAACTACCTTCTTAGCCGTTATATTTTCTTCTCTAAAAGCTTGTTTACTTTTCTTTTCTTCTTTCTTTTTTCTTCTTCCTATTAAGATACCACTTATATCCTCAAACCCTAATTTCGATAAAGAATTAAAAAAATCAGCATCTGAAATAGAATTACCTCTTACAAAATTAGCAATATTATGACAATTGATAACATTAGCACAGTATTTTTGAAATTTTTCTATATCAATTTGATATTTCGATAATAAATCATCGATAAGATCACCAGCAGGACTATTTAATGAAGAAGATTCTTTTCCTGCATCTTTATTATCTAATACAAAATCTGCCACAGATAGAAAAACATCTCTAACTTCTTTGGCCTTCAAATCATCATCACAAGAAGTATTAAAGTCTTCACTCAAAATTATATCGCTGTTCTTTGTGACTATTTGCACAACAATATCCGCTTTTTCTTTCAGTGAAAAATCAGCATTGTCTAAGAATTCTCTCAACCCATCAAAATCATAAAACATTCTAACTTTTCCTTCTAAAAACTCAATTAAGTCTTTAATAAATAAACAGTCCGAAACAAGTTGTTTTTCATCCTTAATCACAAGATTATATAAACTTTTAAAATGTAGAACACTTAAAGATGTTAATAGCTTAGAAGGGTATTTTATAATATTTACTTCCCTAGCTCTAAAAGTTTCATGAGAATAAAAACATAATTCTTCAAATAAATCTAAATCATTATGTTTTTCAAGTATCTTTTCTAAAGCTTTAAAAAAAGATAGCTCGCTTAGCGTATGTCCTTTATAAAAATGCATTTTGGTAATAATACATTTATAAATTTCCATTCTTGCACTTTTATATTCTTGTTTAATTCTATCTAACACTTTTATTCCCCCTAAACACTACGGTTTATTGTAGCATAAACAACCAATAAAAAGCAAATAAAGTACGTCATTTTTAGTTATTCTATTACACTTATTACTTTTCTTAAAACATCTCCATATTTCCCAACAATTGTTTCGCCTGGATTTACTAAAAAATTATCCTGTTTTATAACTTCATCATAAGTTTTAAAATACTCACCATCTTGCACAATATATGTAGCACTTATTGAATCTATATTACCATTTATAAGTTCATAAGTTTCTTTAGCATTCATTTTAACTAATCCCTTTATCTCGTTTGAATCAAAATCAAAGGAATCAATATCTTCTTCAAAATCGCATATATAGACGTTTGCAAAAGCACGATCACGAAAAACTGTTCCGTCTTTCTCATCGCGATCCATAATAAATTTAACAACATCAACTAAAATGCAATTATCAATATTAACATCTATACCAATTTCTTCTTTTATCTCACGAGCAAATCCTTCTTGGACACTTTCACCAGACTGTATATGACCTGATGCTGTTGTATAAAATTTACCCTCTTTTTTTCTTATCTGAAAATATATATTACCTTTTTTATCATAAAGCCAGCAGTGGACTGTCTTATGCCACAAAGCATCGCGATGTACAATACTTCTTTCTTCTTTTCCTACGTATTCTCCATCTTCTGTATAAATATCTAAATACTCCATTTAATCATTCCTTTCTTTTGGATCAATTAATTTAAAATAAATATATTCTAATTCTTCTTCTGGTATCCCTAAATCTCTTAGTATCGCATATGCATACTCAATATTCATCTTAAAAAAGCAATTATCATCTTCCATTATTTCATTTATAATTAAATGTCTATCTTTAACATTACTATCTAATGTAGTATCAATAATATCTTTATTAATCAATCTTAATTTTTCAATCATAGTGTCTTTCCTCTTGTTCCATCTATTCCCGGAATTGTATTAATTCGTTCATCTTTTCTATAAGCATATTTTTCACTTTGGAACCCTTCACTTAAAGTATAGTAAGAAATTGGCTCAAATCCTTCATTATCAGAATAAAGATAATAACTATTTTCATAACTTATTTCAGAAAATCCATTAGTGTTTACAACTAAAACACCAATTGGCATAAGTTCTTTATCACTTTCCTTTGTATCGTTAGTTTTTACTAGTTCAAATATAACATTGTTTTTTCTTTCATCTTCCGAAAAAAACATATCACATAGCATCATTATGTAAGAAAAAGCATCTATTCCTTTTAGAGATTTCATAGTTTTAACTTTTTCAAAAAAAGTAGCAATTCTTTCATTTAAAGGAATCTCTTTAAAATTATTTGTAACACCCTTATAACGCGACAATAAATCATCAAATGAGCTATTCCTTATGTTAGTGTCACAGTCAAACTGTTCTTCGCAATTAACATATTCTTGCATTTTCCTTATTGTATTTCTAAATTCTATTTGAGATTCCGCCATATTGTTAAAGCATATTAATCCTTCTGGCTCTTTATTCAATTTAACGCCAAATAAATCTCCTTGAAAAATTGAAGTAAGTGGGTCGGCCATACCAACATATTTCTCTGCTCTAAACCTGACAATTGTGTGACCACTTCCATACTCTTCATTCGAATATCTTGCATTAGCAGATAAGCCAACGCTTCTTAAAAAATAAGCATAAAGTTCGCAAAATTCATAACATACTACTGAATTATTACTTAAATTTATCTCCCTTAAATGTTTAAGATTTTTATGTTTTAAAGCAGCTTTTCCTCTCTCACAAGCAGCAAAAAATTCTTCATCATAGGTTAAAACTTTACACATTTTCAAATATATGTAAACAGCTTTTCCTAAAGGGGTAAAATCTTCTCTTATTCCATTTAAAATGTATCTTTCAAACTCTCTATCAACTTCAATTTCTTCCTTTGGTTTACCATAATCCACATTTAAAGCTGCTGTATCAACATACAAATCTTTCTTTAATGTCTCATAATTTTTAGAAAAACTTGACGAAAAAACATAATCAGACGCAATATAATTTCTAGTAAAATAAACCTTTAACGCTAAAATAAAATACTCTTTTTTTACGCCATATAATTCATCACTTTTAGTAATCTTATCAACTAATTCTAAAGGCTTCATTTTTAAAAGTTCAAAAAAATCACTTACTTTAAATTTATAGGAAACTCCCTCAATATCAAATACAAATTCTTCATTTTTGTGACATTGTTCATAAAAACTTACTAATGCCATTTCTTGAAAGATATGAAAATTTTTTCGTGTTATATCGGTAAATTCAATATCACCACTACTTATTGCCTTTACAAAAGCCGAATAAATATTTTTTTTAGATATATAATTTCTTAGCAAAATTCCATTATCATTAGTAACATGAATATCGAAACTTTTTAACACACCTGAAAAAACTAGTACTGTATAATTAAATACATCCTCATCATTTAGAATCAAATTTAATAAATTTAAACTAATGCCATTCCCAAATATTTTCTTATCATTTTTTAAGTACTGATAATCCGCATGGGATACACATAAAGAATTGTCTTTTATTTTATACTCGAAGTTAGTCTTTTCAACATATCCCATAAGTACGCACTCCCATCATTCCAATTATATCATATATTATAGTATTTTCATACCTAAAAATGCGTGTTATAATAAGCTCTACCTGAGGCGATTTAGTTGAAAAAACACGCTTTTATAACGCTTGCTTTAATTACTACAACAAGATGTAATTTGAACTGCGGCCATTGTCTTTTAGGAGATAGAAAAAATAATGATATGAGTGATGAAATAATCGAAGCCACTTTGAACCAAACCGCATATGCATCAACATTAACTATTTGTGGTGGTGAAAACACTTTAATATTAAATCGACTGGAAAAGATTATCACCTATATTATTGAAAAAAGAATAAATATAGATGAACTCACAATCACAATCAATGGAACTATATATACACCCGAATTATTTAGACTCCTTGAAGAAATTGATAATTATATCGGCGAAGAAATTGTTAATGCAACATTTGCCATTTCTCTTGATAAATATCATTTATCCGAAATAAAACGTTTAGGTATTTATGCAGAATTTTTAGAAAATTTTAAAAGATATAAAGAAAGTAAATATTTTTATGGCACAAGGGGAATTGATATTCCACCTTTTCGTGAAGGAAATGCAATATTATTGCCAAAAGAAACAACTGTGCCACTTAGACCAACAAAAAAATATCTTACCTATCTCAAAAATGGAAAATTTGATAAAAATGGCATATGCCTGATCGGTCCAGATATATCTGTTAATCCCAGTGGAACAATAACAGAATGTGATGCTTCTTGTATAAATCAAGAAATTAAATATAATTATGGTAATGTTTTAAACGATTCTTTTGAAGAAACTATTTTAAAAAATGGTGCACAAATTTTAAAGCCAAAAAGATTTTTAAAAGCAACTCAAAAAGAATGGAAGAGATTTTGCACTTACACAAAATAAGGATACTTTTGTATCCTTATTTTAATGTTTTCTTTTTATAATCGTTAAAGTTAACAACATTGCTTTTTCTTACACCATCTATTCTGTGTACTTCTGTACATATTTCTATTTGCCTCTTAAGAATATTAATATCTTCTTCTGTAAAAGAAACAGGTGTTGTATCGGCAACCAAATTGTTAATAACATTAATGTTATCAACAAAATCACTTAATGATAACGTCGTTCTTTTCTTGACTAAAACCGTAGCAAGTGTATCTCTTAAATAAGCTCCCATAGTCTGATAAAAAACACTAGTTATCTCTTTTTCTTCAAATAAGATAAAGATGCTATCAAATAAAGTATCCCACTCATTATTAGTCATCACAGACTTGGGCATCAAATACATATTATAATAACTCTCAACTTGACTAGCTAAAACAGAAACAGTTTCGTCAAGTCCAAGAATACAATTATCACCAAATGAAGATTGTAATTGAGCATCAACTGTCTTATTATATTTATTTTCATCTTCTGTTATGGTTAAAGCTAGATATTCCTTGTATTCATACGTATAGTATTTTTCTAATTCATCTTCATCTTCTTGATTCTTTTTAAATAAATCTTTTAAAGAATATCCCGAATTATTTAATTCCTTAAATCTATAGAAAGAACATAAAACAAATCCTATAGCACAAGTTATAAAACCCACATTAAACTTAATAGTAAAATAAAAAAATAAAGCTGAAAGAAGAATATCTATGAAAGATTTAAATAGTTTTTTTCTGTTCTCTGCTTTTTCTCTAAATTCCGCAAGCAATATATATAAATCTAAACTAGGAAGTTTCTCCTTATTAATTAATTTCATTTTTTCAACCTCATTTGTTTAACTATGTTAACTCAATACAGAAAAAAAAGCAAATGCGTTTGCTATCTTTTCCTCGTCTTTCTCTTGAAATGTTCAAATTCTTCCCAATCAACTTCCCTTAAATTAAATATCTCCAAACCTTGACTTTCAAGAATCGAAACAATGCGATCTTTTATTTCATAATCACTAAGTCTAATATTATTACACATTTTCATAACTTCTCTTGTCGTTGTAGTTAAAATGTCTCTATCTTTATTTTCTAAGTAAGGAACTACATGACTTTCTACTCCAGCAAAAACAATTCTTTTAACAATTTTCTCCCAAGATATAAAAGATGTAATTACGACTTCTTGTGTTTTATCTGCTTCAATTTGATATGCTAACTCATTAAAGTGCTTTCTTTGCTCAGCATTCATTTTCATATTTATTGATAAACCAATTCTGTTTAAAGATGCATCAATATTTAATAAAAATTCCGCATATTCGCTAGCATCTACCTCTTTTGGTACTCTCGTTTTATCCAAGCCAAGAATATCAAAAACACGTAAAGTTCTATCACTTAATTGTCCATTTAAAGAAAAAATAAAGTCAATGGGAAGCATAGATAAAGATAATTCTGTTTGGCCAAGTAAGTCTTCTAAAGGCATTAATAGTAAGGGAATATTTTCTTCATAAAATTTTATATTTTGTTTCTCTTTTTCTAATTCTAGAACTCTTTTTTTTGTATAACTTAAAATATCCATACTCATAAAACTAACTCCCTTCTCCATCGGAAATTATATTTTACCACCATTAAATATCGGGGTCAAAGAGTTTTTTTCTAAAAACTAACTATTAATACTATATTCATTTATTATTTAAATATGATTTTATTCCATCCTCCATATTTATACTAGTTGGAACAATAAATTTAGCATTTATTTTATGAGATATTACATTATCTCTTATAGCATCAAGGGATTTTTTTAAAGCGTCCGCATCATATTCATCAGATTTAGTAGCACTTAGCATATATTTTTGTTTATCACTTTCATACAAAGTATTTTCACTTAATTCATATCCTGCATTATTGTACCAATATAAATGGTCTCCCCCTGAGAGTACTAAAACATCTGCTTCTGTACTAATCTCACCAATTAAACTATTAACATAATTACATGCTTCTAATCCTTCCTAAACCTAATTATAAGTCAAAACAAAAGAAAAACAAAGAAAAAAAGTTAGAATAGCTAACTTTCTAATGTTTCATTTTCATAAAGTTTTTTTATATGTTTTATTCTTTTTTAATAAATCTTTATGTTTACCTTCACCAGTAACTTTTCCATCTTCAACCAATATTATTCTATCAGCGCCAACAATTGTTGAAAGCCTATATGCAATTATTAAAATGGTTTACTTATATAAGTAAAATGTTTACTTGATACATAATCTTTAAAGTAATAGGCATCTCCTGAACCATATACAATTCTTCTTAAAAATCTAACTGACTCTCCATTTTTTTCTTTTATTTCTTCTTCACAGTCACATTTACTTTCATAATACTTTTTTCTACATACATATTTTCCATAATCTTATATCCTTTATTTTTTTCACTAAAAAATGCTATACAAAAGTAAATGTATAGCATTTTTATTTTTAAATACTAGATACAAGCACCATAAATAACACTTGTATCACGAACAATTTTTAATGTCGATTAAACAAGTGCAGACTATTATGATGATCTACCATATAATAGTTAAACATAACAATCTTCCTTTCAAAAAATTTACCTAATTCTAGCACTAGAGTTAAAAACTGTCAAATAAAAAAACACAATTATGTGTTTATTATCATATGGTTGTCTCAGTAGGATTCGAACCTACGAAATGTCAGGGTCAGAGCCTGATGCCTTACCGCTTGGCTATGAGACAATGTATAAGTACACTAATAGTATACTCATTTTCTATGTGTTTTTTCTAGTGTTTTTAGATAAATTGGACTATTTGCTGTAAAGGTTATGTACTTTATGTTATCTTTAAAGAACTCATAACTAATGTGTTTTGAAAATTCTTCAATATCTTTAATTCGGTTTAATGTATATATTCCTACACTGCCAAACTTATCAATTGAATACTTCATATTTTTTTCACTTATTACATTAGAATATTTCATCCAAAATCGATCAAATTTAATTTTCTTATTTACAAGCTTTGAGTTATTCTTGTCAATCTTTCTTAAGTCATTATCTTTTATTCTTAAAGATATACGTTCTAAAAAAGGCATAAATCTAGAAAAAAATATTGGCAATTTTATATCACAAAGATAATCACTTTTCGTTACAAAATACCCACGCCTTAATTGAATTCTTCTTAAAAGTATTAAATTAAGTGGCCAGTAAGATAAATGAGTAATATTTTTTTTAATTTTTGGATACTTATGAATAATATCAGCTAATATCCTTAAATTTCTAACACTAAGAGAATTTCTTCTTGTAAATAAATAATCTTTCGTTTCAATCTTTATTTCTTTACTTCCTAGTAACTTCCTCTTGTCATTAAAAAAGCTTAATAAAGCTTCTAAAGACATTATTTTATAGGTTATATTTTTCTTTTTATCCTTATAAATATGTCTAAAGCTAAAATTCATGTTTATTAACTCAGCAAGAGTATAGTTGGCTACTAAACCATGTTCTTCCGTTACATCATCAATAAATTTATCATGTAAAACAACCGGTTTATGGTCTTTTGTAAAAACGATATCAAACTCAAAACCATCACAACTATTAAGTAACTTTTTACTTTTAAAGATAGTATCTAAAACTTCAAAAGAATTTTCTGGATATTCAGTCATTTGATATCCTAACCGATGAGCAATTATCTTTGTATTTTTAAGTTCACTTATCAATTCCGTTTTTTTCATGAGTCCACTTCCTAAAAAAATAAACCGAATATATTATACACTAAAATCTACTATAAAACCATACATAAATTACTTACCTTTTTAAATTACCAACTAATGTCGAAATACTAGTTCCCGTTAAGTCTCTTCCCTCAATATAAGAATGAACTTTATCATCGCCAATCAACATAGCTAAGTAATCTCTTAAATTTTCATCATTATCAACAAGTCTTGATATTGCTTGACTATTTTCTCCTTTCAAAACAATTGCTCCTTTGTGACTATAAAGAAAACTCGGTATATGGCTAACATTAAAAGTTATTTCGTAATTAAAAGTTGCATCTTTATAATAATAGGCATCTCCCGATCCTGTAACATCAGCTGCATCAATTAAAACTGATTCATCTCGTGTTGACCATAAATCACATTTAGAAGGATAACCATCTACACTTCTAAAATCACTCATTTCTTGAATAGGTATTCCTTTACTTTCTAAACTATTTATAATATATTCACGAACCATTTTCCCGTTACTCTTCTCTCCAAATAAATTAGTTCTTTGCAATGCAACTAACCTTGCATCATGTAAGTTAATACCTGCTTTAATATCTTCTAAAGAAACATTTTTATCAACAAAAAGAATAAAGCCATCCCAAATAAACTTAATATCTCTTTTATTTGGCTCAATTATATTTGATGAAAAACCATTGTCAAAAAAACAGAAACACTTTTTATCGTCCATTCCTAAAAAAGAATAATCTATTTGTTCAAAATCTCTTACAGAATAAAAATCAGGAAGTTTATTAATATCATACATAATTTATCACCTCATTAAATTTTAATTTCTTTTTGATTATTTTCTTTTACATATTTCCATAAAAATATTATATATACTCATATTGTCACCTTAATAATTAATAAGATTCTATTATACTCAAAAGTGTATTTAAATCATCTTTAGAAACTGCTGCTTGTTTAAAATCCTTTTGAATTTCACTACAACCTTCTTTTAAATTATAGACTTCATTATCAATAGTTATTATATGTGTACTAATTCCATTACACGTTTCTAAATCATACCTCGAATTTATTACAATATTATAAATTGTATCAATGTCTTCTTGTTTATCTATTAAAATTTTTTTATCCTCATACTCAACAATAATATTTTTCTTTTCTTCTAATTCATATTTCATAAACCAAGAACCCATTTTTGCCCCAATATTACTTTCATACGGCTCATTAGGTGAAACACCAACATATCTAATAACTTTATAAAAAAGTCCATAATATGTCACTTTCCCACCATCTTCACTTACCATTTTTATCGTAAATTTAGGTTCATGATTAGTAGTAACTCTTCCACTATCAATGTAGCTAGTTATAAAACTAGTTACCATTAATACTAATATTAATAAAATGCTTATTATACCTATTCTCTTTAACACAAATACTCCTTTAAACTTCTACACCATATAGATTTAAAATATTTTCTTTTTCTGTTACCACACTAAAAGCGCAATATTTTCTCTTCATACTAATTATAACAAAAAAAGAGTTAACAATAAAGTTAACTCTTAGTAAATTATTCACATCTTAATGCTAGCACTGGTTTTTTTCTCACTATATTAGAAGAAATAGATTCTGCAATAACGTTTAAAATAACACTTAACAAAATTAAGAATAAACATTTGATCATACATTCTTTATTATATTCTTCAAGTTGTGAATTTTAACTACTTATTGTTATTAAATAATTATTAATAGCCAAAACACAAGTTTTTTTTGCACGAATTAATAAAAGATTAATTAAATATTTCTAACTCATTTTATAAATAATAAAAATACAATTTACTTATTTTTTTTTACATTTTTCAAATTTAGGGTTTTTCCAACCTTACTACTTCTCAATAGCTTTTCGATAGCTTCTTCCTGCATAGATTTTAAAACTCCTACCAATTCATGCAATTTATATTCTCTGCTTATTCCAAGCTGTTCTAAAACTATATTCATATCGTTTTGGTCTAAAATCGGCTTTTTATTAACAATTTTATAATTAAAAATCTCTTTTATGAAATCTTCAACTAGAGAATATTGTGAATTTGTATATTCTATTTCCAATACTTTTTTCGTTCGAAAATCACTAGTTGGTATAAATTGACCATTTTCAACATATCCCAAATTAACTTGCTCACATACGCTCTTTCCAAAATACAATAAAAAGTCTGTTTCAGCTAATTTTAAAGGTCTTTTAGAAAACATAGAATGATACTCTTTTGATTGCAAAGTGTAAGATTTTAAATATTGAGGCCCTGGATATGCCATATGAGCCACCCTAATTTTATTGTAATTTTGTGGTGATCTTTCATCATATAAATTAGGGCTTATAATTACCAACACTCTATTTTCCTCTCCTTGTTGCCATATAGGTCGATTATTATCTGTTTTTATTGTTGGTGTAAATTTTTGAAAATAATAATACTCTCCAATAAATTCATTAAAAATTGCGCAAAGATTTTTTCCAAATAATTCTAAATCAATTGTTAAATATCCATTTTTGTAATACCAACTATTTGATTCTGGCAAACTAAATTTTGTTACATCACTCATAAAATTACTCCCTTTTTAATTACATATTATAACACAATTTTTTCTTATAAAAAATAAAAATGTTGATATTAAAGTTAACTACTTTTATATGCCCCATTTCTTGGACAAAATAGAAACGAAGTTTTTATATGAGTAAATTAAGTTATGAATTAAAACGAATTGATAATATCAAAGTAAGGTGATTCTTTTGCTGTTTCAATCATCTTGTCTTTTAACTCATTTATTGCCTTAATGTTTTCTTGTAAAATGCTTGCCATATCTGATAAGTTTTTAACATCTGAATGATCTTTATCTACTCCTGGATAAGAATTAAGAGAAATCTCTTTAATTTTATTTGCTAATCTTTTGTAATAATAATCATGTCTTGAATTGGTTTTATACAAGTTGTTATATAAAGCATCTATTCTTTTTTCTTTAACAATATAAGCATGAGGAAAGTTTTTATAAAATTTAAAACTGTTTCTTCATAAATTCTACTGCCTTTGAATATTTCCTCAAACTCTGGAAAACAAATATTAATTAGTCTCTTATATCTATTTTTACAACTAACATTTAATTGTGTTAGATAAAAATATTGTCTTGTCATTGCTTTTAGATTTGCATATAAATCCTTCTTTGATAAATCATGACATTCTACCTCATTAACAAAAAATAACTTGGCTAATCTCATACAATCTTTTGTATCTGTCTTCGTTTTTTCTTAAAGTATCATAATTATTTTTAGTAGTTAAACTATTGATTACTAAAGTATTAAAACCATTTTCTTTAAAATATCTTTCTACTGGCAAATATTAAATTATTTACATCTTAAAGTATGCTTGTAATTTAATCATCACTATCTTTGTTAATGTAATTATATTTTTTAATTTTAATGATTAAATAAATATAAACTATAAAGAAAATTATTGCTAGGCTAATCCCAACAGGCATAGCAAATTTTGAAACACCATTTATAGCAATGCTAATAAATAAAAATTCTAAAAATCCCACTAGCAAAGTTATTGCAATATACTTTACTACTTTAGTTACTTTGGTACTATTTATTATATCAGCAAATATCCATTCCATAATCTCACTCCTAAATTGTAATTTCTAATTATGTCTTGATGAAAACTATTGTTTTTTTGATGTTTCTTCTTTTTTATTCTTTCTCCAACATTCATTTTGCACCCCCTCGTTAAATTGTAATTTGTAATTATCTATGTCCTATATAATTTAATATTTTAGTTGTTAATGGTTTGAATATCAAATACATAATATATCCAACAATTCCACCAGTTACATTTGTTATTATGTCTGTTACATCAAATAACCTACCACTAAATGGCTGTAATACCTCTATGACTAGACTAACAAGAAAAGTATAAAAAATAACTTTTAAGAATTTTGTATTTTTTTTATTCGTTAATGGCATTAAAAATCCAAATGGAGTCAACATTATAACATTTAATGCTACCTGTCTTATAAAATCGCCTCTACCATTTAAAACATCTACAAATGGTATTAAATTCATTTCATAAGGATACTGATTAAAAAACAAAAATGGTATCCTGGTTAGTATCGGCATTAAAGTAAAATACAATACAAAAGATAAGTATATATACATTATAGTATTTATAAACAATACATCTCTACCTTTTTCTTTCCATTTCTTATAAAACTTCCAAAAATATATTATTATTAAAGCTACAAAATCAACTAACACATTCATATTCTTTCTCTCCTACAAACTTGCTATTTCTGCATCACTTTGATAATTTAATTATATCACTTTTTAAGGTGTTTTAATAGTAGATAAAAAGAGATATAATTATAGTCCCTCTATTACAAATGGGTTAATACTAGATACTTGATATGTTTCTTCAATATTAGAAACTATATTTTCAATCATATAAGTAATAGCTTTACTATCAATATCTAATAGTTTCTTTTGCGGAACATAATTTGAAATGATTTCTAAAATGTTTTTCTTATGAAGATTAGTTGTAGTGTTATTTGATAGAGATATTAGTGATTTTTTAAAGTAAAATAAGATGATTATAACTGAAAATCATCTTTTCTTTTTCCTCATAATAAGTATCATCACTCTTTAAATAATCGGGTGCTTTTACATAATCAAATAATTCATCTTCTTTTGTAGTTCCTCTTGAAATTTCGACAACATCGTTCATATCAAAATCATTGTTATCATAATAATCTTTTATTTCAATTGTAGTGGCTTTTTTAGTAGGTTCATTGCCAATTTGTAGTAACTCTCTAAAAAAGTGTTTTATAGCCTCTAAAATGGCTTTTAGATAGTTTTTAAGGTTATTATTCTCTTTCGTTAAATTTTGATTTCTTGTAGTTAGTGCTTTGACTTCCCTTTGATATTACTTGATTTCTGCTTAACATTGTTCCCCATGCTGCATTCATTACATCAATACTTCCATCCTCGTTATATGTTGCTATCATTAACACAGGCATTGGAAATATTGCCTCAGAAGTTTTAGTATTTTTTCTCATATTGAATACCTCCTATATTAAAATCCTGTAAAGATTTTTGCAACTATCTTCCAGCAATCTTCTTCTTTTCTTAACATGTGAAAATCTACAAAATTATCTACAAAATTATCTCCAAAATAATCTTCCATTGTAACTCTAATAACTGCAATATCATTTACAACGTCTAAAATATCAATTCTTCCAGTTGTATTTGATGCTCCTGCTTGGTCAACTCCTTCAAACAAAGTTTGAATAGAACTTCCATTAATAGTTGCATTTTTATGAAATGCAGGTTTCATTATTTCACTTTTTCCTCCTTTGTTTCCTGCTCCATATGCTCGTGAACTGCCATTAATTGGTTGTACTGTAATAAATATTTTAGTATAATTTATTCAGGAATACTTTAACAGTTGAGTGCTTACCTCCGAAAGGAGGTAATGAAAATGACTAAGAAAGATTTTTTAATCTTTGCTTTAATCGTTATCATCATTCTACTTATTCTTCTATTATTTAAATGGTAATGAATTATAAAAAGAAAACGCACTCAATCTAACAAGATTAAGTGCAAACCATTTTGGTGAATACTCAACTTTGCGATGTTAAGTATTCCCTTTTTTATTTTATGCAAGTTTCCTCGACATATTCATAATAACATAAAAACGACTTTTTGACAAGTCGTTTTCTATTGTTACTCGAAAGTTCGAGTTTCCTATCAATCTGGTGCCCGTGGCCGGACTTGAACCGGCACGATATTGCTATCATTGGATTTTGAGTCCAACGCGTCTACCAATTTCACCACACGGGCAAGAACAATCTAATTATAACACATAAAATTAGATTTTGTTTAATTATTTTATTATTATACCAAGTAAATTAATAAAATCAATAGCTTGAACATTATTTACAATCACTCCCCTAACCATATCGGGAGCTACCATAATTTCTGTAATATTTGAATTCGTAAAATCAACTCCAGCAAGAGAAGTCCCATAAAACTCTGTAGAACTAAAGTCCACATCAGTAAAAGTATCATCATCAAATAAAACTTCCGTTATAGTTGCACTTGTAAATTTAACATTTACAAATACATCTTTTGTTAAATTAGTCTTATCCATATTATTCATCATCATATTAGAATTCAAAAAATCCGTATTCTTTATATTAGAATCTATAAAATTAATTCCAACCATATGACACGAATCAAATAAGCATTTTTGAATGCCACACTTTTCCAGTGTAATATTTGACATTTCACATCTTTCAAATTTTACATTATGAAAAACTACATTTATTAAATTGCTTTCAAATGTACAATTAATAAATTCAACATTGTCAAAACTATAAAACTTAATATTATCACTAAAAGTAACATCTTTATATCTTCTATAACTCACACTAGTATCTTCATTTAAAGAAGATTCTTCAAAAAGTGTTGCTACCTCTCTAAATCTATCAACTACTTTCTTCATCTTTATATATTGAAGTGAAAAGATCAGTTTCACTTGCATCCTCACTATTGTTATTAACATCAACTGTTGGTAAATCTTCTAGAGTTGCTAAACCAAAATAGTCTAAAAATTCACTAGTGGTTGCATATAAGTTAGGTCGACCAGCCATATCCGACTTCCCAACCTCTTTTAAAAGTCCTTTAGCTACCAATTTTCTAATTAACTGACCACTTTGTACTCCTCTAACATCACTTACTTCAGAAGTAGTAATTGGTTGATTATAAGCTATAATTGCTAAGGTCTCTAAAGCCGCTTGACTTAGTTTATTAGTTCCAGGATTAACTACTAATTTCTCATAATATTCTTTATGTTCCATTTTCGTCGTTAACTTAAAAGCATCTCCCAAGTATGAGATTCGAAGTCCTCTATCCTCTGCTTCATAATTTTTTTTAAGTATAGAAAGCAACTCTTTAACTTCATCAGTATCTATTCCCATAATCTCAGATAAACTTTTTAAGTCACATCCCTCATCGCCTACAACAAATAAAATTCCTTCAAGTACACCTAAATTTTTCATTTGCTTCCCTTCATTTCTAAAGTAATACTACCAAACGTTTTATCTTGGGTAATTGTTAATTCATTATTTTTTGACATTTCTAAAACAGATAAAAACGTAACAATTACATAAGGTTTAGTTAATTCTTCAAATAAACTAGTAAATTCAACACGCCCTTTATCTTTTAATATATGTCTTATTTGTCTAGTTCTATCAGTGACACTTAATTCCTTTTTAGTTATTTTTGTATTAAGTGGTTTATTTAATTTTTGTCTCTCTAAAAAAAGTTCAAAAGCATTTATTAAATCATCTAAATCAATTTCTGGATCTAAAGAAGTATCTTCTTTTTTAAAATCACTTAAATCACTAGGTAGTTTTGTAAAAAAATTGCTTCTTTTATCTTCCAGATCATGAAAAGCACCAGTTAATTCTTTAACTTTTTCATATTCTAAGAGTTTGTTTCTTAAATCTTCTTCTGAATTTAGTTCATAACCTTCATCAGTAGTTTCTTCATCATCATTTTTATTTAATAATATTTTACTTTTTAAATGAACCAATTCGGCAGCCATAACCAAATATTCAGAAGCATCATCAACACTTAAATACTCTGCACAATTAAGTAAATCTAAATACTGTTTTGTTATACTTTCAATATTTATATCGTATATATCCATTTTGCTACTTCTTATAAGATGTAGCAGAAGATCAAGTGGTCCTTCAAAATCATTTATACAGAAATTGTACGTCATTTACAATCATATCCCTTACCCATTAAATTATAATTAATAATTTTAGCTTCTGTATCAAGTTCAAAGTATTCATAATCAAGAACATTTGAAGGTACTTTATACTTCTCCAAGTCAAGAATAGATGTAAAAACAAAACCATCTGCAACCTCTTCAACTAAACCATTTGTACCTAAATTAGTGGCCTTATCTTCATAAGACTTTTTTAAATTTAAATATGTTTGATCATCCTTTTGATTTTCTAATTCAACTTTTACATTATCCCTTATACTAATCAAATAATTATTTTTAAAAGTATACTCAAGTTCTCTTCCATCCATTTTACATACCATTGAACCTAAACCAGATTCATCACTTGGAATAGTGTAACTTGGATAATCACTTTCTTTCATTTCAACTATTTTACCAACATACGAATAACTTCCATTAAAAGATAACTGATACGCTGTTAAAGAGACTTTCTGAACTTGATTATCAAATGAGCCAATTAACTTAACAGCTGCTATTTTATTTTTTGATCCCGCCGAATAAACCTCTAAAAAATAATTTTCTTTATCAAGATTTAAAACTCCATTATAGGAGTACATTTCACAGTTAATATAATTTCCGTTTAAAGAAAAATTACGCATAACAATGTTTTCAAATTTCATATTAGTTGAATTAGATAATTGCTGTTCCTCTCCACCATTTAAAAATTCACTTTTAGGATTATCTATTGGTGTCTCTGGAACAACAGGAGCATTTCCTTTGAATATTTTATAAAGAAAACTTGATTGATTATTTAATAAATTAGTAACAATCGGTAAACCAACTAAAACTATTCCAAAAATAACAAACATTTGAATAACCAAAATAGGTCGACCAATTTTATCCTTACGCAATTCCCCAATTACTTCTGCTTGAATTGTTCTTGGATCTACATAATTTTCCTGACTTACATTTTGCGTATTCACTATTTCTTGAGCCTTATTTTGACTTTCTTGATTATTCATAATAATCCCTCTCAATTCTTATACACATTATATCAAAAAACGAAAAAAAAAGAAAGAAATTATCTTGTTTAAGAATCAAAACTATAATTCTCTTTTCTTATGTTCATCAAATGATTGACCACTATTATTTTCTATCAACTTTATTATTTCTTCATAATCTGAAACAATTTTTTTAAACTCGCCATATAAATCAATCAATTCATTTGTACTATGAGAAACACTAAATGTAAAACCATTTTTTAATGCCATATTTAAAAATTGTGGAAACACTTTAAAACTCTTAACAGCAAAATGCGATACATTAGTAACTGAATTTTTAAGTTTATATTCAACTAATTGCTCTAAAACTATCTCTTTTGCTGTATTAACGACATTAAAACTATCTGCTATGCCATTTAAGCAAAGAAAAGCTTTGGACATACAAAACAAAAAGTTTGGCGGCAAAAGTTCATATTTTAAACATATTTGAATCATGTCGGTAAAGTAAAACGAAATATCTTTAGCACTAATCGTTTCACAAAAGCTTTTTATATCATTTTTAAACTTTTTCGCTTTTCTTTTAGACATATTTCCATAAACAATTAATGTATTATAAAGACGTTCATAATCTCTTGAAAAAGCATCAAAGGCAAATTCTCTAAGTAAGGCTCTATCTTCTTTATTTAAAGCAAAAACAAGTCCCATATCAAGAAAACTGACATTATTATTATCATCTACATAAATATTGCCACCATGAGGGTCACCATGAAAAACAACGTCTTTATCATGAATCACTGCATAAAAATTAGATTTTAAATAACTTGAAATAGCTTGTGATATTTTTTCTTGAACTAAAGGATCTTTACTATCAAGATTTTTAATTGTTTTTGTTTTAATATATTCCATTACAATAACATTATTTGTGCAAAATTCATCATACACTTTTGGAACTACTACATCACTTGCATTTGGAACAATACCATTAGTAGAATCAGCAAATCTTCGATAGAGTATCATATTATTTTTCTCATTAATAAAATCTGTTTCTTCCAGAATCCATTTTAGATATAAATCAAGAGCGTAATTTCCCCCACATTTATTAGTAAATTTTAAAAATCTACCAAATACATTATAAAATAATCTTATTGTTTTAATATCCTTTTCAATAGACTTAACAACATCTTTTCTCTTTACTTTAACAGCAACTTCTTCTTTAGTATCTTTTAAAACAGCGTGATAAACTTGCGAAACAGATGCTGATCCCAAAGGTTTTTCATCAATATTCTCAAATATGTTGTAAAGTTTATCACCAAACTCTTCTTCTAAAATATCTTTGATTTCCGTAAAAGGAACTGGTTTTACATTATCACATATTGCAAGTAAATCCTCTCGATCTTTTTCTTTTAAAATACCCTTATAATTTTGTGTTGCTAAAATTTGAGCTAATTTTATATAAGCAACTCCCATATTATCACAGAATATCTTTAATGATCCACCAAACGTTACCCTTCTTATCACCATATTAAAAATTAAACGAAAGAATTCTTTAGTCATTTTCATATTTCTAACCCCCAAAAAAATATTATTCAACTATACCATCTAAACTAAAACTTTTTGCATCAGTAATAAGTACATCGACAATCTCGCCTACTAGACTCTTATCACAAATTACGTTAACTAATTTCATTGTTTCTGTATATCCATACAATTTATTATCATCTTTTTCGCTAGTTCCCACTAGTAATACTTTTACAGTTTTATTTAAATATTTTTGATTGTTCATATTTGAATATTTATTAACAATTTCATTTAGTTTTTGAAGTCTTTCCTCTTTAACTTCTTTAGGAGTTGAATCTTCCATTAAAGAAGCTGGAGTTCCTTCTCTCGGAGAATAAATAAATGTATAAGCTCCGTCATATTTACATTCTTCAACAACACTCAAAGTATCTAAAAAATCCTCATCAGTTTCATTAGGAAAACCAACAATTATATCTGTAGTAATCGCAGCATTCTTTACACGTTCTTTTATTTTCTTATAAAGAGTTAAATACTCCTCTTTTGTATATCTTCTACCCATAAGTTTTAAAATTCTATCAGATCCCGATTGCAATGGTAAATGAATATAAGGCATAATATTATCATACTTAGCTATCACATCAATCATTTCATCTGTAAAATTCCAAGGATGTGAAGTAACAAAACGGATTCGCATCATTCCTGTTTTAGCAACACTTTCTAAAAGACCAGCAAAGTTCAAATCATCATCTAAATCAGTTCCATAAGCATTAACATTTTGTCCAAGTAAAGTTACCTCTTTATATCCCTTTTCTTTTAAACAATTTACTTCTCTTAAAATATCCTTGCTTTTTCGACTTCTTTCTTTTCCACGAGTATAAGGTACAATACAATAAGTACAGAATTTATCACAACCATACATAATATTTACCCAAGCAGAATATTTTGAATCCCTTTTAAAAGACTCTCCTATTTCAAAAACATTTCCTTCATTACTTTTTACTTCAATGTTTAAGCCATTACTTAAATTCATTAAAAGGGAAGGCAGTTCATGAATGTTATGAGTACCAAATACTAAATCAATATATTTATGCTTTGCTAGTATTTCATCAACTACACTTTTTTCTTGAGCCATGCATCCACATAAAATAATTTTTAAATCTGGTTTCTCTCCTTTTAAATGTTTACATCTTCCTAGAAAACCAAATACCTTGTCATGGGCATTTTCACGGATTGCACAAGTATTTAAAATAATAATATCAGCCTCTAATTCTGTAGTTACCTCTTCAAATCCTAAATTTTCTAAAAGTCCACTTATCTCTTCTGAATCATGAACATTCATCTGACAACCATAAGTTTTAATAAAATATTTTTTACCACTAAACTTATTAGTTGTAATTGGATTTGTATAGATAAATTCCACACTCTCTTTATTTCTCGATTTAGCTTGTTTCATATCTGGTAAATTCATAACTTCACTTCCTTAAAACAAACTGATTATAACACGTTAAATATAAAAAGTATAGAAAAAAAGGATGCTACACCTTTCTTCTATTAGAAAATAATAAAACTCCTACAAACATAACTTGTAAAGAATAAACTGGTACAAAATAATAAGAACTTATTGCATCAAAAGTTGCAACTTTAGTATAAGATATACCAAAAATTAAAGAAAGATAAGATAATACAACTAAACTTGATATAAATAGAACTTCACTTTTTCGTTTTCTAACAACCAAATTAAATAATAAACAAATATACTTAATCAGAGAAATTATAAACACTACAGGAAAAATAACTTTATATATTTTATGAATACTCCTAAATATATTAAAGAATGCATTATAATCATCTGAAGCAACATCTTTCTCTATTTTACTATTGAATAACTTACCTAATTCTTCATCATACATATTAATGTGATAAAAACTGTATCCATCATATTGCACAGAGAATTTAATTGATTCTAAAGTTTGCTTTAATACCCTAAGAAAATCTCCTTTATTAAATCTATTAAAAAATATAGATAAAACACGTTTATCTCGCTTTAAATATCCACTTTTAAAACCATTCTCTAGTTCTTTATAGACTGTTTCAAAATATTTAGATGCATCTTTTCCTGATGTAAAATGGTTTTTATTATAAATAAATTTTCTAACTGACCACATGGAATAGTCAGTCAGAAAATTATCTTCATATCGAAAAAACTCTTTTTCAAAATCTTCCTTTAATTCTCCCAATGTTGGACTTACTTCAAATGCTTTTTCTAAACTTTCTTTCGTTAAAACTTGATGGTATTTTCGCTTTACTCCGTCTATTTGAAGTAAATCTAAAAAGAATTTAGGATAATAACCTTCTTTTAATTCATTAATATAGTAAATACCATAATGATCATAATTAATCATTTTTATTACACTTCCAAATGTCAATGTCGGAATAAAGATTAAGAATATTGTTATAAAAAACCTTATTACATACAATCTTCGACATTTTAAAAAAAATACAATTAAAAATAGAATTAATGTTGGATAAATCCATATTCCATCTTCACGAGTATATAAAATAAGCATAATAACAAAACCTAAAAACATAGAAGAAAATAAATGAGACAATCTTTTTTGATAATTTCTATATAAAAATATGAAAGCAGCTATAAAAAGTAAAACTGTACACATACCTAAACTATTCCTGTATATTTCTAAAAAGGTGGTTTTAGAAAAAGAAACTGGATTAAATAAAAATATCAAATATAATATAATTGTTCTTTTATTGCCTAATAAATGATAAATGCTTTTTAAAAAGACAAGAACTGAAATAATATAAAATAATGTAAAAAATATATAGTATGGAAGTCTACTGATATGTGAACCAACTAAAAAAAATGGATATATTATTCCTTTAGTAAGAATTTTATCATCATAAATACCAAGCCAACCAGTATTTATAATATTCTTAGCCATATTTGCCATTAAAACTTGATCATACGGACGAGTTATTCTTACGCCAAAGGGTAAGTAACTTATTAAAGCAATACGAAAAAAAGTTACAAAAAAAAGGAAAAATATGCATAGTAAGTATTTCCAGTTGTCCTTAACAAAACTTTGTAAATATCTATACATATTTTTTCCAACTTTCTAAGATGCAATTATTATCTAATTTAACTTAACCTAGGATTTTATTATTACATTATCAGTTGACCACGCACTTGGTAGATAATAATAATTTTGTAAAGCAAGTATCCAATCTTGAGTTGTTTTATCTTTTACTCTAACTAAAGCAGAATCTAACATATTACCAAACATATAATACTTTTCCGTTACATTGTTCGTATCAAAGTTACTTAAATCTAAGGTTGTTAAACTACTACAATATCTAAACATATAAGACATATTTGTTACGTTACTCGTATCAAAATTACTTAAGTCTAATGTAGTTAAATTAATACAGCCACTAAACATATAAGACATATCTATTACATTACTTGTATCAAAACTACTTACATTTAATTCTACTAATGCTCCTGTTACATAATTTGGTTGATCCTGATCAAACATATGACTCATATTTGTTACGTTACTTGTATCTAAATGTTCTAAGCCTTCAATGGAAGACAGATTACTAAACATATAGAATAAATAACTACTGTCCGTATTAGCAATAACTCCACCACTACTTTGAATATACACAGTAAAATCAGAAAAATGATAATCAGTTGGATCATTTCTAACTAAATAAGCCATAACTGAACCATCTTGAGCTTCTGAAACATCAAAAATATAGTCATCTTCTGTATCAGAAGTATATTCTTGGGTAGCTGGATTATAAGAATACTCCGGATTTAAGAAAACTTCATGAGGATTCATTGTATTTTCAAATACTACCTTAGCAATGGAGCGTCGCACAGCCCAAAATTTGTCTTCCTCCTTATTACCAGAACTACCATAGCCATAAAAGTTTTTTGGAGCCACCATTAATGTTCCACGGTTAACTACCGTTGGTTCATCAGCAAGAGTATCTTTTTCAATTGGAGTAGCAACTAAAGTACATTTTAATCCAATTTGTATATCTTCAACTACCACTTTTTTCATCGTAACATCAATTAAACCACTCTTTTTCATTCCTGATTTTACAATCATCTCTTCTGGAGTAAAAGTCATATCAACATAATCATTAACATTTATATTTTCATCGTCTTCTATATTGCATTCAATAACCACTTTTGCATCATAATTTTTACTAGTATTAGTAACCTCGTATTCTAAACTCGATTTATCATTAAGCAATGTTAATGTGTTGGTATCATAATTAATGGTTTTCTTATCATCACTTATAAAACGCTTTTCTTCTTTTCCATCAAGAATAGCATTTGTAAAAATAACGACAAAATCATCTTTATTAAATCCTAATCCAACAATACCATTGATTACAAGTGTTGTTGAAACAGCAGCAAAACCAATTGCTAAGAAGACAACAATCACTATTAATATATTTCTTTTTTTATTTTCCATACTATTTCTCCTTTATGCATACTATCATAATTCGATTATAACAATTATCTATGATTAAGCAACATTATTATCCCTTTAAAATAAATAATTAATAAATTTAAAACTTTATACAAAAAAATCTTTACCTTGTAATCCAGTAAAGATTTTCTAAGTAATAATTTGATCAATCTTCATAATAAGCTATATTAGTTTTTTCTTGTTCGTTTAATTCTTTAATACGTGCTGTATACATATTAAGCATTAAAGCAAAAACTAATATAAATAAAATCACCCCTTTATACTTATCGATTAATTTAATCATATTACCATCTCCCTTCTACAATCTAAATTTATCATTTAAGTTGTGTCAGGTCAACACTAACATGTACATTTGTTCGCATATATATTGAATTAAACATTTGTTTGACATTTGTACACTTGTTTGGTATCATTATTTTAGGAGGAATCAAATGAGTAAAGATTTAACTAAAAAGCAAAATGAGACTTTAACATTTATAAAGAAGTATATGGTAGCACATGGGTTTCCACCATCAGTTAGAGAAATATGTGCAGGCATGGGTCTTTCAAGTCCAGCAACAGCACATACTCACTTAAAGGAACTAGAAGCAAAGGGGTTTATAAGAAAACAAAATTCTAAATTCAGAACTATTGAATTACTAGTTGACAACGAATTTGCTTTAAAAGAAGAAAAAGAAGATGTTGTAACAGTTCCCCTACTTGGTAAAATTTCTTGTGGTAATCCAATTGAAGCTATTGAAAATCCAGATGAATTTTTCACATTGCCAGCAAGTTTGATTCCAGCAAGGGAATCAATATTTACACTTAAATGTTCTGGAGATTCAATGATTAATGTAGGAATTTATGATGGCGATATTGTAATAATTCAAAAACAAAGTGTTGCCAAAAATGGAGACATAGTTGCTGCAATGACAGAAGAAAATGAAGTAACTTTAAAAACATTTTATAAAGAAAAAGATTATATTAGACTACAACCAGAAAATGATAAGTTATCTCCCATTATCTTAAGTAATTGTATTATACTTGGTAAAGCTATTGGAATTTATCGAAAATTATAAAAAGTGTTTACAAACACTTTTTTATTTATTTAAAGCACTTCTTAACTCCTGTTTTCTTGCCCTATCAAAGTTAGTATAATAATCCTTCATTTCCCTATCTATTTTTAGATTGTGTGCATCTTCCACATCCAAAAGAGCTTTTTTCATATTAAAATTCATTATATATTCAAAAACCCCATTCAAATAATCATCATATTCTAGCATCTCTCTCAAAGTATCATAAGTTATTTCTTCATAAAATGCGTTCAGTTTTTTACTACGAAACAGCGGACTATAATATGTATCATATTTGGCATTGCTAAATAAAGATATATTTGATTCTAATTTTTCTCTTTCATCAACAAATGATAATTCATAATCAAAAGATTCTTCTAAACTAACTCCTTTTAATTTGGACACACTAATAAGAGTATTTCTTCCACGATCCATCAAGCAAGAATAAAAATCTTTCATAATCAACCGATCTAAAGTTTTTCTAAAGTCATCTATTTCATGCTTATTTAATGCTACACTAAAAGGCTTTAAAGTTTTGCGATTAACTTCGTCTGCTTTCAAATACCTTTTTTCTCTTCTTCTAAAGTTCTTGCTCAATAAACCAACAACTTTATCATAATCCAAAGCTAATGTGTACTCAACAGTTGGTAAATTCATATATTTAGATAAATATTCACCCAATAATTCATTTAAAATACGCATCGCGATGGACATTTTTTTAAAATAATAATATTCACCATTATACAGATACCAATTTTTTTTTAACAATAAATCAATAAAAGGAATATTTAGTTTTTTAGAAAGCTTCATAAAATTCTCTTTCGTTGCTTCTAAATCTCTAGTGTTTATTCCTTTGATATAAGATCCATATAAGTATTCACTAATACCAGCAGTAGAAAAGTTATTAAACTGATAACTTTCCATGACTCACCATCTCTTTCTAACAATTAATAAAGAAATACGATAGTTTAAACTATCGCATTATCATGTAAATTAGAAAAGCAATTATAATGACTAATACTATCGTTCCATTTATTCTATCGCTTTTATCGTTTTCTTCTTTCACACCAACAATCATAGCTGATAATACACCGCCAACAAGACCGCCTATATGTCCAAAATTATCAATACCAGGGAGTGCAAAACCAATGAACAAGTTTAAAAGAATTACAGGTAATATTTGCGAAGTAATTACATTACCGAGATATAAGCGGTAATGATATCCAAAATACAAAAGTGCACCAAGTAAACCAAATATTGCTCCACTTGCTCCGATAGAAGCACCACCTGTTAATAAGCCACTTAAAAGTGCACAAACAATAGCACTAACAAAATAAACTATTAAATATTTAACTTTTCCTAAAACTGTTTCAACTTGGGTACCAATTATATAAAGAGAATACATATTACAAGCTAAATGAAGTATGTCTGCATGCATAAATGCTGAAGTTAGCAAAACCCAAAAATGCCTATTTCTAATAGCACTCCCACTCGTTGCAAAGGTAAGAGGATTAATAAGACCTGATACCTCAAGCAAATATAATAAAATATTTAAAACTATCAGCACATATGTAACAACAATTGTCTTTTTCTTAAACACCTTTTCATATGCTTTGTTTTTCTTATTCGTTGTTTCGTTAATATCTTGTGTAACATTAATAAAAAAATCCATATCATCAATTGAATCAATTTTATCTTCTTTAATTTGAGGAAATAAAGTAGTAAATTTATCATTTTCTTCTAAAGAACAATCTAAATCTAAACTTACAATATCCATATTCTTATATTTTGATTCAAGTGAACTAACATTTTCTCCAATATTTAAAAAAATATTTAAAGTATTACATTTAAAAGATAACATCTTTTTCTTTATTTGTTTTATTACAGACTTAGCCTTAAAAAGATCAAAATCTAATTGCTCATTATTATGTATATAATTGCTATTGATTCGTATTACTTCATAATGTTTATCACTGTTTTCTAACCAAATCTCATTTTCAAGTCCATTGACAACTATTGGCTGATAATCTTCTTTAGTTACAAAATAATGAACAAGACGCATAGTTACTTCATCCATGCTAGACATTCTTAGAGTAGACATACACACTTCCCTTTCTCATCAAGTATTATTGCACATTTTTCATTTCTTTTCTAGAGTATCTATAAAATTCTTAAAATAATCTGGCAATTCGCATTCAAAATGCATTCCTTCATTCGTAATTGGATGCTTAAAATCTATACTTGCTGAATGAAGAAATTGTCCAAATTCATTTGTGCTGTGACCATATACTGGATCATTAAAAATAGGATAACCAATATAATTCATATGAACTCTAATTTGATGAGTTCTACCAGTTTCCAAAGTTAATCTAACTAAAGTATAGCCTTTATATCTTTCAACAACCTTTAAATGAGTTATTGCATTTTTAGAATTATCAGCAGTTACTGCCATTTTTTTACGGTCCATTTTATCTCTTCCAATAGGTGCATCTATTGTTGCAGTATCGTGCATAAATTCACCTTTTATAAGGGCAATATAGTCTCGCTTTATTTCGTGCTTGCTTAACATATCGGCAAGCAATTCATGAGTTTTATTATTTTTAGCAACGATCATTAAACCTGATGTGTCTTTATCAATCCTATGTACAATCCCAGGTCTTACTTCACCATTTACATTAGATAGGTTACTCGTGTAGTGCATTAAAGCATTAACAAGAGTCCCATGACTATTACCACACCCAGGATGAACAACCATACCACTTTCTTTATTAATAATCATTAAATCACTATCTTCATAAACAATATTAATAGGTATATCCTCTGATTCAACCTTTGTATCTTCTAAATATCCTTCTTTAATAAATATTTCATCATTTAATCGCACATTATAATTAGCTTTGCATTTACTACCATTAACTAAAATAAATTCATCTTCTAACATTTTGGCAATTAAACTTCTAGAATATTCCGTATTTTCGGCTAAATATTTATCTATTCTTAAGTTTGTTTCTTCCACCACTTTTATTATCATTTTTACTATCTCCCTTTAATGTTACTAAAAGAAGTATACCCACTCCTACAACAATAGCAACATCAGCTATATTAAATACTGGAAAGTTATAACCAAATAGTTTAATATCCATAAAGTCTCTTACAAAGCCATAAAAAACTCGATCAACTAAATTTCCAAATACCCCACCTATTAATAAACCAAACGAGATATTTGTAATTTTTGTTTCTTTATATGAAAAAGTCATACTATAAATAATAACTAACATTATAATAGAAATCAAGATAAGATATGGAACTTTACCTTGAAGTATACTAAAAGCAGCTCCTGTATTTTCATAATAATTAAGTCTAATTATATCAAATAAAACATTCACATGAGCATTACTTAACTCAATAATAGACTTAAGTATTTGATCTATTACCAACGTTATTGTAGATATTATAACTATTTTTTTATTCATACATAACACCCTCTAAATTATATCTTATTTACCTCAAATCTACAAGTATTACATCCTCCCCTATTTTAACAATCTGTTTTATATTTATGTTTGTTTCATTATTATAGATATTAAGTTTCTTCATAATCTTTCTTGGCTCAACAACAAAATAATTAACTGTTCCATCATCTAAGATATCCATATCAATTATTCTTCCAATATTTCTGCCATCGCCTTGATTAATAACATCTTTTGTTTGTAAATCACTTATACGCATAACTTCACCTACTTCATTTTATTAAAATAGGCTAAAAAAAAGTACAAATCTATCTTATCAATTTTTTGACATTATTAATAGCGTTTTTTTCAATTCTAGATATTTGGGCTTGACTAACTCCCATTTCAGAAGCTAATTCCATTTGTGTTTTCCCAACAATATAACGATCAATTAAAATATCTTTTTCTCTCTTTCTTAATTTTGCTAGAGCCTTTCTTAAGGATATTAAATCATCACACTTATCAAATTCTTTTTTGTCTGATAACTGATCAAGCAAATATATTGTATCTCCACCATCATTATAAATAGGTTCATAAATACTTACAGGTTCTTTTAAAGAATCCATTGCATTTGCTAGCTCATATTCGGTAATCTCTAAATTTTCAAGAATTTCATTAATACTTGGTTCAATACCATGAATTGTCATATATTCATCTCTAAATTTCATGATTTGATAAGCTCGATCTCTTACACTTCTTGTTACTCTGATACTTGTTGAATCTCTAATATATCTTTTTACTTCTCCTAAAATAAGTGGTACTGCATAAGTTGAAAACATGACCCCATAGGATTCATCAAAATTATCAACAGCTTTAATTAAACCAACACATCCAATTTGAAACAAATCATTCATGTCATTCTTTCCATTGTTATACTTATTAATGATAGATAAAACTAATTTTAAATTACCATTAATAATTTTTTCTTTAGCAATCTTATCTCCTTCTTTATACCTCTTCATAAGTTCATCCATTTCACTTTTAGATAAAACTTTTAAACTTGATGTATCAATTCCTGTTATATTTACTTTATATTTACTCATATAAAAATCATCCCTTTTCCTTATAATGGGATGATTCTTTTAATCTTATTCACTTTCTACTCTTAAGGAATTTAAATAAACTTTCATAATAATTTTGCTCTCCATATGAAACAGGTTCATAAAGATAAACATTAACATACTCACCGCTTGCAAGTTCAATTATTAAATTTGTATGTAACTTAACATTCTTCCTATCTTCTTGATCATAAACTGACAGACGATAATATTTATAGTCTTCATATTTTAGTTCAGAAGATGTTGTATCCGTTTTTATTCCCTTTTCTTCATAACTCAAAAGCGCTTTATTATAAACATCTAAAAGAGATTCTTCACTTTCAATAAATGTTAAACCAATTAAGGCATTAGCTTTTGTTCTTAATAGATAATAATCGTATTCTTCTCCTTCTTCTTTTTCTTTAAATTGAAAACCAATTGGAACGGTATAACTATAAGATTTTATTTTAACTACTTCACCACTTTCAGTTACTTGGTTTTCAACTTCTTCTATTTTCTTAGAAGTTGTAGTAGTACCCCTCTTTTTTGAAGTAGTTGTTTCTTCTTTATTAATAGTTGGAATATCTTTATCTAAATTAACTTCTTTATTTTTGGGAGATAAGAAAACCAAATATCCAATTACAATAAAGACTATTACTCCAACAACACCAATAATAGTATTTTTATACTTACTAATGTATTTACTTTTAACAGTAGGAGACTCACTTAATTCATTTGCACTTTCTAAAGATTGTATGTTTGCATTTTGAACTACTAAAACTTCATTGCATACAGGACAGTTCGTTAAACCATCCTGGATTTGACTACCACATTTTGGACAAACCATATAAACACCTCTATCTTACTTTAAGTATAACATAAATAAGGGTTATTTAATCTTTTTCTAAAAAATATAATGTAAAGAAAAAATGTCTCATAAGAGACACTTATTGTTCAAATAAAGATTTTGATAATTCTATAACAGGGCGGACACCATATGCATTTTTAGTTTCTACAGGATTTTGACCAAAAGTTTTGCCACCGGCTACTACTCTCCAAGCCGAAGAAGAAGAATATGGCGATGACCAATAAGAAGTTGAATATATATACGCTGGTGCTCCCGTACAATAAGGTACTTTACACCCTAGGCCTTTTAATTCATCACCTGTTATTAATCGCACAGCATCAACACTAGCATTTAGTTTTTCCAATTCAATTGCATATTGATCAACATATGGCTTTATTTCACTTGTTTCGTAAGTACTTTTTTTATTAATTGAATCATATGCTGATGTTCCTATCCAAGGATATGTAACTCCATAGCCAATAGCTTCTGAAGATTGTAACCCTGTTGGATTTTCTAATGGAACACATTAACATTAGTAATACAAATATTTCCAACATATAAATTATATTGAGCTATGGCTTTTACATTGTCTCCATCTATATTATACACATGAAATGATTCTTTTCCAACTGTAATTAAATCGTTTTTTGTTATATCTCCACTACAGTCATTATCCTTTAATGTCCATTGATTGAATATATAAACGGTCGGATCAGATCTAGTGCATTCCTTTGTTTGGACTGTTGTAGTTGTACTTGTCATTGATGTAGTTGTCGTTGTTGTTCCTAACTCATCTCTTTCTTTTGGTGTTCCAGTTAGTGTACATTTAATATTTATATCCATGGGCTCAGTTACTGCTTTTTTTAGTCTAGCTGTAATTGATCCTTGTTTTGTTTCTCCAGCTAAAAGTGACATACTTTTTGGTGTATAAGTCATATCAACATATTCATTTTCACCTTCTATAATATTTTCACTTTCATCCACTATATTACATACGATTTGTACATCTGCATCATAGTTTCGACTCGTATTTGTTGCTTCATATTCTAAAGTTGATTCTTCATCTATTAGTGACAACACTTTTGTTTCATACGATATTTCTGTTTTACTTTCACTGATTACATCATTTCTTTCTGCTCCATCAATAGTTGCACTTGTGAATATGATTTTAAAATCTTCACTGTTTTCTCCAATTGCAAGTAGTCCATTTATTACTAGCACTGATGATACACTTGCAAATCCAATTGCTAATAAAACAATAAGCGTAAGTACAATATTTCTTTTTTTATTATCCATAAATAACCTCCATCTAGTTTTATAAACATAATATAATTATTTCTTTAATATGTACTAATATTTGAGTTTTAAAAATGCTTAAATATAGTTAATTTATGCACTCATTTACATAAAAAAGAAGAAATAAACATATTAATTGAATAAATCTAATTTAATGTGTTATAATTTAATTAGGTGAGAGGCACTACATTACAAGCTAATGCCTACCACATTTATAGTTTCGGCATCTTATTCAAACGAGTAAGATGCCTGTTTTTATCTTATGACTAGGATAAAAATAATAATAACTAGAATAAATATCAATATTGACATTTGATTTTTCGTCATCATACCACCCTCTTTACTTCTCCCCCCTGAATAACTTTAGCTTGTGGTTGGGTGATAAGCACCTTTGTGTCCTTCAAGCAGTTATATTAACAGAGTATTTAAGACTGATTTATATTGTATGGCACTAAAAAAAGTTTGGATAATCCAAACTTTTTATAATTTATTAATTCTTTCCATTATTCGTGTCTTACCTAATAATTTCAAAATATAGTAAAGATCTGGAGTTTGACTACAACTAGTTACACCTACACGTATAACTGTTGAAATATCGGCAACACTTCCTTTATAATTATCAGGATTTTGCTTATATTCTTTCATATTAGTTGCATAACCTAATTCATCTGTTAACGTTTTTACTTTATCAAACCAAGTATCTTTATCATCATCTTCATTATAGTACTTTTCCATATAAGTATTTAAAATGTTTTTAATTTCTTCTTTATCCGTTATTTTCATCCATTCAAATTCACTTGGATTATAAAGTTCATCAAACATATACCAAATAGACTTTTTAACATCACTGTATTTTGCAAAATCTTTACGAGGTTTAGCTTGTTCTCTTTCAATATTTAAAATACTCTTTGTATAATCCACATTAGCTGTAATTAAATCATAAAAATCCTTATCATATTGCTTAGCATATTCACATAACCCCTCATAAACTTCTTCTTTAGTCATCTTAGAAATTATATTTTTAGAAATATTATCAAGTTTTTCTAAATCATATAAAGCTCCTGTTGTACCAACTTTCGCTGGATTAAAGGGAAATTCTAAGAATGAAGCATCAGGATTATTCTCTCTCCATTCTTCATAATTACTATTTAAAATAGTCATTAATGATTCAATTACCGAAATACTTGGATAACCTTTTTCAATATAATAACTCATTAAAGCTTCGGGATCTTTTCTTTTGCTTATCTTTCTTCTTGTATCACCATCTTGTTTTAAAAGTAATGAATTATGGATATACTCTGGTTGCTTAAATCCAAAAGCATCAAATAATTCAACATGTAAAGGAACACTTGGAAGCCATTCTTGGCCTCTTACAACATGAGTAGTTCTCATTAAATGATCATCTACTAAATGTGCAAAATGATAAGTAGGTAATAAATCATTAGATTTCATTATAACCATATCATTATTATTTTCAGGAAATTCAATTAATCCCATAACTAAATCATTATATTTTATCTTCCGGTTAGGATTTCCCAAACTTTTAAATCTTATTACAAAAGGTTCACCATTTTTAACACGTTCTGCTCTTTCTTCATTAGTTAAATCACGGCATTTAGCCCAAGCTCCATAATAACCTGGCATCGCTTTTTTTGCTTCTTGTTTCTTACGCATTTCTTCAAGCTCCGAAGCTGTACAAAAACAAGGATAAGCTCTTCCTATTTCAATCGCATGTTTTATAAAAGCATGATAAATTTCTTTTCTTTCACTTTGAACATAAGGTCCATAATTACCCTTTACTTCTCCTTTATATTCATATTCCTGTGGCATAATACTAGAGTATTCTAAAACTTCCATAATTTTATCCACAGCTTCTTCTACTTCTCTTTTTGTATCAGTATCTTCATTTCTTAAATAAAAGATTCCATTAGAATTTTTAGCAATTAAAAAATCAGTTAAAGCAGCTAAAAAATTACCAATGTGAACAAAGCCGGTTGGAGAAGGTGCAAATCTTGTAACCTTAGCTCCTTCACTTAACTCTCTTTCAGGATACATTTTCTCATAATCTTCTATCGTCTTATCTATGTTTGGGAATATTAAATCTGCTAATTCTTTATCTGTCATATCATGATCACCTCTTCATATCACTTCAATTATAGAGCATAAATAAAAAAAAATAAAGAAAAACTAGTAAATCAACTAGTTAAAACTAAACTACTTATCATATAATCTAAATATGCGTTAATCTCTTCATATTTTTGCGAATTAATATCTATAGATTTAGTAATCTTTAAATAAGTTAAAATGTTTCCTTTTAAAAACTTATAATTAACTAAATAATTACGATCAACAATCTCTTTTGTATTAAGTTCATCATATTCTTTATAATATTCACTTTCTTGTAATTTTTCAATCAAGATATAATTTTTTTCATTATCTTTAAGACTAATATTAATAGAACCATTTGATAAACGAGACACATTGAAAACATCAACATAAAATAGATTAAATCCTAAATGACTCACTAATTTTTTAACACTAATCTCCTTTTCTACTCCTTTAATTAAAATCTTATCTAAAATACTATCACTCGATGATTCTATCTTAGTTGTTGTTGTTTTTAAATCAGGATGATTTCCTTTTTTTAAAGCTGAAATATTAAGAGTTAAAAATAAAGATAATAAAATAATAATGAATACTATTGAAATATATTTTTTCATAATATAAGCTCCTAAACATTAAAACTTTCTACTAGCTCCTCCTCCACCAGATGATCCGCCTCCGCCTTTGAAGAAACTAGTTCCAGAAGATATACCACGGGCTACTCTATTGCGATCAAGTATATTTTTTTGATAATCTCCTGTATCTGAATATGAAAAATTTAAAAATCCCATAATTTTAAGTAAAAACATGACTAAAAAAGGAATAATAAAACACCTAATATAAATATTTAAAAGATGCGGAAAAAGAAAATTAGAAAGGACTAAAATAGATACAAGTATACCAAATGATATTCCTTTTAAACTATTCTTTTTTTCTATAGCTAAAGCATAAAAATAACCCATAATTATGCCTAAGAAACCAACAAATAAAAATTCTGGAATTCTACTACTCATTGAAGCACTCAAAAGAGCCTCATCTAACTTATCTTTCCTATCTAAACTTAGGGAAAGTTCATTATAAAAGGCATTATAAAGATTCTTTATTCCAGTATCAAAATCATTACCTTTAAAGTAAGGAATGGCATATTTATCTAGATAACGCCCAACTTTAGCATCATTAAATAAGCCTTCTAATCCGTATCCAACTTCTACTCGAACACTTCTTTCTTCTAAAGCAAATAAAATAAGTAATCCATTATCTTTTTTAGCTTCCCCTATACCAAAATCACGAAAAAGACCATTAGCATAGTCTTCAATAGATTCTCCAGCCAAATTTAAAACTGTAACAACTACAACTTGAGTACCATCTATTTTATATAATTCTTCACTAGACTCTTGCAAATATTTGCATGTTTCATATGATAAAACATTGGCATAATCATTTACAAAAAACTCCCGAGTAGGAGTTACTCTTGCAAAAACATTCAAAGGAAATATAATTACAAGTACTAGAATTGTCAATAAATATTTATTCAAAAGAAACTTGTGGGACATCATTTGAACCCTCGCTTGCTTCAAAATAATTTTTTGCAGTAAATCCAAACATAGATGCTACTAAATTATTAGGAAATCTTTTTATATAAGCATTATACGAATTAACTGAATCATTATAATCTTTTCTTGAAGTTGCAATTCTATTTTCTGATCCAGCTATTTCATCTTGTAAAGAAATAAAGTTTTGACTTGCCTTTAAATCAGGATAATTTTCAACTACTACATATAAATTATTAATAGCATCAGTAAGCTTTTTATTAGCATTACTCTTTTCATCTATTGTCTTAGCTCCAACTAAATTCTCTCTTGCTTTAGTAATTTCTGCGATAATGTTTTCTTCATGGCTCATATAACCCTTAACCGTATTAACTAAATTTGGTATTAAATCAGCTCTCCTTTGTAAATAAGTATCAACATTAGCTAAACTTTTCGTAACAGTTTCTTCCCGTGCTACTATCTCGTTATAGTTTTTTATTGTTCCCACAATAAGAATAAGAACTATAAGAACTATAACTCCTATTCCAATTAATAATGCATTTTTTCCTTTCACAACAAACACCTCTCTACATTAATTATAACATGAATGTTATTTTCCCATATAAAAAATTTATATAAGGTGTCAACAAAGATAAACGTCTTAATCATTATAGTCTAACATCATAGCCTTTTTAACATTTTTTATTTGTTCTTTAGCTACTTTTTTAGCAATTTGCGTACCTTGATTTAATATTTCATCAACTAAACTAGGGTTTTCTTCATAAACTTTTCTTCTTGTTCTAAAGTCACTTAAAAATTTATTCATAGCTTCGATTAACTCTTTTTTACATTGAACACAACCACGTTCACCTTTTTTGCATTCACCACAAACTTTATTAACATTTTCCTCTGTATTAACTAATTTATGATAATAATAAACCATACACTTTTCCGGATTTGCTTTATCATCACGTCTTATTTTATTAGTATCAGTTAAGGCTCCCATAACTTTTTTACTTATTTCTTCTTCAGTATCAACTAAGTATATGGCATTTCCTAAACTTTTTCCCATTTTATCGTTTCCATCTAACCCTTTAATACGTTTATTATCGGATAGTAATATTGAAGTTTCTTTTAAAGTATCTCCATAAATTGAATTAAATTTACGAACAATTTCACGACATTGTTCAATTAATGGCATTTGATCTTCTCCTGCTGGAACTAATTCGCCATTAAAACACGTAATGTCAGCTGCTTGGCTTACTGGATAACCTAAAAATCCATACGATATAGATTCTCCATCATTACCAAATAATTCCTTTTTTTGCGCAATTTCTGCTTTTACAGTTGGGTTACGACGTAGTCTTGAAACAGTTACTAAATTTGAATAAAAAACAGTTAATTCAGCAATCTCTGGTATCCTCGATTGAACAAAAAAATGCACTTTATTCGGATCTAATCCAATTGCTAATAAATCAGTTGTAATCTCCCTAACGTTTTTTCTAACCTTTTCCGGATTATCAAAATTATCGGTTAACCCTTGAACATCAGCTATTTCTAAATAAAAATCATATTGGTCCTGTAATTTTAAATAATTAACACAAGCCCCAAAATAATGTCCTAAATGTAAGTTCCCTGTTGGTCTTAAACCTGTTAAAATAGTTTTCATAAATATCCTCATTTCTAAAAATAAAAAGACTTCTCCATATAGGAAAAAGTCTTGCCACCTAAATAGTTAATCCATATACTATCATATATGTCTCATGATAACGGTCGAGTTCCGTATTCTCCTACTAAATTCAAAGAATCTCTCAGTGGTCCATTCACTAAACATCCATTATTTGCATCGCACCAAATCTGCAAACTCTCTTAAACTTCACGTTTTAGCTACTACTCCACATCAACAATTTAAGTTAGGTAAATAATATCATAGAAAATTATTTTTGTCAATTTATACCTATTTACCTATAATGATTACACTAATATTTTACTATAATTTTTATTTTAAATTACTTAATCTAGCGTAATTTTTATCAAATGAATCTAAAAAAGCTGAAACTTCACTTGGTAAAGTTAAATAAGATAAGCTAATTCGTATAGTTGTCTTACTACGGTCTTCATCTTTATACATATTATAAACTGATTTACTAGGTTCGCCTGATGAACAAGCTGTATTACTAGAAACATAAATATCATCACTTTCTAATGCATGTATAAATGTCTCTGGTTTAATGCCCATTAAGCTTATGTTTAAAATATGTGGAACACAATACTTACTTGTGTTGATTAAAACATCTTTGTATTGACTTAAATGAGCAACAATTTTTTCATGATACTTCCTTACTGCTTCATCTTTTTTTTGAATATCTTTAACTGCAAGTCTCAAAGCTTTAGCAAATGAAACAATTAAAGGAAGCGGAGGTGTGCCAGGATGAAGTTCACCTTCATGTGCTCCATACATAAGTGGAGTTAAAACTAAATTCTTATTTTTATATAAAAGGCCAATTCCTTTTGGACCATATATTTTGTGTCCACTCATACTTGCTAAATCGACATCTTGAACGCTTACATTTACTTTACCAATTGCTTGTGTCATATCAGAATGTAATATACAATTCTCATTATTTTTTCTTATTACTTGTCTAACTGTTTTTAATGGTTGTCTTGCACCTGTTTCTGAATTAACGGAACAAATACTCACAAGTATTGTATCTTTTGTTACTTTTCTTTTTAAATCATCAAAGTCAATAACACCTTCTTCAGTTACATCTACATAATCTATCACAAATCCCATTTTTTCTAAATGTTTACATATGCCATAAATACTTGGATGTTCCATTTTTGAAACAACAATTCTATTACCATACCTACGGTATGTGTTGGCAACCCCAAGTAATGCCAAATTATTAGCTTCTGTTGCCCCACTAGTAATTACGAATTCATTTTTCTTAATGCCTAAAAGTTCAGCAATTTGGGTATAGGCACTTTCTAAAAGTTCATTACTTTTTACACCTAAACTATGCAAACTATTAGGATTTCCAAAATACTCCTCTGTTACTTTATTATAACTATCTAATACTTCAGGAAGTACGGGAGTTGTCGCTGAATAATCTAAATAAACCATATATCCTCCTAAAATTCACTTTTATAAGCTTCTAAAAGTCTAGTATATATACCAGGTTCAACAACATTTATTGAATTAATAGCATACTCTAAACTACTCTTAAAATTTCCTTTAAAGAATTCTCTTTCCGCTTTTGTTAAACCAGAATCGATACTTGCATTAACTGGTCTGTATCTATTTCCATACACAATTGCATTTTCCGCCATTGAAGCTGTTTTAACAATTTCCAATGAAGTATTATAAACTTTCAATACTAAATCTCTTGCTGTATCAACTCTTGTATTTAATGTCTTTATACTTATTGGCTGTCTTTCAAGTTCAATAATCATATTCCTAATAGCCTCATTAGCTTCTTCAATTTGAACTTCATAATTTTTGGGTATTACTGGTAGCTTATAGGAATTCATATGCGTTTTAGCTTGTTTAACAATAGATTTTATTTCATCAAGTTGTTCTCTAGCACGAACTTCATCTTCTTTTAAAGATCCTAAACTACGTAAAGTATAATCAAGCTTATCTTCACATTTTAAAAGCCTAGCATTAATTAGTTCCATTTCTTTATTCAACTTAGAATAAGCTGTTTCTTTTTCTCTAAATAAAGTAACTATACTGTTATAACCATTTTCACATTCTAAAACTTCATCTTTTAATTCAACAATAATTTTAACATCATCATCGGTTAAATCATAACTATATTTAATATCATCAATTTTATTTGATAAGTTACCAATAATCTTCTTTAACTTCTTACATTTCATTATGACACTTCTAAAGTATTCATCAAACATCTTTTTACTAATTCTTTCTTTATCAAAATCACTATAAAGAGAATCAAAATACTCCATTATTGTTCGAAGTTCAAATATAGAATCTTCTAAATTTAAAACATTTAATCTATCAAATACATCAGCAACTTTTTTTTCCGATTCACTTATATTGTATTCAATATTTAAATAATTTAAATTATATCCTTCGCTTTTCATCTTTTCATAAATCTTATTTATTTCACTAATTCTATTAGGAATTAAATTTTTACCCATTAGTATTATACTTGGTGCCTCTTCAATAACAACTCTTAAGTTACCAATTGAATCATCTAAAGCTTTAACTATTTTTCCTACCTCCGAATAAACATTGCCTTCCATAGCAAGTTCAAAGGTCGAAAATAATTTATCAATATTTTCAAATTGTAATTCCAAAGGTTTTTCAATTAAACTATAATCATCTTTATTGTTATTATTGTATTGTAAGAAAAGAGAACGATAATCAGCTTTTAATTTAGTAACAATTTCCCTATTCTTTTGCTCTGAAAGCGTAATCTCCTTAATATCTTCAAGTAATCTTTGAGCACGACTTTTAGAAATATAGATATCAAACTCAATTCTTCCTAAAAGATCTTTTACCTGGCTATAATTTCTTCCATCAAGTAACTCTTCTGCACTTATTAATTCATCAGTTATATTTGATACATCAACGTCTTTAATAGTTTTAAATAAACTCTTCCAATAATTATACTTTTCTTCTAAATCTTTATTATTTATAAGTGACTCAACTTTATTAAGTTCGGCTAAAATAGAACCACTTATAATTAAGTTTTTACTTCTTTCAAGTTCAATGAGAGTATTCTTATACTGTTTCTTTATTTTATTTAAAGTAAGAAGTGCAATTACAATTACAGTAACAAATGTAATAATTCCATAAAATATAGTTACCATACGAAAAAATTCTGGGCTCATAAAAAACACTCCTTTACTATAAATAATTATATCATAAGGAATTAATAAAAACATTACCTTTACACTTTAATATATCGAATAATAATAAAGTATTCACATTAGTTTACAAAAAAAAGGATAATTTACATTATCCTTTTAAAAAGATATTAGAAAAGTTAAATATTAACTCAATAAACTACCTTTTATAACATTAGAATCAGCTGATTTAGTAGCAATCATATTGTCAACTAAAGATGATGTAGAACTTGAATAATCAAAAGTTATTTGAGCACCATCTTCCGTAGACGTTTTATTAAACATTTGTCTATAGGAAGTAACTGTTGGCGAAGTGATTTTAACTTTTGTATTAAGTTTATAACTATAAGAAAATAAACCATCCGCAGTAATAGCACCTGTTATGTCAAAAGTATCAACATCTAAATGTTCAAGTTCGTAACAAGAGCTAAACATACCATTGATATTAGGACCTGCAGAAAAATCTAAATTTGCAACATCAACATTTTTTAGTTTAGTACAATTTTCAAATAGATAATCCATGTCTTTTACTTTAGATGTGTTAATTTTTCCAAGTTTTACAGTTTCTAAAACATTTTTATTCCAATAGCCAGCCGAACTAAATGTTTCATGCATACTAGTTAATCTAGGTGTATTAAGCATACTTATATCAATTTCGCGAATATTAGGCATTTGCATAAATGTACCATACATATCTGTTACATAGCTTGTATCAAAACTACTAACATCAATTGAAGTTACTCCACACATATCAAACATTTGTGACATACTTTCTAATATTCCAGTATCAAAATGTGATAAGTCTAGAGTTTTAAGTTTTAAAGTGTTTTGAAATAAATCATACGCAAAAGATATGTTTTTAGTTGAGAAATTTTCTATGCCATAAATATTTGTTAACTCAGAAAAACTAAACATGGACGATGGTATAGAATTAGTATATATTTTTCCTTTTTTGACAAAATATAATTCATATAATCCGTTACTATCTTCATCTAAAATATAGCCTACTATGCTATTGTTTTTAGCATATGAAGCGTCCCACGATTTTATTGCGTTATCTGGAGCCTTTGGTTCACTGTTAACGAAAGTAATGGTTTCAATATTAGATTTTGAAGTTACATCACTTGGTGGGGTCAATGTTGATACATAATTTCTTGAATCGTATGATGCTAGTGTATATGGATGTTCTTTAGAACCATCCCCCTCTAAAGATTCAACATCACTTTTTAAATACAAAGTTGGCCTAATATACTTATTATTTGTTGAAGTAGAAGAATTAAAGATACCAATTTCTGAATATAAGTTTGAGTACCCATTCATTACTGCAACAATATTATTATTTTCAGAAGATGAATTTAATACCCACTCATCATAACCATTATGAAGCCAACTAGAATCTAAGTCTCCTCTATTTCCATTAACATAACAAGTTTTATGGTTAAAACATATATCATCAACTCCATTCGCATATGTATATAAGTAATCTGATATATATAATAATCCTACTTTACCATTCCAATTTTTATTATTACCAGGGTATACAGAGTTTCCTCTCTCACTTTTATAAAAATCATTTGCAGACTCAGTACTTGAATTAAAGCCCCCTAGATACCAATTAACATTATCAGCTAATTCTAAATTGCCATCTGATATTCTACGATTAACAATTCTATTAACAAAAGAAGTCGCATAATCGTTTTCATATATTTCACTTATATCTGCAATGCTATAGTTTCTGTCATACTCTCTTTGCCAAGGAATACTAATTCTAAAATACGAGCCATCATATTCATCATATTTGTCTTTAACAATTTTGGCTCTTTTTACACCATTCTCATCTTCAAATACACCGATAATACGATATACTTCATTGTCATACATTACATAATTATTCGGATTATTACCAATAAAGCGATATGATTTTGTTGCCGATTCTTGACTCGTCATATCATGGTTAAAAGCAAAAACTTCTTTTTTAGTTTCTCTACTATAACTGGCATCATCTTCATTTTTCTTTGATAAAACTAAATTAACCAAATTTCCACCATCATAATTTGTCTCTGTTTTGTCATTACTAGCACTCTTAATAACATAAGGACGCTCTTGTGTTCCATCACCATCAGAGTGTATTATATCAGCATTTAAATATGCAACTGGAAGCACCTGTTCTCTAGACATAGTTCCAGATATATATAATTGCCCATAAGGAGTTATGTAAAATACAGAATTTGAAGAATTAACATCAATAGTCCAAAAATATCTATCTCCAAACATCCAACTACTGTTTGGAGATGCTAATGGGTTACCTGTTGTACAAGAACTAGAATTATTATAACAAGCATCATTTATACCTAATCCATAAGTATAATAATAATCTGATGCGTATAAAAGCCCTACCTTACCGTTAAACACATAGTTATTACCACTAGGTATTGTTTTACTTCTCTCATTTGTATAAAAATTATCTGCTGATAAATTTGGTTCTGATGAAGAGCCTAAATAATAATCAACATTGTCCAATTGTCCATATGCTTCATCGTTTGGATAATCGTCTAATACACTTTTTATTTTAGAGGAGGAAAAATTACTTGTTTGGCCAAAAGAATAATAATCCAATGTTGTATCTTTCATTATCTTAGCACGTTTAACTCCATTTTCATCTTCGAATACTCCAATTACTCGCCATAACTCATCATTATAAGTTATATAGTTATTAGGAACATTACCAATATATCTATAATCTGTATTTGCTTTTAATTGAGCAGTTTCTGCATGATTAAATGCATATACTTCTCCTTTATTTCCATCATTATAATTATTTATACTATCTTCATTGGCTTTTGACATTATTGTTTCTACTAA
>CAJUMA010000003.1:78881-166448 GCA_910587065.1 uncultured Bacilli bacterium | reverse complement strand
TGATAAGGGCAATAGTGATAAAAATAGTGAGGTGTCATTATGTACTAGGAACGTGTCCAACCTTGATTGCCCCAGCTAAGCCAATCTTCGTTCTTTCACTTGTTCTTTCAATCTCTTGTTGACTAACTGAAGTAAGTATTCTTGAAATCATCTTACCATTTGCATTAGTGGTATTTATATCATCATTAGCACAATCAAGAAAAGCATCGTTTTCTTCTAGGAATGTTAGAATCTTTTCCCAATCTGCAACTGAACGAGTAAGTCTATCTAATTTTAATACAACAATCGTATTGCATTTCTTATCTTTAATGCATCAAATGCAGGGCGTTTATTACCCGTTTTAGCACTTATTCCAGCATCTTCATATACTCTATATACTTCATAACCTTTGAACTCACACATAGCCCTTAAACGCTTTTCTTGTTCTGGTAAACTAAAACCCTCTCTAGCTTGATCTTCTGTGCTAACTCTAATATACAGACCTGCTATCTTTTTTACATCATCATACATCAATTATCATCTCCCTTTTTCTAATTTTTCAAAAAAAGAGAAGTAAAGGTACTACAAACTAATACTTTTACTTCTCAAAATAAGTCTTTGTAAATCAATTACATAATACAACATTTTTCTTATTTTGTCTATTACCCATTTGTTGGGAATAAGTGTTAGTTCATAGTTTTTATGTAGTTTTCTAGTTCTGATATTTTTATTTTCTTACTTAAATTATTGATATAGATTTCATTTGAATAATTAAAGGCAAGAAACATTACATTATTGATAATAATTCTATGAGGCTCAATATAGTTTAAATTAGTCTTATCAATTTTACGAATACTACCATTTATAATAGTTGGAGTAGTATTACAAAAATCACATATAATCTCCAATCGTTTCTTTAAAGACTCCTCCATATCAATTTCTTTTTTGATTACATTAATCATAGACACCAACCTTTCCTATGATTTCTTTCTAAAAACAGAAAAAAACCAATCTTTCGATTGATTCTATATATCAAAGTTCGAATAGTTCGAACAGATTCGTCAATGGTGCCTACTGCCGGACTTGAACCAGCGACCTACGCGTTACGAGGGCGTTGCACTACCAACTGTGCTAAGTAGGCAAAAAGGAATTAGCATGCTCTTCTTAATTCTTTTTTATAATTATTTCCAAATAATTTTATTTTTTTCATCTCAATGATATTTAGATCATCAAGTATATCTGTTGTTGAAGCCAAGTGATTATTGAATAAAATTTTCCCATCATTATTTGTTATTTTATTAATTTCAATATTGAAACCAATAAAGGGATATTTTTCTTCATTTATTGTGACAGAATGGTATGGATCAACCTCATTTAGTTTACCTGTTAATAACTCAACTCTGCCCTCTCTTATTACAACAAAGACAACACTTTCGCCAATAGATTCTTGCATGTTTTTCATCATTTCGGCATGCGTTGCTTCTTTATTATAAATTTCATTATAAATTTCAACAAATTGAACCAAAGAAGATGGAATTGGTGCCTTTTCACTAAGACTTTTTAGTAATAAAGAGATGATTGTACTACCCAATTTTTCTGAATTTAAAGTACTTGAATTTTGCATTATAGCTTTGTAACAATTTAGTTCATCTGTTGGATTCTGTATCCCAGTGTAGCCTTGATTAATTAATCTTTTATAAATCGTTTCAGCAAATTCTCCCTCAAATAAACTTTTATAATTTAAAGCTTTATAAAACCATTCTAGTATGGAAAGTGTTCCATTAAAACTAGCTTTATCAAACTCATTAATTAAATTTGCTGTATTTGCTTCTAAATCGAATCTCTCCATAGTAGCACCTCTAATATAATTTTACTATAAGTTTAAATAAAGTACTTAATTTTATTGTTTTTCTTTACACTTATGTTACTTTTATCATAATTTTAATCTTCATATTCTTCTAAAAAGCTCTTATAATTCCCATCTTTTTTAGTACCAAGTACACAATTTAAGTTGACATTATCTAAAGCTTTAAAAATATTGTTATCTATTTCTTTGTTGGACTTAAGCAAGTATCTTATTAATTCTTTCATTTCTTTTCTTTTACTTTCTTCTTCTTTATTAAAAACACTTTCTGTAAACTTACATGCACAATTTATAAAATGCAAATCGTTATGTGTACACCAAGCTCTAACATAATCTTCGTGAACTAAAAACAATGGTCTGATGAGCTCAATGCCTTTAAAATTATCAGAATGCAATTTTGGCATCATAGTCTTAATTTCTGCACCATAAAAAAGTGATAAAAGAGTTGTCTCTATTACATCATTAAAGTGATGCCCTAAAGCAATTTTATTACACTTTAGTTCTTGAGCCTTATTGTAAAGGTATCCCCTTCGCATTCTTGCGCACATATAGCAAGGACTTTTAGCATCCATTACTTCAACGGATTCAAAGATATTAGATTCAAAAATTTCTAAATCTATATTTAAAAGCTCAGCGTTCTTTTTAATAAGTTCTAAATTGGCATTGTTGTAGCCAGGATTCATACAGACGAATCTTGCATTAAAATTAATTTTACCGTGGCGAAGAACTTCTTGAATGCATTTAGCAAGTAAGAATGAATCCTTCCCGCCACTGATACAGACCATAATATTATCTCCTTCATTTATTAACTCATATTCATTAATAGCTTTTATAAATCTTGCCCATATTTCTTTTCTATATGTTTTAATAATACTCTTTTCTATTTCTTGATATTTTTCCAAGTTTTTTGCCAATATGATCACCCGCCTAGATAATTATATCATAAAAGAATAAAGCTTTAAAAGTTATATACATTTTCTCTAGTTATTACAAAATGATTCCTTTCATCAAATAAATTACTAATGTCAGTAAACCCATCTGTTGGATCAAGAATGGGAAGGTAAGAATAACTTTTTTCTCTAAGCAACTCTTGTAAGCGCTTAAAATCTTCTTTAGTTTTAGAATAGCCTTTTATACTTACATAATAGTGGAAAGGATAAAGTATGCCGATTACATAATTAAAGGGAATTTCTTTAGGATATTGAAACTCATTTTTAGCATAGCTATAGCGACTCTTAGATATGGGAAGTTTCTTTTTTCTTTCTTCCCATTCTTCATAAGGTAAATATTTACATTTTATAGGGTTAAGTTTAGGAGAAATAATTAATGAAACATTCTCTTCAATAAAAGTTTTAAATTCTAAATCATAATAATCTCCTGTATAATTGATTAATGATATATATTCTCCTTCATTACAATTATCCCCACCAGAACGATAATAATTATTTGTTAAATTTCCACATTTTATTGCTTCATCATCTAAGATACTGGCAAGTAATTCATGATTATCATCAAAACGAATTCCATGATATAAGTTTCCATAAATGTTTCTTTCACTTATTACTCTATCTGCACCTGGATGCAAGTCAAGAAATCTTACACTTGGTTCAAGCTCTAATTTTTTTAATGGGTCATTATCATCTAACTTAATTAGGACAGATTCATATGAGGCGTTAAAAAGTAATTCATGAAATAACTTGTTTACTTCATTTTCTAACTTAGCTCTGTCCATTTTTTTATTTTTCTTTAAAAGATATCTTTCTATTCTTTTTTTTACATATATAGAATATTTCATTTTCAGTTCTCCCTTTTTGAATGGTTTATTCTAACAAATTATTAAAAATTATTCAAGATATATGATACAATATAGTTAGGAAGAAGTTGATAATATGGTACAAGAATTAAAAAAATTATTAAGGTTTTCATACACCCCCATAAGTAATTTTCCAGTTGCTTCCATTGTTGTTACTAAGGATGGCAAATATTATAAAGGAGTTAATGTTGAGGATGCATCGCTTCGTGCAGGTGTATGTGCAGAAAGAAATGCTATATTCTCAGGAATTACAGACGGATTAAAGAAAGGTATGATTGAGTCTATTCATATAATGGTTGAGAGTGGTAGTATTTCTACTCCTTGCTTTGTTTGCAGACAAATGATTGTGGAATTATGTGATGAGGATACTTTGATAAGATGTTACTCAATAGATGGAAATTATAGAGATTATTTAGTTAAAGATTTATGCCCCCACCCATTTGATGAACAAGATTTAAAAAAATAATATCTTGTTTTTATATGAGTAAATTAAATTCGATTAATTCTTCTTGATTTTGAATAAGATTGTTCCAATAATTCATAAGTTCACTTTTATATAAATGCACAACATTTAGAGCCTTATTTGATAAATTTGGGGAAATAAATGATTGTTCAATAAACTCTAAAGTTGTTAAATCAATTATTCTTTCAAGTCCACAACACTTACAATGAACATGTGGCCTAATTTTATCACTTTGAGAATTAATGTGAAAGAAGAAGCGCATGAAATAACTGTGCTTATTTTCTGATATAATTATTTTTATTTCCTTATTTTCTAAATTAAATTGTTTATTCAATAATTCTACTTTAGTATTTAACATATCATAATCATAAACATTTTTTCTTTTTAATAGTTTTTCTAATACACCATCACTAAAGTATTCACTCCAAAGAATATGATAGATATCTTCAAGATAATAATTAAAATTATCATTAAACATATATTTATGAGCAACACTTTCTATAACTTCCATAAAGTTGTCTTCAATATTTACGTATTTTGATAAAGTTAAATTCATTTCTGTTGGTTCATTTTCTTCTTTTGAAATAAGATTATATCTTTCAATTTTAAAATTCATTTTTATTCTATTATTATTCATATTCACTCTCCAATTTTGCACACGCCTTTTAATATTAGATTATTATTTCATTTTTATCTAGGGCCTTAAAAGTCCAAGCAAAAGTCCATTTTACAAAGATGAATAAAAATGTTATAATAATTGGCACTTTGAGGGATGGTACTAGGATGAATAAAATTAGAAAAAGATTTGTTGTTCTTAGAGAATTTAGAGAAGTTTATGAAGATGACATTTTTGGCTTTGAAGTTTTTGATTTTGATACAAAAGAGATTAAATATTTTACATATTATAATAAAGAAGATATTTATACACCTAATTTGTTACATGAATTTGATCCAACAGATAAAAAAAATGTTGATTTTCTAGAAGATCATTTTGTCTTAGGAGGATTTAGAAGAACAAACATTGATTTACTACCAACTGAGTTAGTTGAAGCAGTAGAGAAAAGTAAAAAATTACACCGTGATTTTAATATAAAAAATAATCTTGGTGTTGAAAGAATAGATTTTAATGAGCCATATTTAGCTGTTAACTATGTTGCTGATTTGCAGGAAACTATTCGCCAAGAATTATACACTATTTGTCGAGCTGTGTATAATTCTTCCAATAACTCAATAGGTTTTTATGTTAATAAGCTAGGTTGGGAGAAAAATACTCAAGAAATTAGAGAATTTATTGCATCTCGAGCTTTACATGAAGTTGGACATATGGAAGCAACTTTTAAGGAACTAGATGAGAAGAATAGAATTTTAAATTGTTGTACTGGGTTCTCCCACAATGAAATTAAGTTAAAAGGAATTCCTACAGAAGACGGAAATATTGTTTATGATTTAGATGAGATTATAGTGAAGAAAGATTACGCTGTTTCTAATGCTTTGGAAGAAATTGCTAATGAGTATAGGTGTATTCAAATTACGGATGGAAATTATAAATGCACTTATCCAAACATTGGAGAAGATTTAAATAATTTATTTAGAGGAAATTTACTTAATTTTAGATATAACGCAACTATAAATGACATTGTCGCTTACTTAAAAGAAATTGTTCCAAGTGAAGATTTAGCTATTGAATTTTTAAACTCAATTGCTGAAGCTGTTTATAGCTCTTTTGAAGAAGAACAAGGCAGAGAAAAGAAAGGAAAAATCTTAGGTTTAATGAGCTTTTATGAAGCATCTTTACAAAAATAAAATGAAAAATTTTTAATCTTGTAGTAAGTAAAAATTTTACAAAAACGACTTTTTGATAAGTCGTTTTCTTATTCTATTAGAAGTGCGAGTAATTGATTTATTTTCATTTTTTATGCACTTCCTACTTCAGTTCTTAATATTGTTGCAATCATAACGAAGCTTTGTTCCGTAAATTCCTATGGTAAAATTCTACTCATATCACTTGTGGTTTAAGTTTGAAATCGCAAAATTCTTTATCTTCTTCAGTTAATTGAAACTTATCTTTCCAAAAATTCTTGAATTTTCTTTTAACACCCAAATTTATTGTTTTTGTTCCATTGGCACATCTACAAAGTTTAGCTAAATAATTTCCAAATGATCTACTTCATATTTTATGTAGCCTTTTATCATTTTTTTAAGTTAGTTAAATTATACTGTAATTTCCAACATATTAAAACTCGAAGCTAGAGGTTCGAGTTTCTATCAATCAGGTGCGTGAGTAAACAACGTTTGGAAATTTACAATAAAGTTTATTTAGAAATAAAACTTTTTAGAGAATTGTATTTGGTATTTACTTCTTCAAGTTCTTTCTTTAAATATTTTATTTCATTATCCTTTTCACCATTGATTACTAAGAATGCTTTGTGATATTTAATTTCTTTTTCTAATTCTTTATAAAGTCCTTCACTTTTAGCAACCTTATTACTGCTTCATTTGCTTGTTTTAAATAATTCATTAGTTCTAAATAAGTATCATAATCAAATACGCCTAGTTTTAAATTAAATTATTTAGTTTCTTTTAGATACCTTTCTAAATCTTTTAATTTAATACTTTTGGAATAACCATTTATAAATACATCATCACATTCTTCAAATAATAAATAGTCATTTCCATTTACTGATAGGATATGAGGTTTAACATAGGCAATATTTGTCCCTTTGATATTTTTTACACATCCACTCGTTAGGTTTGGACTTACTCCTGCAAACCTACATATCATATCAATCTTTTTTTGCAATTCATTACTAATTTTTAACTCTTTTACTTCTACTTTCATAAAAAACTCATCACTTCCATTCTTAAATAACAAAAAAACTAGACGGTACTTCTAGTTAATATTTATTACTCTCGAATAAAAAGTTCGAGTTTCCTATCAATATGGTGCCGAATGGCAGAATTGAACTGCCCTCTGATGCTTACCATGCATCTGTTCTACCACTAAACTAAATCGGCAAATATAAAAAACTCGAATCACAAAAGTTCAAGTTTTATATCATAATGGTGTTCCCGGGCAGAATCGAACTGCCGACTTTCCGCTTAGGAGGCGGATACTCTATCCTACTGAGTTACGAGAACATAATAGTATTATAACATAAAAAAATAACAATGGGTTTATTTTCTTCCCATTGTTATTAGATAAAATGATAAAATAACAGCTAAGTTAAGTTTACCATTAACTTTACTAGTTAGTTTTGTATAGCTAAATTTATAACTACAATACTCATATATAGCAACGATTTTGTCTGTAAGTGTTAAAACCCAGCTTTCTTTATATTTAGGCATTTTACAGCACAACGGATACATATGTGACTCAATTGCGTTTTCTTCAATCTCATTTAGTTCAAATTCTCCCTTGGCATTTTGAAGTGCAATATGAGGATGAACTACACCTTGTATAAGTCCATGATTTTCACCAAATTCAGCATTTGTAAAAAAATCATGTAGTATAGCAGCTCTTGTGGCTGAAACATAATCAAGATTTAATTTCTTTGATATTTTGTATACGTATTTAGCAACACGCATTGAATGTTCCATTCTCGTAATTCCATGATGTGATTCACGAGCAATAATCTGAAACTTTCTATTTTTTAATATATTTTTAGAAATATAATCAAAACTAATATCGTTTTTCATATATTGATAACCTCCATTACTCTATAACATTATAGCATAGATGTTTAATTATTGGTGTGTTTAATGTAAGAGTTGATAAATTGTTAACACTTTTCCTTAACTTCATTTATTATACTATAGATATAATTGTTTGTCCAATTATTCCACGTATATATATGTTAATCCATTAAATTCTAAATTTGTCCCAACCTTATTAAAAATATAACCATTGCTAAGTGATATATCTTTTTGAGTTTCTGTAAAATTAGCAAACATATGATTATTCGAATCAGAGAAATAAGCAAAGGATGAATCAACTTTAGCATTTAAAACAAGTAAAGAGTCTATTCCATCATTTTTACTTATATAATATTTGAATTCTTGATCATACATAGCTAAAGATAATTCTCCATAAGATATATTCGAATCGCCTATAAAAAATGTATTCTCAATACTTTCACTGTTAAATAAACTAATTTGCTTATTCTGTATATTATATGTTCCTTCTTCAGTTTTTAGAATACCATCTACGTCCTTATTTGCATAAATATATTTATATTCATTAGATGCAAGAGTTGGAAATAATATAAGAATCGTGTTATCGTTTTGGAATTTTCGCATTCTTTCATTATCATATACATATTTTTGAAAATAGTTTATTTTTTCTGTCGTGGGTTTTTCTGTAGTGTGTCTAGCATCATCATATTTTATGTAGCCTTTTACTAGTTTTAAACCAAAGAATGTTAATACTCCTGCTAGGGCGATAAAGAATAGACCAATTAAAATATTTACAAGAGGATGTTTTTTATGTACCTTAATAGTATTGTTGACATCTTTTGCGCTTTTTTCATCAATGGCTTGATTGGCTTGGATTGAAGCGCTTATTATATTATCTCGTTCGCGATTTAATGCTCCATTATTATTGTTATCTACTTTAACTTTTGCTAAATCCACTTTTTCTGGAATTACATAATTTTTATTTTGGTTTTTATCATCATTCATAAAATTTACTCCTAATCCATATCAATTACTTCTTTTATAATTTTTTTTATACTTTTACTGCTCTTGCCTATTTTACAAAGATATTTAGCATCTTCTTTATATGTTCCTTCTTTAATGTAATATTCATACATTTCATCATTATTGTTACAAAAATATAAACACTTTATTCCTTCTTTTGTATCATCTATGCTACTAAGTGTTAAAACTATCTTATCTGTCCTAAAAACATGCTCAAAAGTGATGTATATGAATAGTATCGTAATTATTATACCCGTTATAATATTATATATATTAATTTTAAAAAGAAGAGAGTTAATAATTAAGGCAAGCCCATATAAAAACATATTTATAAAGGAAAAATAGCCATGAATTAAATTAGATATTTTATCTAAATTTAATATCTTTGGAATATCCTCATTACTCTTTATAAATAGTTTTATAATAAAAAAAGAAAGGACTATATTTATAAAAACCGTAGCAAGAATTATTATTAAGTTATAATTATTATTTAAGATAAAATCTATAAGTGACATTACAAAAAGTGTAAATGAAATACACAGTAATGGTATTAACAATAATATAATAATCATACTAGCACTCCCTACTATATTTTAGTATATCATATAAAGATGATTACATAAATAAGAATTGGTCATTACATATAAAAAACAAGTTAATAATAACTTGTTTTAATTCTTTTTACCTGTATTTATAACAACTTGTTTTTGATTTGTCTTAATTGGTGTTCTATTGACTTTTATTGGTTGTCTTTCAAGCGTATGAACTAATTTTACTTGAGTTGGAGTACTCTCTTTAACTGGTGCCTGATTAACGGTTGATGTTGCTACTGCCACTGGATTTGTGGGAATTCTTTTTTCAACAACATGAACGCTTGGTTGTTCTATTGTTTTAGTTTCATTAACATTTGGCACAGTGTTTTTGATTGGTGAAACAGCTGCAGATGTAGGAGTTACGACATTTTGTCCATTAAGCGTTACATTACTCTTGCTTTCGGCAACTGTTCTGTTAGCTTCTGCAAGTATTTTAGCTTTCTCTTCTTTTACAGTTACGTTGGCTTTTTTCAGTTTCATACTAAAGTAGACAATTGTACCTATCAAGCCACCTGATAATAACGCTATTACACCCCACATTATTATTGAAGAATAACTTCTTTTAACATGGATTACATAATTTGTTTCTGCCTTATCTCCATACTGAACCTTAACATATATTTCATTATTACCTTTTTCAAGTGAACGTAATCCATCTCCCATTATGGAAACATCAACATTGTCACTTTTAGCAATAACGTATACTTCTTTAACAGTGGACGGTATATAAACTGTATATTCTAAAATATCTTTATTAAATTTAAAGTCATAATCTACTAACTTTAGTTCAGTAAGATATGTACTATAATCGTTAGTATCTTCTGGTCTTGTTATTATTACTTGAACAGTAGATGATTGATTAATTTCATTTCGTAAAATTAATTCGACAACATTTTTACCAACTGCTAAAGTTCTTACTCCTCCACCAATAATAGTTAAATTTGGATTTGCAAAAGCTTCAACATTAACATTTTCTGTATCATAATTAACAGTTACATAATATTTTCCTTCTTGCTCTAAGACTTCAAAGTCTCCAACTTTTAAACTATCAAGTTTAAGAGCTGTTGCAACTGGTTCAGTTGCTGGAGCTATTGTTGTAGCTGGTGGTAGTTTAGTTGTTGGAGGTTTGGTTGGTCTTACTGTAGTTGTTGGAGGAGCTTGGGTTGCAGCAGGTGTAATTGAAAATGAAGAATTTTTATTGCTTCCTGAGAAAGTTGCTCCACCAGAATCATTAAAATGGATATTAGAGAGACTAATCGTACCTGTTCCAGCCATAGAAGTACTTAAATTTACTGTAGCAATAGTAAATGTTCCAACTTTTCCAGCACCTTCGGCATAATAAGCGACATAGTTGTTTGATCCTCCCATTGATGCCCATCCATTACCAGCCTTTATACTTGTAACAGTGGCTCCATTAACGCCTATGTTTGCATCAAAGCCTGTAATTTCTTCTGCTGAACTTCCTGTTATTGTACAACTCGTATTTTGTCCTGCTGTAACATTTGAACATTTTATCGTTATGCCTAATGCAGCAGCATCAACGTTTTTAGGAGAAATAATGAGTAGAAAAATTCCAAGAATGATAATGTTTATTTTCTTCATTTTGATTTCCCTTTCTTTTTTATACATATTATTGCTATTGTTCCTATAATAAGGATAACACATATTATACTAATAAGTATCTTTTTTTTATTATTGTCTACATTTTTTTCGTTAACTTTATGCTCTTTAAATTCTTTATCATAGATAATTAAATCAGTTATTTTAAAATCCGATTCTTTTATACTTTTTTTCGATTCTATTTGTAAAGTCAGTAAAGGAAAAATATCTTTTGAATCAATTTCAGAGTATAAAGATACCCAGTTATCATCAGCAGAGCCTTCCCATCTCGAATCCAATTTATAACTTTTCACATTTGCATATTTTGGTAAGGAGAAGTGAAAATCAATAGCGCTAACTTCATAACTAACATTTCCACTTACCTTACACTCATATATATTTTTTTCCTTTTTACATTCTATTTCAATTGCTTCTTTAGCTGAAACAGATGATGGAATAAGTATTAATATTAATAATATAAAATATCTAAATTTCATTTACGTACCCACGATAGAATCTAAATAATTTAGTTGCATCACCAAGTTGAACATTGTTTCCTCTTGAAAGTGTTGCGGCTTTTAAGTAGACTCCTGTTAACTTAGTATAATTTCGATAGCATCTAAATGTACTTGTTGCATCACCTAAGTCAATAGTTCCGCTTCCATTTACATCGCCAATTACGATAGCTGTATAAGTTATATTTCCACTGACTATTTTATAGCCAGTTCCAACAACATTAGTTGTATCCGTAACATCGTGATTAGAACCATCTAATATTCTATAATCATCTCTTAGATATAATAAATTACCAATAAATTCTTCTTTTGACATTATCTTTTTATTAAGTGAACTTACAAAAATAGTCCTTTCATCTTGATCTACTTCATAAACATCTGATTGAACAAGTTCAGAAATATTTAAAGTAAATGTTTTACTTACTTCTTTATTTTTTACAGTTATTTCTGCCGAACCAGTATCAATAACTGTTATTGTGTTACCTTTAAATGTTGCAACATCTTCATCGCTTGATTCAAATACAAGATTCTTATTAGTAGCATTTTCTGGTCTTATAAATAGTTCAAAAGTCTTTTTGTCTCCTTGATTTAAGATTAATTCATCACCAACATCGCGATTATCTAAAATAACAGCAAATTCAGTTATTTTAATATACTCTAAAACATTTTTTGTAATTGATGCATACGGTAAGCCCTTTATACATAACGCTACTTCAACATAACCATTACTGATTTCATCTACAGTAAACGCAAGGTTATCATAACCGTTTTTCAAACCTGCTTCTACACTAATTTCTTTAACTAACTTAAGCTTATTAAAAACCTTAATAGAATATTCATCCTTATATGGGGAGTTTGATGCAAAATCATAAGAACCAGTTACTCCTATATAATCATAAATATCAAAAGTTCCATTAATTTTTTCTGCTGTTGTTAGATATGATGATGCTTTTAAATTGACTTCATAAAGTGTATCATCGACAGTGAATGCTAGTCTGTTTGAAATATTTTGAAGTCCTTCATTATTTGGATCATAAGAAGCAGGTATAATTATTTCAGCATAATAGCTGCCAACTCTAGCCTTATATGGCAAGATATTAATATTGTATTTATCAGTTCCCACTTTTATTACATCAAAAGCATTTTCTACCTTATCAGAATTTATAGTTGAAGCCACAATATTATTCTCGGCATCGTAAATACGTATTTTGGCAAGATTTTTTTCATCTTCTGTCAGATTGGAGATGTCTAATGTAAATTCATAATATTGATTTTCATTTTCTGCTAGTATTGGTGTTACATTACTTCTTATATCTTTAATAATGATGTTTTTATAATCACCATACATAATAACTTCAGTTGTATTAACATTATTGCCATGCGTTACAGGATCAGCATAAGTTAAAGTAATTATATATTTGCCATAGTCAATTGTATGGATATTTGGGTCAAATTTAACTTTAACTTTGCCTTCTTCGTTCTTTTCAAACGTAAACTTATTTGTAACATCTTGCTTTTCTTGATTTGTAACTTTAATAAATAAGTTATTTGTATCTATTTCATAGTTGCTTGTATAGCTTACTATATAAGATCCTCCAGTATTCTTGTGAATTAATCCATCTGGAGTTTCTGATTCTAATGAGACACCTGTTATAGTTAATTTTCTTTCATAATCACCAACTATAAAGTTTTTCGATTTTGCTAGAATAAATTTACCTTTAGCAGCACTAAATTCAGCACGATAGTCACCTGGCAATATTTCCTTTTCTTTGGAATATCTTAAAACAACTTTAAAATCTGTTATACTAGATGTATTTTTATAAGTTATTTCAAATTTACTACTTAAATCTTCTTCTTTATCAGCATGATATATTTTTAAACTGTCTACAAAGTTTTGTTTTGCTTCACTATCGTCAAGAGCTGAACCTGTCATCCATTCATCAGTTGTTATATCAAAAATAATTTCTCCCCCATTATCATAATTTGGTACGGCGGGATTTGGATTATAAGTAACATTTGATATTATGTAATTGAAATAAGAGTCATTAAATTTTAAAGTTTTATGGTCTTCAATCAATTCTTCATTAACAACCTTATGAATAATAACCATATAGTCTTGAGCAGGAATTGAGTTATTGTGGTCATAATTCAACTCAATAACATGATCAGTTAAAAATTTATTTCTGTCATATGGGAATAAATGATTATAATTTTCTGTTTGATCAGCATTTGTAAAATCCACTGTAACATTTTCATAAGGTACCCCAATAACAGTAACAGGAATTGTTATCTTAGAATTTTTATTAACAAATAATTGGTTTGAAACCTCATCCTTTAAAGGAGTTTCAATATTTATATTACCTATGCTTATTTCAGCATATTCATCCCTGACAATAAACTCGTGAACATCATAATCCTCTTTAGAATAATAAGCAACAAATTGATATTTTCCTTTTGGTAATCTAGTCTCTTCACTTAAATTAGTTTTTTGTTTTACAACAATTTTGTCTGCCGCAATTGAAACTAAATCAAATCGATCATTAAAGTTAATCATATCTTCACTAGGTGAACAAGTTTCTTCTGACGTACACACATTAGTAATAGCGTATTTAGCATTTTCTTCATGTATGGTTTTTAAATCTACAGTTATCGTTGGATTAGTATTGGAGTAATATTCCTTAACATTAATAGTCTCACCATTATTATCTAAAGTTGCACTAATATCAAAATTTTCAATATTCCACTCAAATAAATTGCGTAAATTAGGCATGTTTATTTCAAATCGTTCTTGATCAATGTTTATTATAAAGAGGAATTGACCTATAGGTGAATCATTAACTTCAAAAATTTTATCAATTTTATCAACATTCAAGTTTACTTTTAAATTTCCTGTGTAGTTTATACGATCAATTACATCATCAACATCCCATTGCATGTTTATATCAAATAGTTTTAAACGAGAAGAATTTGATGAAACATTTTCATATGAATCTCCACCAGGTTCATGCATTTCAATTGCATAAGAAATAGTTTTACCTTTAAGTATTAATCCATTAACATAATTAGAAATAATGCTTTGAGTATAGTACATCTCATTTTGACGAGCAACAGCTTTTTCGGACTTCCCTACAACAGTAAAATATTTTTCCGGTTCAGAAACTGTAAATGTATAACTTGTAGTAGCTTCAGCATTGTATTTATATAACGGATTTCCTTCGTCATCTACTCCGTCTGCATACTGCTCTCGGTATCGCACCTTTAAAACATATTCACCCTCAGGTGGTTTTGTTAAAGTTTCTCCATCTGCATTAATTAAACTTAACAAATATACTGATTCATGATTACTTCCTGAAACAGGAGTTATTTGCTTTGTATATTTAAATATAACAGTATTTGCATCAGCATAACTATTAAATTGGCTATTACTTGGTTGCCAAGGATTGACTGTTCCAGATGGAACATACTTTAATTCAAATTCCAAAGCATCAGGATTAGTAACATAACTTAAGTTAATTGGTATTTCAGTAGTTGTATGTTGGGTTGTATAAATAAGGTCAAATGGTTTTCTTCCCTCACTCGTAACTTTTTGCACTTCTGTTGGAATAATATTAATATCATAGTAATTAGCTTTAATTGTGAACTCTTGTTCTGTTGTAGGCATAGAAACACCATTATTTGAGTAATCAAATTTTATTCGATATCTACCAATCTTTGTTGTTCCAGGAACGGTTCTAAGATCAAATTTAGATGGAACTAATCCCTTTGTTTCAAAGTTACTTCCCGAATTATCAAGAGCTTCAGTTGGTAGTATGGCATTATTAATACCAAAATAATTTGATTTTGTTACATCTTCCCAAGTTGTTCCATTATAGTATTCAATTGTGTAAGTTAGTCCAGTTTTATCATAAATGTAGTTCAAAGTTACATCAAATGAAATTGTACTATCAACGTTTGCATAAGCAAGTTTTAAATCATTTTTGGTATTTGACTCCTCTGGAGGATTAATACTCATGCTATAAACTGGAGATGTATATTGAAATGATGTCATATGTATATTTCGATTATACGCTTCTGGATTTAAAGCAAGTTCGATTGGGTACTCAACTGGTTTCTTTGTTATTGGATCTTTTGCTCCAAAAACTTCTGTATAAGAATAACCAATAGCTGATGTCTTACCATGTATAACATAAATATAATATTCCCCTGGTACTACTTCTGATCGAGGCCTAACAGTTAAAGTACTTTTAGCAATCTCTTTTTGTTCGTTTTCTATATCTTTTTCTGTTGGTATATATTCACCTGTATAATTATCGTCTGTATATAATCTTTCTGCTGTTCTTATATAAAAACTATCAGTTTTATCATGGCTTTGAATATCTGCTAAAGTGTAGCCTTGTCCATTTTTATTGTCAATATTAATTTGACGCATTCCCTTTAATGCCCCTAATTGATATTCACGACCTTCAGTATCTGGATCCGTATCTATGAATACAAAACGCGATTGAACTTTTCGAGAAAAAGCTTTTTGATTTTCATTCTTAGTTTTGAAGGCCTCACTAAAATACTCTGTTTTTATCACATTCCTATTATTCTTATAAACAATTTGCCCATCTTCTTTAGTTCCAGTATCATCTTCATCACCAGAATTATTTTCATCACCAGAATTATTTTCTTCATCCTCATCTGATACATTGTTATCTATTATTCTTACAGGATGCATTCCCACTGCGGCACTTCCAGTATTATTTTGAATTGCATCGCCTGTAAGCAACCCCGTTGTCTTATCAAAAACCAAGTCATTTAGACATTCAGCGGCTTCGCTATAGGTAGCTGCAAAGTTGGATTCTGACATAGCCTGTTCTTTCTTAATTACATTTCCTGCTTCATCCCACAATTCAAAATAAACATAGCCATTCAATAATTTATTTATCTTTGTTATGTATTCCTCTTCATCATAAAAGTAATACCTTGTATTAGAGTCATTTCCAGAATAGATTCCTATTCTTTTATCATATACTTTGTAGTCAATTTTTGAAAGGTCAACATCATAAGAATCTTGTTTTGATTTTTTTAAATACATACCAATTTTATATTCGTACTTTTGATTAGATGGCGGATTATTTCCTTTTAATGGATTTCCAGAAAGTTCATCTCGGTCTAATTCACTAAATATTATGTAATCTTCAGGACCGCTTCCTAAAGTGAATTCTGTAGTATACACTGTATTTCCAATCCAAAATTTTACAGTATAATCACCCTCATATTTATTGTCCTTACCTATATATTTAAGTGTCACAGCAAATTGTCCACTTTCTATTGCAGATCTGTCAGTTATAAGTTCAAAATTTCCATCACTTTGAACCATGTTACCGTTAGAATCTCTTCCAACCATAATTTTACCATCACTATCAGTTAAGGAAGTATAAAAATTATTTAATTCATTTTGTAAAAATCCGGAAAAATTTATTTTATAAGTAACTTCACCTCCAGTGTTAGCCAATGGTTCAAGTTCCATATCGGTGGTGATTTCTTTTTTTACTTTGGCAACTGTTCTAGCAAAGAAAATATTTCCCGTATCTTTTTCAAAACTTTTACCTGCAGGTTTTTTGACTGTTAAAGCATTAAAAGCACTTTTATATTCATTTTTAAAATTGGCTTCAGTCATTACTTTTTCAGTATTAGAAAAACCTTCATAAAATGTTATTTTTTTCTCTTCTGCTGTTCCTGTATTAATATATTTTACTATAATAACGCTGTCTTGGTAGTTGATTGCTACAGGATGAACAGCTGATACATTAGTAGCATTGCCATCTTTATCTTTTATTCCTGGTTTTGAAACTGTAATCCTATCAAAAAAATAGATATCTTTAAGACTTAGTCTTGGGTATATTTCGAGTAATTCCGCTTCTGAATAAGCATATAGGCTAAATTCTGTGGCAGCAGCTCCATTTTTCTTTTCATTTAAAACATATTTTGTTAAGCCATTATGAGTAATTGTTCCAACTATTTGTAAATTATACGAAGGCTTTGTAATCTTTATGTTGTAACGTCCCCTACTTCTGTTAGCTGAATCTTCAGTTATTTCAGTCTTTTTAGGTAATATTTCAAAATTCTTACTTTTACTAGATCCATAGACAGTTGAGTAGGTATTCATATCCTTAATCGTGATTGTTATCGTATAAGTACCTGCAGATGCATAATCACTAGTGTCATCTTTCCATTGACCGTCCTTATAGACTATTTTTCTCTCTTTATTTGTTATCGTTATGTTTGCACCATTTGTTGTAACTTCAAATTTACTTTTACAATCAACGCCATTCTTTTTAATTTCAATATTGAAATCATCAAATGTTAAAGTTGATGGAATTCTATTAGATGAAAGTGATGAAGTCCATGTTCCTCTTTCATTTTCATGAATCTCTGTAGGAGAAGATGAAGGCGCATTTATGTCAAAAATCAATTTATTCTTTTCAACAATAAAATCTTCAGTAGTTTTAGGATGCCCATCGACATAAGGTGTAATAGTGTATGTTCCTTCTTGAGCAGTAGAATTAGTAATTGTTATAGTTTGAGAACCATTAGAAAGAGTTCCTCTCGAAATATTAAATTGGCTACTGACATCTACTCCATTCTTCTTTATATCAAATGTTAGTCTAGCTGCTCCATCATCTGGTATATTTGGTGCAGAAAGAATTAAATTTAAAACAAAGTTCTCGTTTCTAAAAAGATAGTCATAATTTGGGTGAGTTAAAGTTGGAGTTACCGATACACTTAGTTCAGTTAAGTCAGATAATTTAACATATTCATTACTGTTTTTGTTTACTCTTCCACGTCCATTTTCAGTACAAAAAACAGTTACCTTCGTTCCCGCTGAATAAGAGCCAACATTGTTTGCAGTATCATTTGCCTTATCATAAATGATTGCTCCACCTGCATTTACAGTGTAATAAACACCTGTATTTGGTTCACAAAGTTTTGGCGCTTCTGTTGTAGTTGCCTCTTCAAATTTAGAATTATTACGTACTTCTAAATGTTTAGTGTCGTTTTTAGACATAGAAAATAGAATACTAATCCCAACTACTCCCAAGATTACAATAAATAAAGATATAATAGATAATAATGCATATTTAGACTTCTTCATATATCCACATCCTATGATTAAATTATAGCATTATCAAGTTTTTATGTAAATACTTCATAAACTAATTTTCTTCTATATTATTCCCAAAAGCAAAAAAAATATTTCATAATATTTTGTTGCTATTTTTTTTAAATCATTGTTATAATTATATAAGATACTGAGGTGATACGAATGTATTGTAAAAAATGCCATACATTAATTCCAGACAACGATGTTATTTGTGAGTCTTGTGGATACGATAATTCACAAGTTGAAAATGTTTTAGAGGAAACAAAAGAAATTATACTTAATCCTAAAATAGTAAAGGCAAAAGAAGACAAAAAAAGAATAAAATATATTTTCGCTTTATTATTAATTGTATTAATTACTGGTTTTATAGTTTTTTATGTAGTAAATGATTATAAAAAATCAAATAAACAACCTCTAGAAAATACAATGGAAGAAAAAGAAGATTTAGCAAAAGAATTTTTATTTGATAAAGTTATCGTTAACTATCCTTCTAAAACTTTTGGTGCCTCAAAAAGTACAATATTCTATAAAAGCAACAATGCTTATAGCATTGAATTTAAAACAATATTAGCAAGTGAATATGAAGCTTATATAAATAGTGATTTTAAAAATGAAGAGAAATTGGGTAATATTAATACTTTTACTTATTCTCAAGATAATACGAATCAATTTATATTTAGCGTTCTAAATAATTATTATTTATTAATAGTTAATTATGATGCAAAAGAAACTTTGGAAAACACAAAAATACAAGTTGAGATGTTAAAAATTATAAACTCACTTCATATTAAGGAATAATTAAAATAAGAGACAATTAACTTGCCTCTTTTAATATGTTTATAAGTTCTTGCTTATCTCTATCACTTAGAAAACTGTGTTTTATGGCTTCTGCATTCATTTTATTAAAGTCTTCTTCTGTAAAGTCAAAAGCTTTAACTAAAATTTCGTACTCTTCATTTAAAGTAACATTCGATACAGTTCTATTATCTGTATTAATAGATACTTTTACTCCACTATCATATAATTTTTTTATAGGGTGTAATTCCATTGATGGAGCAATACCTGTTTGTATATTACTTGTTGGGCATATTTCTAATAGGATATTCTTCTCTTTTAATTTATTAATGCATTCTTTACTTTCAATTGCTCTTACACCATGACCAATTCTCGTTGCTCCAGCAGATATTGCAGCATTAATACTCTCTATTCCATCCGCTTCACCCGCATGAATAGTGAATGGTATGTTAAGGGATGATGCATATTTAAAAAGAGGCAAATAATCACTTGTTTTATATAATCCTTCGGCCCCTGCTAAATCAATTCCTACTACTCCATCATCTTTATATTTATAAGCAAGATCAATTATTTTTTTGTTGTCTGAAAAATCATCCCCACGCATCATACAAAGTATTAATTTTACTTTAACTTTAAGAGACTTTATTCCCTCTAATACAGAAGTTATAACCTCATCTAAAGTTAAAATAGTTGTGTGTTTGTTTGGAGCAAAACGCACTTCAGCATATATTACATTATCGTTAATGAAACTTTCTATTAAGTCTTTAGATGTACGAATTAGACTTTCTTTTGTTTGCATTACTTTAATTGGCAAATCAAATACTTGTAAGTAATCATTTAAATCCCTACATTTTTTATCAGCTATTAATTTGTTTTTTATTTCATCTTTTTCAATTTTTAGAATGTCACTTATCGTATTTATATTAAGAGAGCCATCTAAATGTACATGCAATTCAACTTTTTTTATTTTCTTAATATCCATATCCAACAGTCCTTTATATTAAAATTATAACATTTTTACTCTTTTCTTTAAAGTCATTAATGTTTTTCTTTACTTTCAATATTTAAAATAATTCCAATCATTAAAAGACAAGTTAATAAAGATGAACCACCATAACTTAAGAATGGCAATGTAACACCTGTAACAGGGATTAAACCTACTACAACTAGTAGATTCAAAAGAGTTTGTAAGACTAATTCAATAATAAGACCAAATGATAAATATTTTCCAAATAAATCTTTAGTACATAATGATAATTTGATGACATTATAGAAAAGTATTATATAGCACGATGCTAGAATAACAATTCCAATAAAACCTAGTTCCTCTGATATTATAGCAAAAATAAAATCCGTTTGAGGTTCGGGAAGATAAAAATGTTTTTGGATTGAATTTCCAAGACCTAGGCCAAATAATCCACCAGGACCAATCGCATATAAACTTTGGATTATTTGAAATCCACTTCCTAAAGGATCACTCCAAGGATTAAGATAGGCAACTATTCTTGCCATTCGATAAGGCGCTACTAATATTAATCCAACTATCCCAATGATTCCAACAATACCTAACTTTACAAAAAAAGATACTTTAATATTTGATGTGAAGATAAGAACTACTAATGATAAAACAATAATTGCTCCACTTCCAAAATCTGGTTCTAATAAAATAAGCAAGAAGACCAAAACTATTACTCCTAATATTGGTAACGAATATGCTATAATCTTATCCATATTTCGATCGTTTTTGGATAAATATTTAGAAACAAAAATTATAAGTGCAACTTTTGCAATTTCACTAGGCTGTATACCAAATGATCCAATACCAAACCAACTTCTACTACCATTTCTTACCATTCCAATTCCAGGGATTAAAACAAGTATTAAAAGGATTATGGCAACCAATAAGATTTTATTGGCGTGCTTGTAATACAACGTATAATCAATTTTGCTAACAACCAGCATTAAAAAAAGACCAATAAATGCAAACAAAGACTGATGTATGGTAAACTTAAAAGGATTATTAAACTTATATTCTGCCCAAATACTTGATGAGGAAGTAATCATTAGAATACCAAATAATGTCAAAAAAATGGTTATGGCTAATATAATTTTTCTTTTCATACTTAATTATATGAAAAAAAGAAGCTAATTATTAACCTCTTTATAACCAAACACCATAGATTACACCAAACATAGCTAATAAAAAGCCAATTGTCCAGAATATTTTAACAATGTCTGTTTCAGTCCAACCAAGTTCTTCAAAATGATGATGAACTGGGGCTTTTAAAAATACTTTTTTGTTAAACTTTCTTATCGAAATTATTTGAATTAGACTCGAAAGTGTTTCAATTACGAATACTCCACCAATAAGCGCAAGGGATAATTCATGATGTGTAAGTATAGCAATCGTTGCAAGAGCTCCGCCTAAAGCAAGAGAACCAGTATCCCCCATGAATACGCGAGCTGGATGAGAATTAAAAAGTAAAAACCCTAAAAGAGCCCCTACTAATATGAAAGAAAATATTGCCATTCCTTCGTAGCCAGGTATCCAGTCACTACCCCATGTTATAACTCCATAACTTAAGAATGCCATAACTGATAAACCACCACATAAACCATCTAGTCCATCTGTGATATTAACAGCATTCGTTGTTCCTACAAGCAAAAATAAGATAAATATTCCATATAGCCAACCCATATCCCACTTAAAGTTAAATAACGTTATCTCTAGGGTTGTAGTGCCTCCATTATGTTTATATATGGTATAAAATATAACGGCTATTAAGAGTTGTGCTACAAACTTTGTCATGGTTGATAATCCCTTATTATTATGAAATTTAATCTTTAAGAAATCATCAATAAATCCAAGTAAAGCGTAACCTAAAAAGACAAAGAGCACGATTACTAAGTTTGCAGATATAACAACACTTCCTCTTAAAGTCAGCATGGAAACAGCAATTATTGGAGGTATTATAAATATTAGTCCACCAATAGTTGGAGTTCCTTCTTTTTTTAAATGTCTTTTATTAATTAGTCGACTAACATTTTGTCCAGCTTTTAGTTGCTTTAATACAGGAATCACGATAAGCCCAACAACTATGGCTAAGACAAAACCTAGTGCTAGACCAAGAATTGATTTTGCTAATATTAGCATTTAAATCACCGCCTATGGCTATATTATACTACAACTGAACCATGTTGATAAATAAGAGTGTACAAAATTTACCCATGGTTTACTATTTATATATGTAAATAAACAAAAAAAAAGAAATTGATTTGACCAATTTCTTTTTTTATCTACTATCTAGTACGTTTTTTAGATTTCTTTTTAAATTTCTTTTTCGAACCAACAACCTTGTTCATTTGAATTTTGCTAACTAAGACATTGGTTGCAGCTAAACCAAGACCTATTCCACAACCAGTTAGTACTACACCACCTACAGGCATTCCTGTTTTTGGTGTAATAGAGATTTCGGTTACTACTGTTTTTTCTGGAGTTGGTGTAGTTTGTGTTTCAGGAGCTGGAGTCCCCTCTGGGCTACCTGGTTCTTCTGGTTTTCCTGGCTTACCTGGTTTTCCTGGAATAGGATCTATACCTTTTCTTTCAGCTTCAGTTTGAACTGTATCGGGTATTTCTTTTCTTCCTGTATTATACTTTTCATCTTCTGGATCAATGTCTGTGCTTCCGATTATTGCATCTTGTTGTTTCTTTTCTTCTTCTATTCTTGCAGCTTCTTCTCTTGCTTTATCTGCTTCTTCTTGAGCTCTTCTTTCCTCTTCTTGTCTTGCAGCTTCTTCTTGAGCTTTTTCTTCATCACTTTTTTGTGATTCATCAGGAATATCATCAGTAGTATAATTATCTTCTGTTTCTTCGTATAATACTTCATCTGAATATGATTCTGAAGATTGAGTTTGAACATTATTCTCTGATTTGTTTTCCTCGTCCTGTGTTTCTGAAGTTACAGTATCTTCTTCTGCAAAAGCAGTCATACTTGGACAACCAAATGTTAGCCCTGCTGCTAATAAATACATTGGTGCATAAAATCTAATCTTATTTAATCTTTCCATTTTCTTTTCCTCCATTATCTTGAACGATGAATTTCATCGTTGTTACTAATTTGTAATTCATTTGTGTACTGTTTATCAATTACACCAAATAAGGCATATCTTGAATCAGCACCTCTTGTATATTCACAAGTGAATAAAACCATTATTTTATCTCCATAATTTACTTCAACATCGCTTTCAAATGTCGACTTTTCACGAGCATTTTCGATATATGAGTCGAATAAATCTTCTGTAACAAACTCACTTACATAAACATCTTTGTTATTTTTTCCTGGAGTTATTATCCCCGCAAAGAATGTTATCTTGTAAGCATATCCATCTTTTGTGTATATAACACCAAATGGATGTTCATCATAATATGATTGACTCATGTAATTCGTTACATTAGCAAATACTTTACCACCTTTCATATGATGCCCATAGATAATTGATACATCACTCATATTTTCTAAGTTATCATCTACTGGATTACTCATCCCAAAGATGAATGGTGTTCCTGAGTGTGAATTTTCATTATCAATATCATGATGTAAGTAGTAATATTCACCTGTCTCAATATTGTCTTTTTCTGGAGCATACATGATTGGATAATCTATCTTTGTTCCAGCTACTTCAATCCAAGCGTTAACATCAGAATTTCTTTCTGTTAATTCATCAAAATTTATTTTTTTGAATTCATAACCGCTCGTTAGGAGTTCATCAGATATTGGATACTTAGGTTCCTCTACTTCTTCAGCAAACTCTTCCATTGCCTCAGGTATTTCTTCCTCTTCAGTTGGATATGCGGGTAACTCTTCTTTTGGTGTTACTTTTACTTCTTCAGGTAATTCTTCAAATACCGGATATTCAAAAGATTCTTCTTCATTAATATTTTCTAGTTCTTTTTGAACTTTATTGTAATTAATAGTGTCTTTTATTTCTCCGTGTAAAGAATAAATTACTACTCCCCCAGCTAAGAGAATCGGCAATATATATGGTGTGTATTGTAAAGTATCACGTAAGCGTCCTTTACTCATAAAATAATGCCCCCTTTTTATTCTTTTAAGTCTGTATTCCCCCAAACTTATGTGGCATATAATACCAAATTATTGTTTATTTGTCAAATTAGTCAGCTTGGATATTAAGCTTATATTCACAGCTTACAGAATTATTTGGTAAATCACCTAAATATTCTGATACTACATGAATAAAAGCTTTAGACTTTCTTGGCACTTTTAATGAACTATATTGACTTCCATTTTTAGTTTCTGAAAACTTAGCATTAATATGATAATTCTTTTCAGCTAAGGCTTCATCTTCCTCTTTTGTACTACCAGACCCTGTACAAGTAATTATTATGTCATTATTTTTTATTTCTACAGGATAATTATTGGTGTTTGTATATTCAATGATTTCCTTAGTAGACTCATTCTTATTAAGAACTTTGTCTTGGTAGCTAATACTTGAATTTTCCATATAGCCATTATCACCAATTAATTCAAATGGTTCTTCATCTGTATTAAATTGTTTTAATACAATGAATGATATAACTAAGATGGATAGAATTACCCCTAATATTCTATCTATTCTCACATTTATTCCCCCTTGAATTGGGGAATATGCTATCAAAAAATACTGTTTTTGTCAAATTTGAGCATAAAAAAATGACTTATTAAAGTCAAATTATTCTAGAGTGGTCTTCATTATATTTTATTTCTTTTATTTTTTGTTTAATCATTATTATTAATTCAATTGGTCCTTTTATATCATGCAGCAAAATTAAACTATCTTGAAGTTTTTCTTTTATTGAAGTATTTTCATATATTTCATCGGCAATAGATTTATAATCAATAGAAGTATCATTTTGGCAATAATTTATTATATATTCTTCAATATCTTTTAAAATATAAAGTTTGGATTCATATTCATCCATCGTTTTTATTCCATAGTATCCGCCAACTAAATATTTAAATCTATCATCATACTTCATACTTTCACCTCATATTATGTATTTTATCAAAGTTTTGTTAACTTGAAAAGACATACATTTCTGTATGTCTTTAAGAGAAATCTGTGATTACTAAATAACCACATTTATATTATTGGCGAATTTATTTTTTTTATACGCATTTTATTTTATATTCTTCATTTTCGACATCTATTAATAGTTCTGTTGTTTCTGTTATCTCATTTTCCAAGATATATTTAGAAATTATATTTTCGATGTATTTAGTTAAATATCTTTTAACGGGACGAGCTCCAAACTCTTTATCAAAAGATTCTTCAATAACTTTTATTTTCGCTTTATCAGATAACATAACATTAATAAATATTTGATTTAATCTTTTATTTAAATCACTTATTAATCTATCAAGTATTTCATAAGCCACAGTTTTGGTTATAGAATTAAACGTTATTATTTCATCTATTCTGTTTATTAATTCAGGTCTAAATGTTGATTTTAATAAATTCATTACAAGTTCTTCGCGATTAGCTTCATTATTTAGGATAATATCACTTCCAAGATTAGAAGTCATGATAATAATCGTGTTTTTAAAATCAATAACACGACCTTGCGAGTCTGTGATTCTACCATCATCAAGTATTTGAAGTAAAATATTAAAGACATCTGGATGAGCTTTTTCTATTTCATCAAATAAGACGATAGAATAAGGGTTCCTTCTTATAGCTTCAGTTAATTCACCACCTGATTCATAACCTACATAGCCTGGAGGTGCTCCAAGTAAGCGTGACACATTAAATGCTTCCATATATTCTGAGCAATCAATTCGTATCATGTGTCTTTCATCATCAAATAGTTCATAAGCTAAACTTTTTGCTATCTCCGTTTTACCTACACCAGTTGGTCCCATGAAAATAAAGGAACCAATTGGTCTTGCAGGATCTTTTATTCCACTCCTTGCACGAATTATAGCGTTTGATACAAGTTCAATGGCTTCATCTTGTCCCTTAACACGGGTGGCTAGATTTTCTTTTAAATTTAATAGTTTTTCTTTTTCGCCACCTACAAGTTTCGTTACAGGAACATTAGTCCATTTACTAACAATATTTGCAATATCTTCACTGTCAACAGTATCCGATAAAACAGATGATGACATACTTAGTTTAAGCTGAGATAATTCCATTTCTAAATTTGGTATTTCTCCATGTTTTAAGCGAGCAGCTTTTTCTAAATCATAAGAATCTTCAGCTTGAGCTAATTCAAATCTTAATTTTTCTAGTTTTTCTTTTTTAGAATTTATTAAATTTTTAAGTTTTTTCTCTTCTTCCCAAACTTTTCGATATTCATCAGCTTTCGTTTTTAAGTCTTTCATCTCTTCGTCTATTTCTTTAACACGAGTGACTGATTTAGTGTCTTTTTCACGTTTTAGAGCTTCTCTTTCTATTTCAAGTGTCATAATAGAACGGTTCATCTCATCTAAGTCTGTTGGTACAGAATTCATTTGCATTTTAATTGTCGCACAGGCTTCATCAACTAAATCTATGGCTTTATCAGGTAAAAATCTATCGGTGATATATCTATCAGATAAGTTAACAGCGGATATAAGGGCTGCATCTTTTATCGTAACACCGTGAAATACTTCAAATCTTTCTTTTAATCCTCGAAGGATTGTTAAAGTATCTACTACATTAGGTTCAGATACTTTAATTTTTTGAAGTCTTCTTTCTAAAGCTCCATCTTTTTCAATATATTCTCGATACTCATTTAACGTTGTTGCGCCTATTAAACGAATTTCTCCTCTTGCAAGCATCGGTTTTAGCATATTCCCAACATTCATAGCTGAACTAGATCCAGCACCTGTTATCATATGTATTTCATCAATAAACATGATAATATCGCCATTAGACTCTAATACACGGTCAAGAACAGCTTTAAATCTTTCTTCAAATTCACCTTGATATTTAGCACCAGCTACTAAAGCAGATAAATCTAGTTCCCAAACTGTTTTATTCTTTAAAGTATCTGGAATATCTCCTTTGATAATTCTTCCAGCTAACCCTTCAACAATCGCGGTTTTACCAGTACCTGGATTACCAATTAGGACTGGATTATTTTTGGTTTTACGAGAAAGAATCCTAATTAGATTACGGATTTCTTCATCACGACCAATAACTGGATCAATTTTATTATCTTTTGCTAGGATTGTTATATCACGGCCGTATTTTTCTAAAACATCTTCTTTTTGTGAATTCATAATTTTACCTCCTTACTTAATTAAAAACTAGTGTATTCATACACTAGTCTATATTTATTGTTTTCTTTGCGGCTTCTTTTTCTTTCTTTGGCATTGAGATAATCAAAATACCATCTTTAAATGAAGCATTAATTGAGTCTTCATCAACTTCACCTACATAAAATTGACGAGAACAATTAGTAAATGTACGTCTTTCACGATGAAGATATTTTTTATCATCATTATGTTCTTCAGTTGCTTTATTATATGTTATTGTTAAATAGCCTTTTTCGATATCTAGTGTAATATCTTCTTTACAAACACCTGGCATATCCATTTCAATAACGTATAAATCATCTTTTTCGTAGACATCACATTTCATCATTTTGTCATAATTTTTACTTTTATCGAAATCATCAAAGAAATCATCTAAAAACAATCTACTTGGTAACATTTTAGTCACTTCCTTTCTGATAATTAAATATTACCACTTTAATTAGCACTTGTCAATAGTAAGTGCTAATTTATTATTATTTTATGTTAAAAAGATTTTTATATACAAAAAAACAGTTATTAAAACTGTTTTAAAGAGTAGGACCAAAGTAAGTATTTTCTTGAGAATTTTTTATCTCTTCTCTTCTATTTATTAAGGTTAAATATTCTTGAACTTTCATATCTTGCGATAATTCATATAAACGATTATCTATTTCTTCAATACTCATATCACCAATTAAAGTTTCACTTTGAACATTTGCATCTTCTAAAACTTCTGCTAACAAATCTGTATATTTATTTAAATCTAAAGATGAAAGCCCATTTTCTGGTGATATTTCACTAGTGGTTGAAATACTTTCCTTTTTTTGAGAGCTTTCTAAAGCTTCACGGTAAATATGGACACTATTTTTGATTGCCTTTTTAGAAGACATTAAAATATGTTCCATAACTTTTGTTAAATAATTTTTAAGCACATTTTGAATATCAGCTGACTTTTTCTCAATTTCCTCTTTACTTAGATCTGTATAAAATCCTTTATTGTCTAAAAAAGCCTTTACTGAAATTAAAAAATCATTTTTTAAATTATCTAAATTAGACCCACTGATGGTTCTTAGCATTTCATTTAGAAGAAAAGTTAGTTTAGATGATGTTCTCTCTTCTGGTGTGTCCTCCTTTTCTTTAGAAGCTATACTTGTTATCGTATCTACTTTATCAACAACTGTATCTGCTAATGTATTTTGAGAATATTCAAGAGGATAAATTAACGATGATAAAACCAATTCTTCTATTTCTTTTTCTTCAATAGAGAATCTATCATTTATTTCTTGTTTTATTTTTTTTACAATATCTTCTTTATTATTTAGAATTATTGTAAAAAGTTCATCATGAATATTATCATCTAATTTAGGAAATTCATGCCCTATATTTTCAACATTGATTGCCATATAATCACCTACTTACCATAATAATACCAAAATTTTAAATATTTTTAAAGGCGTTTTACAGCTTTATGCTATATTTACAATGATTAATTAAGCATTAGTTTAACTTTATCACCTTCTTTAACAAATGAACCAGCCTCTGGCGACTGAGCAATAACGGTTTCTCCGACACCCGAATATTCAACACCAAAACTTGTTGTCAGTTTTTTCCGAGCCTCACTTTTACTTAAACCTTTTACATCTGGTACTTCAAAATATTTAACATCCCATAACTCATATTCTCTTGTGACATCACTTTTGCTATTTTCTATATCTAATACGTTAATACACCCCTCAAGTACAGATTTAGCAATCGGAGCGGCAACTGTTCCTCCATATTGAACAACCCCTTTAGGGTTATCAATTGCGACATACACGACTACTTCTGGATCATCAGCTGGAGTAAAGCCAATGAATGATAATATATAGTTTCCATCCATGTAAGCTCCATTTTGAACTTTTTGAGCTGTTCCTGTTTTACCCCCTACAGTATGTCCATTTATATATGCATTTCTTCCTGTACCTTGAGCAACGACACTTTCTAAGGCAAATCTTACTAATTTAGAAGTATCTTCACTTATAACTTTTCTTTTAGCTTTTGGTTCAATTTGCTTTAATACTTCAAATGTTTCAGGATTGGATATTGACTTAAGTAAATATGGTGTGTAAAGAGTTCCTCCATTAATAGCGGCTGAAACCCCCATAACTTGCTGTATTGGAGTAACAGAAACACCCTGTCCAAAAGCAGTTGTTGCAGTTTCCACTGGCCCCATATTGTCAATCTTAAAAAGAATACCATTTTCTTCACCTGATAAATCAATCCCCGTTTTTTCTCCAAATCCAAAATTATTAATGTATTTCATAAGAGTTTCTTTACCAAGTCTTTGCCCCATAATAACAAAACCTGGATTACAGGAGTTTTTTACTACATCAAGATAACTTTCAGCACCATGCCCTCCAGCTTTCCAACATTTAATACGAGAACCTTCAACATTTATTGAACCAGAGTCATAATAATGATCTTCAAAAAGATTTACTTTTTTCTCTTCTATAGCACTACTAAGAGTTATAACTTTAAATGTACTTCCGGGTTCATAAGTATTAAAAATAGGTAAATTTCTATTAATTACTTCTGCACTGTACTTTTTATAATTATTAGGGTCAAAATTTGGTCTACTAGACATACCTAATATTTCTCCTGTTTTAGGATTAGCTACCACAATCAAAGCTTGTTCGGGATTATATTTTGCAACAGCATTATCTAATTCTCTTTCTATTACTTCTTGAATATTTATATCTATAGTTAAATTAATAGATAATCCTTCTTGTGGAGATGTATAACTTGATGATTTGTCAATTCTTTTACCCTTGCCATCAGAATAATATTTTATCATTCCATCTTCACCTGATAAGTACTCATCATAATAACTTTCAATCCCAGAAAGTCCTTGATTGTCTATTCCAACATAACCTAAAACGTGGGAGAGCATATTTTTATAAGGATAATATCGCTTTGATTCCTTAAGTAAATAAACACCATCATAATTAAGAGAATTTATTTCATCAGCTATTTCATAGCTTAGTTGTCTTCCTTCAGGATGTATTCGCTCAATACTAGTTTTTTTATTTAAGTGTTTTAACATATCATCATAATTTGAGTTTAATATTTGGGCAAGAGATGCAGCAACACTCTCCTTATTTTCTATTTGATTTGGAACAACTACTAAAGATGTTGTAGTTATGTTATCAGCTAACACTACACCATTTCTATCTGTTATTTTGCCACGATCAGCAGTTATGGGTAAATTTCTACTCCAAAGATCGTTAGCTAAATTATTTAATCTGTCATAGTCAATTACTTGAATATAGAAAATTTTTATTATAACTAAAGCAAATAAAAGAACTACAACTAAAAAAACTACTAATATTCTTGATTCATAATTATCTTGAAACATATAATCACCTAGTTAAGTTTATGGATGATTATACTTTTTTAGAATTAAGAAAAAAGCAGGATTTATCCTACTGATTGTTTTCTTTCCATTCTTTCATAATGTTTATGGCATCTTCCATATTTTTTTCTGTTACTTTTGTGTTACCAAAAGAACTTTTAGTTATTATATCGTCTCTTCTTGGACTACTTTCATAACCTTTTTTTATATTTTCTTTACTAGCATTAGTTGCAAATTTTACTTTATGAGATATAAGTTTTAAAACATAATCAATGACTTCTTTATCTTCCGTTGAGGCAAGAATTTCTTTTCCATTATTTAAAACTATTTCAGAAACATAAAGTGTTGATTCTTCGTTTCCTGATACGACATAAATAACATATTTTTTAGCATTTTTTTCTAAAAATGTTACTATCTCAGCTGAATGTTTAGTTCCTTTTATTTCTACTTCTATTTTATCGCCAATTTTCATTTTTCACATTCCTAACTTGCTATCCTAATTCCAACTGATTTATTTGTTTCTTCTTGCTTTAATAAATCATCTCTTTTTAAAGAGGAAATCATTTCATCAATTGCTTTTTTTCTACGATTATTACTTTCTGCATCTAATAAACTATCAGCTAGTCTAACGGATTCAACCTTGTTTATATTAGAAAGCAAAGTTAAATATTCTTGATAATCTTCTTGGTATTTTTGTAAAAGGCCTTCTTTAATTCTAGTTATGAAATTCTTAGGTACAGTAAGTAAAAGTGTATCTTCAGAATTAGATGTTTGTAATCCATTAAAGTTTAATCTTGTTCTTTTTAATTGTAGTAGTGAGTGTCTAACTACATTTGGTAGAATTTTTTTCTTGGCTTTTTTACTTCTAATTATTTTTTTATCCTTTTGTTCTTTTTCTTGAACTAGTCCAAAAATTGCTAATTCAGGAGTGATTGTGGTTTGTTTTTTTTCTTGTATTATTATATGATTACCTAAAGAAGTTTTTATGTAATCAAGTAAAATTGTTGGAACTGTAATTAATTCAGTTTGATTATTCTTTATACTTTCTTGTGTAGTTGAATATTCATTTAGTTCATCAAAATCCTCTGTAATGCTATTATTGGGATTAGAAAGCAAACTATTATAAAGAGCAACTATGTTATCTATTGGATCCAATTAAACCACTCCTTCCTATTTTATATTATCGTTTATTAAATTTAAAATATATTCCTTTATTTCTTTAGATGCATACCCAGTGAGTTCATCATGTCCATCATCAGTTCTTATAATCTTGGAAGTGTGAATATCACATCGGTTATTTATAGAATTAACTGTATATATTGCATATCTTTCATTTTGGAAACTAATAACGTCTAAAATTTTAGCCTGTTTTTTTATTCCATCAATTACTATATCAAATGTTTGACCGATTTCCATACAAGCACCTTCCTATTATATATATTATAATACATTTTTAATTTTTTAAAAAGTATAAAAAAAAGAATTAAGTCTAATGACCTAATTTTCTTAACTTGTTTACATTTAATTCCTTGTCTAATCCTAATTTTTCATACATATTAATTGTATCTTCATAAATGTCATCACCTGTTATAGAAAGATCTTGGGGACGTGTAATAACAATATCATTTTTCTTTGTCTTAAAATATTCTTCACATTCTCTTTGGACAAAAGACTCTCCATAACCATCTGTCCATTCATAATCTTCAACATCGGATGACTCTAATACACGAAATAAAACTCTTCTTAAAAACTCTTTAGCAACCATCAAAAAGTATATCTTTTGTAAGTTTATTTTTTCCCCTGGTTTTTTTAAATCGATTGAGAAATGAAATATTTCATCATTACATCTTGATAATTCAAAGGCTTTGAAATTTACAAAAACATCTCTCTCTTCAAGAGCTTGAATCATAGCTAGTGTCGCAATTCCGCGATTTCTTACTTGATCCCACCTAGTATAATGGGGATAAGATAAATTATAATAAATATTTTTGGCAATAACTTCCTCTACCTGTTCATTTACTACGCGACAATCAAAAACACCAGCTGCAACAAGGGAAGAAATTGGTGTTCCAACGTATGGGCTACGTTTTTCTTCATATATTTCTGGAACTCTTAAACCACTTGTTAATTTTTTATTTGTGTTTACAAAACTTTCAAAATCTTTTTTATATCCTCTTAATAAATACTCAATAGCTACATCAAGAGGCTCACCAGCAAAGTCTTTTGAACCAGTTAAACTTGCTTGTTCACCTTTAAATGCTTGGTTTTCAGAAGTAAATATTGGGTTAACGGGAGGATTTGATTTTAAATACTCGTATAAATCATAAATTCCTGAAAATCTAACCTTATATACTTTACGACCAGCAAATTCCGTAGTTGTTTTTCTCATTAACTTTAACTAGCCCTTTCATCTATTTGATGTTTAAATTCTTTTAGTAACTTCTTAGCGTCTTGTGTTTCATACTTAGAGTTTTCCATTTCTGCGTATATTTGACTTAAATACTCTCGATCTTTAGTTTGTATGAACTTGTATTTTATTAATTCTCTATAAGTAAATGTATCATCATCTAAGTATTCTACTACATCGGATGCATCTCTTGTTGTAAATGTACCAGATGAGTTAATAGTATCTTCATTTGAAAGTTGAATGCTCTCAATAGCATTACGGAAACTAACAGCAAATTCAAACCATGCTTTTTTATCTCGTAAAATTCTCTTTTCTATTTCATTATTGTAGTCAACCTCGATTGCCCAAATTCTTTGTAAAACCGATTCATCTAATTTTTGTCTTGATGAGTACTCAATTGTTTTACCCTCACCCTTAGTATTTCCAGCAGTTATTATGCAGAAATTTGGATGTTTTTTCGTTGGGAGTCCATCTGGGAAAGTATAGATATTTCTATTTTTACCTGTAAAGAAAGGATTTAAAATGGTTGCTGCTTTAGCATTTGAGTTGTCCATTTCATCAAAAAAGTAACCATCTCCATGCGTAAATGCACGATAGAAATTCGAAGGTACATAATCTCCATTGCCAACATTTCTATAACCTAAAACATCTTGTTCATGTTGAATGTAGCCACTTGTAATAATATTAATACCTAAAAGTCTACCTACTTGATTTTCAATCATATAAGTTTTTCCTGTACCTGATGGTCCATATAGATAAGGAACATCTTTATGCATAATTATTTTTAAAATATCATCAAAAGCGTCATGGAATATTTCCCCTTGATCCGCTAATTCTTTTTTCTTCTCCATTATCTTTTTAAATCTTTTATTAAAATCTGTTGATTTGTCAAAATAGTATATTACTTTGTAATCAATTGGTTCATTAAGACATAGATTAGCTGGAGACACGATAATATTTGAGGTTGCTGGAACTACTATACTTGACTCTTTTGTAACAACAGCCTCTTTCGCTAGAGTTTCTTTTTTCTCTAATTCATCAGCAAGTTTTTGAACAATATCAAGTTTGTCCATAAATTCTTTATCAGACTTAGCTGTCATCATTGCTGTTTTTAGTGCTTGACTGTTTTCAATATAAGAGTCAATACTTTGAAGTATTCCTCTTTGTTCTCTTCTTAAGTTTGCAAGATCACTTTCAAAAGACATTTTAGTTTGATCAATAAATGAAGTTAATTCAGCTTGTTTATCTCCTAATGTACTTTCTAATTTTCCAACAAGTGCATCCCGATCTTCAAGAATTCCTCTTTTTTCGGTATTAATTAGCTCTCTATGTCGAGCATCAAATTCACGCAAAACTTCATGAGATTTATTTTCGAGTTTTTTAAGTTCCATATGGGCATATTCACCATAACTATTTTTTAATTCTTTATAAACTTCTTCTGTTGCAGAAATATTAGTTTCGGCTAGATTAACTAGTGTTTCTAATTGCCCAGAGGATATTTTCATTTTTTCTGCTAATTGACGCATATTTTCTAGTTCTTCTTGACCAATATCATAAATACCATTAGCTTTTTTATCCTCTTTAATAAATTTTGCTGCAATCTCTTCTATTTCATCTTTGGTTGCATACTTCATTTTATTTACACCTAAAGAGTTTAAAAAATTAATAAATGAAGTAAATAAAGCACGGTCATCAACATAGTATTTTCTAGCAGCAACTAAATAAGATACTATATCATTTAAATTATCCATGTTTTCAATTTTTATTTCATTATCTTCTTCTAGCATACTAAATAGAAAATTTAAAACTTCTTTTATAAGACTTTTATCACTAAAAGCATAGGATATTTTAGCAATTATATCACTTTTTAAAATTCTTGGATATCTTGCTATTGTTTTAACTAAACTTAAATATAGTTCTTCATTAGAAGAAGTATAATCATAAACTTTACTTAAAGCATTAATATATTCTACTAAAGCACTTTCTCCTAATTCTGGATTATTTCTACTCAAAATATTTACAACAGCGAAGAATAATTCTTGATTAGGATAATTAACCATAAGAGATTGCATTTTATCTACTGAAATATCTAAGTCTTGAGTTTCAATAAACTCTTTTATTCTTTTCTCTTCCGAAGAAGTTCTATCAAATCTTCCCATCTATTCATCTCCTTTTTGGGATTCCTGTTTTACTGCTCTTAATCGCATTTTTATGTCATCTGAATATTTTATAGTACCATTAACAATTTCTTTTGCCTTAATTTCAAATGGATGATGTAAGTCAATATCATCAACCTCAAATATTACATATTCATGAGTTTTATCAGAGGATTCTGCTAAAAGATAAGTCTTTTGATCTATAGTTTTCTTTTTTAAAGAAACTATATATTCTTCATCATCTAGTGGAATACTAACTAAATGTTTTAATTTATTAAGTATTCTAGATATACGATATTTTATTGTAACTTCATTATCTTGAACGAAAACTTGAGCACTTGAAAGTTCCATCATATCTGCATCTTCATTAGATGAAATATTTTTAGAACTAATAATAAAGTTATGATCGCTTGTTTTAATAACATCACCTTTAATACCTATTTTAAATAATTCTAGATAGAAGTTAATTAAAGAAATATCTTTATCACTTACAGCATCAATTTCTGTTGAATGATAAATTGGATTATTGTTGATACTTACACTTTTTTCAACTATTCCTTCCAAAGCATTATAATAAATATAACCAGAACTATTTAAATATGCAGCGTGCCAACAGGTTAAAACTGTACCTAAATTAGTTTCAATTGTACCTGAGACTCCAATTGTAGTATCAAGAATAGCTCCTATTTTAAAATTTAAAATATTTTGTTTACTAAAATATAAAATTATAGGAAACTGTCTTTTCATTCCTGATAAAGAAATATTCACTATAAACTTTTTATTATAGCCATCAAGACTTTCTATAGTTACACCTTCTATTTTTCGAATGTGTTTAATAATACTCTCTAAAACTTCTTTTAAAAATGGTAAGTATGCTCTAATTAATTCATTTTGGGTTTTAAATATAGGAGTTGCTTCATTTTTAGAACTTAAAATATTTGCAACAAAAGATTTTGAATTCGCGAATAACTCATTAGTCAAATCCCCTAAAAGGATAATATTTCTATTATCCTTCTCTTGATTGTAACAGTCTAGAACTTTCTTAATTAAACTGCCAAAATGCTCATCTTTAAAATCTATACTTATATATTCTTGATTATTATCATACATCACTTTAAGAGCTAAATACTTTCTTTCATCAGGTAAAGACAGTGAATCATTAATATTATATAAATATATTAGATTAAGATTTTTTATTTTAGATATTTTTACATCTAATTCATCCATTTTTATCTACCTATTTTTGGACGATTGATTGATGGGAATGACGAAGATACTCTTCTTTGATATCCACCTTTATTTTCTTTTTCTTCTAAAGCTAAAGTGGCAGATGATTGATCTTCTATTAAACTTAATATATTTTGTTTATTTGCTTCTAGTTGATCTTGAATTCTAGCTAATCCTTCTTCTTCAGCATGATTTCTCTTTAATAATAATTCTTTAGTTGATGCAATAATTGAAACACCTTCATTAATTGAGTTCATGACACTCTCTATTGAGTCCATTGTGAAACCACCATTTAAAGCAAGTTCGCTTGCTAAACGTGCATTTTCAGCTGTTTGAGCAGCTCCTTGAGTTATCGCAATGTTTGCTGCTTCTGAAACGCTAGCTAAAGAGTTTAATCTTTCAGTATCTTGCCTATTTAATATTTGAACACTAGCAAGAGATTGTAAGACTGATTTTTGATTTGTTACAAAGTCATGGGCTTGTTGAACAGCAATCATCGAATTATTTTGTTGAATTTGATATTGTTGAATTTGTCCTTTATATAATACTACTGCTTTTTCAAGTCCATTTAATTGATTTAAAAAGACATTTGATTGTTGAGTACGATATGAAACTATGGCTTGAGTATCAGGACTTTGATCTTCTTGTCCGATTGCTAAAGTTTCTAAATCATATTTTTCACGATCTTCTCTACCAGCCTTAACCATTGCATCAAGTTTTGCAATTATTGGTGTTAATTGTTTAGTAATTTCTTTTCTTAATTGAATATCTGATAAAGCATCTCTTGCTATTTGTGAAACATTTTCAGCAACTAAATTAAGGTTTTCTGTATAATCCTTATATCTTCCTTGATATGTTTTCATTTCTTCTTCTTTTTTTACTTGTTGATTATTAGCTTTTAATAAAATGCTTTTTGCAAGTCTTTTTAAAAGGCCTTCTTCTTGTGCTTGTCTCTTTTTAGCATCATCAAGAGATTCTTCAAATGATACAACTTTAGCAAGCATATCATCATTTAAGAATGTTCTTTCACTACATACTGTCATTTGAGCAGTACTATCTAAAATTGCACATATCTCTTTTTGAACATCATTTCCATATGAAAGAATTGAAAAAGGATCTTGCATATCTACTCTTTCAAAATTAAACTCTATTTCTCCATTTGGACTTTCTCCAACTTCTACTTTTGGTTGTATGACTATTTGTGATTCAGCAGTTGTAGGTACACTAGCTGGTGATACAGCTTGATAAACTACTCCATCAATTATTTTTGTTCCGCCATTATTTGCTTCCATTTATTTATTCTTCCTTCCTTTAATTATGGTACTTTATAAGTTTTAAACCCATAAGCCCCCAATTTACAAGTGTTATTATAACATAAATTAACGTGTTGTCTATAAAAATATGTAAGAATTACAAGTAAAAAAACAACCATTTGGTTGTTTTTTTGGTTATGATTATCTTTTTCTTTATTTTAGTATAGTGTTATGTATACTCCTGACATTTGGTCATATTTTTCTCTTATTGCCATTGGCCATAAGAACACTTGACCGTATCCATTGCCAGAGAAAGTAAAATTACTAGCTTGTGATAATGTTACAGACTCAACAGCGTGTTGGTAACTACCAAATACTATTGCATTATTAGTTGGTCTTATTTTTGCTTGTAGTGACATATAAGTTAGACCCGTAGTTATTTTTTTGATATCAGCAACTCCATTACCAGTCTTTACAACTTTATTGGGTTCATAATAATATGTTCCACTCATTTTTGCTGAGAATACGTTTGCAGAATCATAAAAACTAGTATTTTCAAATCTAAGACCAATTGCATCATAACTTGCTACCGCTGGTTTCTTTTTCCACGTGACATCAACAGTTACAAGACATACGCTGTCTGTGCACATATTTCCCAAAGTAATTTTTTTTGATGTTGTTTCATGATAAGCATATGGCATTAATCCGCCAGTAGATGATACTTCTGGTGTTTCAAATTCTTGTGTTTTATAAGTGAATGTTCCTTCGATCATTTGATCAACATGTAAATTCTCATAATCTTCATTTGTAAGGTTGTAAACGTCATCTTCATATAAAATATCCATTAAAGTATTATATTGAAATTCAGTTAATTCTACACCATTATTTGAAGTAAAATATGGTTCAGCAAATACATCTATAGACCATAAAGAAAGGGCGATAATCATAACACTCAAAATTCTCTTTTTCATTTTATCCTCCGTTTTAATGATATAATTTTATGTCAAAGTAAAAAAAGGGCTCAATAAGCCCGTGTTAATTTAATATTTTAGTTATGAACATATCAATTATATCGGAAAATTCATCACAGTTTTTAGTTTCACATTTATTTGTTTTGATATTGAATCTTTCACTTTCATTTCCCTTAATTATGTTTATTATATCATCACTTATTTTATAGCTTAAAAATACATTATCTTGTTCCATGTAGATAACATTCTCTTCAAGATAGAACTTATAAGTTTTCTTCTTATACTTGAATTTATAGACATATTTGCCATCCTTTAGTTTGAACTTACTTTTTATGTTATCTGTTTTGGAATCTTGAAGCGATGTTAGTGAGATATTATCATCTTCTTTAGTAGTCTTTTTATCCTTTAACATATGTAATTTAAAATTCATATCTACATCAAATTTATAATTTATTATATCATCCTCTGTTTTAATTTCTATGTATAAATCTTTTAAGACAGTTTTCAAATTAGCTTTTGTTAATTTCTTTAATTCGCCTGTATTCATTGCAATATCATTTAAATCTGTACCACTAGAAATTTTAATCTTGTTATCATCTTTACCAAAATAAATACTTATACCTAATACTTCCTTATCAGTATGATTAATTACATTACCCATTTGAAAATATACTTTATTATTACAATTCATTACTAATCCTTTGTTTATTGTAAAATCTTCTCCAGTGGCATATAATGAATAAACTTTCAAAGAATTATAACTAAAAATAAAACAACTCATTAAATAAACTAAGACTGATAAAACAAAGAGAATTATTAATAACTTTTTATACTTATTTACTTTAGCAGTTAATGCAGTAGAAAATTTATACAACCATTTTATAGTTTCCTCTTCAACTTCTTCTTCATTGGTTTCGTTTTTTCTTTCACCATATAATAATTCATTTATTGTTACACCGAATTCTTCACTTAACAATAGTAATACACTGTAACTTGGTAAAGCTAGTCCTCTTTCCCATTTACTTATTGCTTCTCTACCAATGAAAAGATGTGCAGCAAGATCTTCTTGAGTTAAATCTTTCTCTTTTCTTAAAGCGACTATAAATTTTGCAAATTTCTCTTGATTTATCATTTTTACTACCTCTAATCCTAGACTACTATATCAAATAATTTAGCATTGTATATAGGCTATCAATAGATATTCATCCAATTAATGAGGTTATTCGTAAAAAAACTGACTAAAGTTTACATCTTCTTTAGCCAGCGATTATTAAATTCTCTAATTTTTCTTTTTGCTTTATTAGTATGACACATACTTGCTAAATCTCTTATAGGTCCGTATGTATCTTTTTGAAATTTAATTTCTACTATGTCACCATTTTTTAATGAATGATTTAATTCTACTTTTTCTCCATTAACTATTGCCGATGTTATCCAGTTACCAATTTCTTCGTGAATCTTATAAGCAAAATCAACAGGAGTAGATCCATTTGGCAATTCAATTATTTCACCCATTGGAGTATAAACAATTAATGTAGCTGCAAGTATATCTTCTGTTACTTCTTTATTAAATTCTTCATTTTCTAAAATAGTACCATTAAGTTCTTTTATAAAACGGAAGAATGGCATTTTACTTACTTCTTCTTGCATGTGTTCAGGTGCATGATTAAATTTCTGTAATTCCCAAAAAGCCGTTATACCATGAGTATTAATGAAGTCTCTATCTTTTGTTGTAAATTGAAATTGAAGCATATTATTGTTGCTTGCATAAACAGAAGAATGCAAAGCTGAATACATATTAGTTTTTGGGTTTGCTATATAATCTTTTGCTTTTTGAGGAATTGTTGGATACATTTTAGAAACTTCATTTTGGAGTTTATAACAAGTTTCAACATCATCTAGCAAAAAAGTTATTGAAAATACATCATGAACATTCACGATGTCACCATATTTTTGGATTTTATCATATAGACTATGTAAACTTTTGACTCTAAGCTTTACTTCAAATGGTATTGACTTGGAATTTAATAATTGGGATACTCGACAAATTGCTTCTTCAATAATATCAAAGTTATCACTTTGGAATTGTTTTAGAAGAGATGCTGTTTGCTCATATTCTTTTGGTTGTAAATACATGAATGAATAATCATCTAGTTCTTGCTTAATATTGTAAGCACCAATTAATGATGCAAAAGGAACATAAATTTTTTCTGTTTCTCTAGAATTTTCAACTTGTTTCTCTGGTGTATGATATTGCAGTGTTCGCATATTATGCAGTCTATCACATATTTTTATAAGAATTACTCTTATATCACTTACTAAACTTAAGAATAATTTTTTTAAATTAAAATTATCCGTATCAAGTTTGCTATTATTTATACTAAATTTAGGTAACTTACTTACTCCATCAACTAACATAGCGACAGTTGGATTAAATTCTCTTGCTAAATCTTCTTTAGTAATTTCTCCATCTTCAATTACATCATGAAGAATACAAGCAACAATTGTATCAACATCGGCATGCATATAAGCAGCAATACAAGCAACTGCTACAGGATGTATTATATATGGTTCCCCACTTTTTCTCTTCGCACCTTTATGCACTTCACTTGCAAACTCATATGCACGAAGAATAAATTCTTTATCCATTAGTGCATAATCTTTAATAATACTTAATAAATCAACAATTCCCATAATATACCTCCCCAAAAAACAAACAAAACGATAGCTTCTTTAGACTATCGTTTGTACATTTAGGACACATGAAAGAGTATTTAGTATAGATGAAAAATTAATTAAAATCATACAACAAAATTCCCTCATAAACCCTCTTAAATAATTAATGTAATTGAATATTACTACTATATGAATATTTTGTCAATACATAAACTAAATTCACTTGTTTATTGTATGTATATATATGGCATAATTTTTTTCTAATTTTATTTATATATAAGAGTGCCTGTAAGATAAAATTCAGTAGCTCTAGTTTGAACAGGAACATAGGTTGTTGTTCCATAACTTGAATCTGAAACGGTAAACACTAGCTTACTTCCAGTAACACTACATTTAGTAATTATATCAGAATAATTTTCAGTACTATTGGAGTTAGAAAGGTACATATCCGATGGCAAATCGTACATATAGTAACTTTGTCCAGTGTGAGTCATTTCGATGTAACCTCTTGAAATTCGAAAATTAGCTCCCCATGAAGTTTCACTATTAGTAGAATAATTGCCTACCAATTTGGCTTTGCAGTCTACTACTTCACTTGGTGTAAATCCTAAATCTATAGAAAATGAGGACCAATCATCCTTTGACATCATATTTTTCCATGACCCATCAAATGTTTTATCACTTAATACACTTGCTTTAACTTTTTCAAATTTATATGCTTTGTAACCTCCTCCTGTACCAGTAACTCCAGCTACAGTTTGACCTGATACTATTTTATCTGCAGTTATACCCAATTTAGTTTGAAAATCTCCTATAACTATTCCTGATACTCCCCAATTAGAATAGTTAGCACTTCCATAATATCCAGGATTTATTCCTATTCTTAATTGATTATACTGTGTTATTTCTAAATTATTTGTTGCCCATGCTAAACCAGTTGTTCCTGTATTACTTGTTCTATCCACCATTGACCCAGTTATTTTACTTCCATTTACATATGCAGTCTTTCCACTTAAGATATTTCCAGCTGTAGCATTTGCATCACTTGTATATGATCCAGCTACTCCTGCTATTGTTTGTCCTTTTGCTACCTTACTAGCATTTATTCCTAATGTATTTACTACTTTACTCATTTCCAGTCCAAATAATGTATTACCCAATATGATTCCTGACTCTCCATTATATCTTATTTGGAATCTTGATACTCCATCTGTATTTGTCGATACATATCCTGCATCTCCTGCTACTACTCTTGTTCCATTATTTGTTGCATGTTGTATTGGTGTTGATGTTGTTAGATTTTTTAATGCTCCAGTTATCTTATTTCCATTTACATAGGCTGTTTTTCCTAATGCCATATCAGATGCAGTAGCATTGGCATCACTTGTATATGTACCATTTACTCCAAATATACTCTTTCCTTTGGCTATATTTGCAGCAACTAGGTTTGCATCCCCTTTTATGGTTTGTGTTCCTGATATATAATTACCGGATGCTATCGTTTGATCTTTTATTCCAGGAGTATATGTTGTTGCTCCTTTACTTGGTATACTTCCTGTTATTGTATTTCCTTTGACATAGGCTGTATATCCACTTAGTATTTTATCTGCTGTTGCATTTCCTATATTATTTATATCATTAAGTTTACTATATAAATCATTTAAGGCATCATTTACATTTGTTGCGTTTGATCCGCTTGTACTATTATCATATATTACTCCTTCTGAATCTAGGGCATATACTGGACTTACTATTAACATTAAACTAACGATCATACTTAATACTTTCTTCATACTAAAACACCTACAATCATTGTCCTTTTTTAAGCGGACTTATCTACTTTGATTATAGCATTTTTTTTTTTTTTTTTTAGCAAGCCCTAATCGTCTTGTCAAGTATATTTTTTTACATATTTACACAAAAAAACTCACAAAATTGTGAGTTTAATTATTAGTTATCATTTTTATTATTTGGTTTCATTGTTGGGAATAATAAAACGTCACGTATTGATTCTGACTCAGTAAATAGCATAATCATTCTATCAATTCCATAACCAATTCCTCCAGCTGGTGGCATTCCATATTCTAGAGCTTCAACAAAATCATAATCTATATCATTAGCTTCTTCATTTCCTAATTCTTTTTCTTTTAATTGGTCTTCAAAGCGAGCTAATTGATCCACTGGATCATTAAGTTCTGTATAGGCATTTGCACACTCGTGTCCAGAAATAAATAATTCAAATCTATCAACAAAGCGCGGATCTTCTGGATTTTTCTTTGTTAATGGAGATATTTCTACTGGATGACCATAAAGGAATGTTGGCTCTATCAAAGTTTCTTCAACATACTTTTCAAAAAATAAATTAATGATATGTCCAACTGTATGTTCATGTGCTTCTACTTCTATGTCATGTTCACTCGCCAATTTTAAAGCTTCTTCTACAGTCATTTTCTTTTTAAAATCTATTCCTGTTGCTTCTTTTATGGCATCAACCATAGATATTCTTTTCCAAGTTCCCGATAAATCAACTTCATGTCCTAAATAATTAAAAGTTGTTTTTCCAACTACATCATTTGCAATTGTTTTATACATGTTTTCCGTTAAATCCATCATTCCTTCAAGATTAGAATATGCTTGATAAACTTCCATCATCGTAAATTCTGGATTATGCTGAGAATCCATTCCTTCGTTTCTAAATGTTCTACCAATTTCATAAACTGACTCCATACCACCAACAAGTAATCTTTTTAGATTTAGTTCAAGAGCGATACGTAAATACATATCTAGGTCTTGCGTATTATGGTGAGTTACAAATGGACGAGCAGATGCTCCCGTTAAAAGATTGGTAAGAATTGGTGTTTCGACTTCTATAAATCCTTTATTATCTAAGAAATTTTGAATACATCTAATAATTTTTGGTCTCATCATTGCTACTCGCATTGAATCCTCATTCATTATTAAATCAACATATCTTCTTCTATATCTTTCTTCAACATCAGTAAGTCCATGGAATTTTTCCGGAAGTGGACGAAGAGCTTTAACTAAATGTGTATATTCTAGACATTTAATAGTAACCTCCCCTGTTTGAGTTTTCATTATTTTTCCTTTAACTCCAACAATATCTCCAATATCAGCTGATTTAAATAAAGTATAAGCTTCTTCACCTATATCATTTATTGAAATATATACTTGTATTTTACCTGTTTTATCTTGTATCGTGAAAAATGATGCTTTACCCATCTTTCTTATAAACATTATTCGACCAGCCACACACGCCGTATCATCCATTGATTCAAAAGCATCATGTGGAGTGTCTTTATATTTCTTTTTTATATCACAAGCAAAATCCGTTCTATCAAATCTAGTACCAAAAGGATCTATGCCTGTTTCACGGATTTTGTTCATCTTTTCTCTTCTTACTAATTCTTGATCAGTTAATTTTCTTTCCATAACAAAACCTCTTTCTCATTTATTAATCTACTATAATTTTACCATAATTTCTAGTTTTTTTTATTTATATGCAGTATTTTTTGACAAATTTGATTAAATATACTAGAATACTTTACTTAAAGGGAGGAAATATAATGAAATTTAGTAATGAATATTTACGTTTATGCCTTATAACGTTAGAAAAACTAATATTTAATTCTCCTGTACTTCCTGGTAATATGCGCAATAACGATTATATTAAAGCAATCGCTATGGGAAATACGCTTACACAAGATAGTGGCTTTATTTATAAACAACTAATACCAACAGCAACAGATGAAGATATAAAAATGTTACGAGTAAGACAAATGCTACTTCAATCAGTAGTTATTATGGACTTTTATATTTTAGTTAATAAAAATATTGTTTTAGATGTCGCAACTAAAGAGGAAATTAGAATATTAAACCAAATAAAATCGGCTCATAAAAAAGGAAATGATTTCTCTGCTTTAATAAGAAACCCAAATAATATAACAGAACTTCTGGATGCTTCCCATATAATGAATAATTTATCTTTTTATGATAAAGCTCTTGCTTATCTTCTTTTAGATGAGGAAGATATGGAAATAATTTCTTCCTTTAATAGTTTCTTTATGGCAGATTATTTAGAACATTCTGAAAAAATTAGTCCAAACTTTATAATTAAACAAATATTTCGATCTATTAATAAAACTAACGATAGGATAGCTTCAATCGAAGAAGCTGCTGAATTTTTGGTTAATGCCTTTTATGGCGATGTTGAAGGCATTGAAGAAACTGTTGTTGATATTATAAACTTTACGGAATCGGAGGATATAATGCAAGCATTAGTTGATGAAAATATTAGCAGTGTTGCTGTTCATTTATTCAATTACTATGATAAAAAAACTAATGATGGTCCTAAACTAAAATAAAAATATCACTTAAAATATAAGTGATATTTTTTTTATTTCTTTAAAAGAGCTAATTGCTCTTCTTCGGATTCTAAAGTTTTTCTTTCTTTTTCAACTAACTCCGCTGGTGCCTTAGCAACATAATTTTCATTAGCTAAAAGTTTTTTTCTTCTTTCAATTGATGATTCTAAGTCATTTATTTGTTTTTCTTTTAACTTTAACTCTTCTTCCGTTACTTGTTTTTCAAAATAAATTGTTGCTTGATATTTTTGTGTTTTAACTTCATAAGAATTAATACTTAAATCTTCTTCTGTTAATACATCTGATAATTTTAACATTTTGATAATTATTTCATCCTCTGTATTTATTTTAACTAATGCATCTTTTGGAATACTGTTTTCAGATTTGACATTACGGAAATTTTTTATGAATTCAATTTTTTCATCGACTAATTTTTCTTCTGCTTCAAACATTAAAGACTTATCATAAATTGGATAATCACTTATCATTATGGAATCATGCGTTTTAATTGGTAACATTTGATAAATTTCTTCTGTTACAAATGGCATGAATGGATGTAATATTTGGATTATTCCAGATAGCACCCAAAATAGTGTTGATTTAGTAGACTGCTTATCTAAGTTATATTTAGCAAATTCAATATAGTTACTACAAAAATCATCATAGATAAAATTGTATGTTTCAGTACCTACTAAATTAAATTCGTATTTATCCATATGTTTAATTGTAGATTTTATTACACGTTCATATTTAGTTAGTATCCATTTATCTTCATCGCTTAAGTCTTCTAGTCGAGCTTCATTTAAGTCTTCAATATTTAGTAAAACAAAGCGAGAGGCATTCCAAATTTTATTTATATAATTCCAAGTACTAGAAAGTTTTTCTTCATCAAAACGAAGATCTGTTCCAGGTGCCACATCAGTTGCTAGATAGTATCTTAAGGCATCTACCCCATATTTTTCAATCATATCCATTGGATCTACACCGTTACCAAGAGACTTAGACATTTTTCTTCCTTGCTTATCACGAATAAGTCCATGAATTACACAGTCTTTAAAAGGACGCGAACCAGTGATATGTTCTGCTTGGAAAACCATTCTAGCAACCCAAAAGAAAATAATATCATAAGCAGTAACTAAGCAATCGTTTGGATAGTATCTTTCCATGTCTTCTGTAGACTCAGGCCAACCAAGTGTACTAAAAGGCCAAAGTGCACTTGAGAACCATGTATCTAAAACATCCTCATCTTGTACCCAGCCATCACCAGTTGGAGCACTCTCCCCTACATAAACTTCTTCACCCTTATACCAAGCAGGAATTCTATGTCCCCACCATAATTGACGAGAGATACACCAATCAAAGCATTCTTCCATCCAATGGGTTAAAGTTTTTTCAAACTTGTCTGGTACAAAATTTACTTTTTCAGCACTTATCTTTTGGGTCTCTAATACTCTTTTAGCTAAAGTCCCCATGCGAACAAACCATTGTTTTGATAAGTATGGCTCAACCATAACACCTGTACGTTCTGAGTGACCTACGGAATGTGTCATTGGTTCAATATTTATAAGCAAATCTTCATGTTTTAAATCTTCAAGTAAAGCTTCCCTACATTCTTCACGACTCATACCTTCATATTTTAATGCATTAGCGTTCATTGTAGCATCAGGCTTCATGACAACTATTCTTTCTAAATTATGTCTATTTCCTACTTCAAAGTCATTTGGATCATGTGCTGGTGTAATTTTAACAACACCTGTTCCAAATTCAGGATCCGCATGCTCATCAGCAATTATTGGGATTGGTTTGTTAACAATTGGTAATATTACGTTCTTACCAATATACTTTTTATATCTTTCATCATTTTCATTAACAGCAACAGCAGTATCACCAAATAAAGTCTCTGGCCTTGTTGTCGCAACATCCAAATATTCACTTGTTCCCTCAATATAATACTTTAAATGATAGAAAGCTCCTTCAACATCCTTATAAATAACTTCTTCATTAGAAAGAGCAGTTTGGGCTTCGGGATCCCAATTTATGATTCTTTCGCCACGATATATTATTCCCTCATTATAATAATCAACAAAAACTTTTGTTACAGCTTTATTAAGTCCTTCATCGAGAGTAAATCTTTCTTTATTATAATCAACTGATATACCCATTTTTGCCCATTGCTCTCTAATGTTACCACCATATTCACGTGTCCAATCCCAACAAGCTTCTAAGAATTTTCCCCTTCCATATTCGTATTTATCAATTCCTTGGTCTTTTAATCTTTTTACAACTTTTGCTTCCGTTGCAATAGCAGCATGATCCATTCCCGGTAGCCAAAGACAATCAAATCCTTGTAATCTTTTATAACGAATTATTATATCTTGGATTGAAACATCTAAAGCATGACCTAAGTGAAGTTTTCCTGTTACATTTGGAGGTGGTATCACTATACAATAAGGATTTTTCGTTTTATCTCCTGAATTAAAGTAACCAGCATTTTTCCACTTTTCGTATTTTCCTTCTTCTATTTTTTTATTATCATATTTAGTATCTAACATTAATATCTTTCCTTTCTAATCTTTTGTTTTTGTACAAGCAACGGTTGCATTTTCTTTTCAAGTTCTAAAATTGGTTTTAGTTTTTTTTCTATTAAATTTGCTGTATCAATGGAATTACTTAAGTAATAATTTTTGGTAAAAAGGTCTTTAATCTCTTCAATATCAAGAAAGTATGGTTCCGCGCCTATCTTATGAGTTAAATTCATTATTTCTTCAATATCTTCTGGCATTAAATCATATCTTAAAGCATAAAAGTGTTTGCGCACTCGTTTTGGGAATTTGATTAAATGACCATTAACAATTTTACAATCATTTTTTTCTTTTGAATACGAATTTATATATTCATATTCTTCTAAATGTTCATCATTTAAAAAAGGTATTTTACTATCCGCCATTATTTCGGGAAAAGACATAATTACCGAATCTCTTGTTTCTCTAATAAATACTAGTATTTTATTTTCCTGATTAATTACAAATGCTATATTTTTATCTTGAACCACTGTATTCATAAATCCTCCTAATATACAAAAAGAGTCCTCATCCAAAGGACGAAGACTCGTGGTACCACCTTAATTTGTGCTCTTTACTCTTAACGTGAGTGACTCGTTTAATCTTACTAATTATTTCAGATTAACAACTCCCAAGCTACCTTCAAATACTTTCATTAAGAAAGACTTTCAGTCAATGATCTTTCATCCCTAATAATGTAGAGTATTTTACTCCTCTTGTTCCTTGTTTTTTATAACCAATTTTATTATACTTAAAGATAAATACTTTTTCAAGTATTAATTATACTCTCTTAAGACGCTTACCCTCAGGTAAAGCAAGATTTAAAGCTTCAATTTCCTCATTTAAAACTATTTTATAACCTTTTGGAAGTATGTTAACACATTCAGGAGTTTCACCATTTCGAATATCTTCAATAACTAAAGAAAGTTCTGCTTCCATAAGCATTTTTTTCTCTTCATTAGTAAGTTCATCGATACTCATAAAACTTCTATTAGTAAATTTCTTAAACAGATTAGTAGTTTCTTCATCAGTAAACTCTACTTCAATGTCACTATTGTTTTTAGTTCCTGCATAAAATGTGCGATTTAAATAACCTTCAAAAATATTGGCTTTTGCTTCCCCTAATATACTTAGATAATAATCCAACTTATTCTTATCTTCTTCTGTTACTTTATGTCCTTTATTAGGGTCTACACATTTAACTTCGTATTCTTCAAATCCAAAATCATAATTTGTTACTGTACACCCATTTTTTCAAAATACATTTCATAGTCTGGATGCACATAACCACGGCAATTAAAAACATCACCATTTTTTCCTTTTTCACGTGCCCTTTTTACACTGTAAGAATAGATTGTATCTAAATAAGCTAATTGAACATTCTCTGGCAATAATTCAAATTCAAATGGTGTTATAAAATTACAACTATCTATAAAATTTTTTCTATTGTATGTCATAAATTCTCCTTCTTTATATTTATTGTATATTAAAAAGCAAACATATTCAAGACTTATTTAAAAAACAAATACTCTCATGATCATTAATTACTCCAATTGCTTGAAGATAAGAATAAACTATCGTGCTTCCAACAAACTTCATTCCCTTACTACTTAAATCAAGTGATATTTTATCAGAAAGAGAAGACGTTGTACTAGTTCCGTTACCCTTAATTATTTTATTATTTGTAAAAGACCAAATATATTTATCAAAAGAACCATACTTCTTTTGTATCTCCATAAATATTTTAGCATTATTAATGGCCGCTTTAATTTTAAGTCTATTTCTAATAATACCAGAATCTTTCATTAACTCCTCAATTTTCTTTTCATCATATAAGGCGATTACGCTATAATCAAAATTAGAAAAAGAGATGCGAAAGTTTTCTCGTTTATTTAAAATACACTCCCAAGATAAACCAGCCTGAAATGATTCAAGTAAGAGTAATTCAAAAAGATAAGCATCATCATGGCTCTCTACTCCCCATTCAGAATCATGATAATCAGCATATATTTTGTTCTTTAAATTACACCATTTACATCTTACTTTTTCCATATTCTTTTTCAATCCATTTCATAATTATATTTACAATATATTCTATTTCTTTGGAAGTTAACTCATGATTTTTATCAATTTTATGCCACTTTTCTAAACATCCACGACAACAAGTAGCTGTTGCATGTTCAGCAATAAAGACAGGATGTCCCTTAAAGGGAGTTTGATGTCCATCATTTTCTAAAATTTCTGGAGCTAAGCGTTTAGTTATAAAATCATAAGCATGAGATTTTATTTTTTCTATGCCAACTTTATCAACATATTCGATATCTTGTTTTTTTAAATGAAAACTACTTCTAAATTTAGACTTTGAAAATCTTTCTAAAATATTCATTATGTTCCTTCTTTTAAATAAATTATATAATATAGAAAATTATTATGTAAAGAAAAAACTTGAAGATAATTTCAAGTTTTATTATAATTACATTGAGTGTGAAGCAGAAGTCTCTTTTGGCTAGTACGCAACACCTTAGTGCATTGCATCTTTATTCAGTTAATAAAGATGCTTTTTTAATGTCAGCCTTTTATATCTAACACCAAAATTATTTTCAATAGCAATTCAATGATTATCACCAAATCTTCTTTACTCGTAAATATCCCCACTTTTATTACCGAGCACCCTGAATAAACTCGCTAAAAGATATAAATTGAGTGACACGCATCTTTACCTTGCTTCACAATTTACTATAATAATCTTACTTTTTCTTAAAAGCAATAGGAGTTTTTTGTCTTCTTTTGTCTAAATGAAAAAAGAGATAAATTTTCACTTTACCACTTTAAATATTAATATTTAGTATTGAACTCTTATAAGTTCAATTTCATATAAAAGTTCGTCTCCTATATTACCATCTATATCTTCACGATAATTTGGTATTGTATCAATTAGTTCAAAACCTGCTCTTTCAAGAATGATTTTAGCAGCTTCATTTCTTCCATCACACGTTGCATATATGCTTCCTAAATTAGTCTTTTTTAATTCTTCAACTGTTTTTGTTAAAGCTTCTGTTCCAAAACCTTTTCCCCAATAGTCTTTAATAAGCCAAATATTTACAGACTTACTTCTACTATCCTCTTGATATAAAGATATATTACCAATGACTTTGTTTGTTTTTTTATCCTTAATAATTAATCTTTCATAATAATCATCTTTATATGTTCCAATAATATAGTTTGTAAAACCTTCTAAATCCCAGTCCACTCTAAAGCCAGGTAAGTACTTACCTACCTCTTTATCTTTTCCCCATGCTTCATACATGACAGAAATGTATTCAGGTATAAATTTTTTAACTTCAAGATTCTTAGTTTCAAATTCCATATCATTACCCTCATATCTATAATAAAATTATACCATAGGTATGTAAAGAATTATAGACTATTTTTAATACATCTATGTCAAATTAATGTTTCAAATTAGGAATTTTACTACTAATCAAGCTTGATGATTCCTCTTTTATAAACTCAAGAAGAAACTTTATAAGTGTATTTACAATGTCTTTGCTCTTTGAATCTAACTTTTTACTTTCTTTTATTAGCTTATGTAGTTTTCTTATTTTATTATTCTTTATATCAATTAAGGAAACTATTTCAGATCTTTTAAACAATTCTTTTAAATTATTAACAAACTCTTGCTTTTCATAATCATTGTAGCTATTTAGCCAATTATCAACTTTTTCTTTAAAATTACGACTGAAGGCGGATAACTTAGTATAAGAAAATTCTTTATCATCAATTCGCCAATTTATAAGGTTATGTGCCATCGGACCTTTTTTTAATGATTCAACAATTTTAACTTTCTCCGTATTCTTAAAGAGAACTCCTACTATAGAATAATTAATTATGATTCTTTTGACTCTATCTTCTATTGATTTAAACTCTGGTGAATTTATTTCTTTTTCTCTTAAACCTGGAGCATCCAACACATAAATTTCTTTAATCTTTGATTTAAGAATATTTCTTGCATACATTGCAGCAACTAAAGCTAAATTTCCTCCCTTTGAGTGTCCTCCTAAAATGTACTTTCTATTTGAAAAAGGATTAAAATGATGATTTATATATTTAATAGCTTCTTTTTGAGCAGGGACTTTGAAACTATAGCTCATTTTTGCATCTTCAATCCAGCCACTAACTAAATCATCCGTTCCTTCAAAGGATAGATAACTTAAACGACTATTGATATTTATGCAAATAGCTTGGAATTGTTTATCCTCATTAGAAACCCTTTTATATTTAGTTATAATAAGATTTTGGAATCTTTTTGTTTTATAAATAGACGCGAAAACTTTAATCCCTGTTTTAACAGAAAAAACATTATCTTTAAGTTCTTTTTTTGTATGCATAGAAAAAAATTTTGTGCCCGCTTCCTTAATAGTAATTTTGTCTCTTACATTGTTTAAAATAGAAGAAAAACTGACATAAGAAAGACTAGACATTATTAAACTATCTAATTCATTAAAAGGAACTAGCTCAAAAGAATACTCGCCATATTTTTTTATATAATCTATTATATTTTGACTTTTACTCATATAATCACTTCATCCATATCTCTATTATAAAGAAAAACAAAAAAAAAAGAAATATAATTATTTCTTTTTCTTAAAATCTTCTACACTCATAACATAAATGTAACCTATATGTTCACTTATGATATAGAATACAGCTTCTTCACCAAGTTTTTCTTCATGATATAAAATTGGTTTATTTAAACTATCTCTTATATCCATTAAGGCATTAAAGCTCTTAACCACTTCAATTCTTAGTGAACGAGTTTTCAACATATCTTCTACTCTTTCGGTTATAACTGTTTCACTTATATATCTTTCGTTCTCTCTTAAAATCTTATTTAGAGTAACACGATAATTTTCCTTTTCGTCTCTTGTAATTATTATATATATTACAAGAGCAATTATGGCTAGTATATCAATTATAATAAATATTATTCCAGCAGTAAATAATGCTTTATTATTTATAATTGCTTCTCTTTGTTGAAGAGTTGCATTTTTGTTATTCGATAAATCATAGTCCATTGATATATCAACTGTTTTAGTAGTTAGTGGTATAGTTAGTGTAATTACACCATTATCAGATATTGTTTTATCGAAATGAGAATTCTTTCCTCTAACATCAACCATTAAGCTTACTACCAAGTTAGCATTAGCAGTAAGTCCATATTCATCTATGAAACTTTTAGCCATCTTATTGTATTTGTCATAATCAATTTTGACATTTTCATTAACACTTAAAGAATTATTTTCAGCTGTAACTTTTTTACTACTTTGTAAATATTCTTTTTTATCATAGATTATTTTTCCATCAGTATTAGAAACGTTTAATGTTGCTAAAATATAGTACTCATAATCTATGTCAATATCATCTTCACTTGAGAATTTATATGAGAAGTCTGCATCAACATAATCAATTATTGAAGATATATATTGTTTATCTTTCTCTAAATATTTTGTTGGGAAAAATGGATTGTTCTTAAGATAAACCTTATAATCTAAGGCCGATGAATCACTGTAATTAATTTTATAAGTTTTCTTAAAAGTTAAAGATAAACTTGTTATCAATAATAAAACTATTAGTATAATTAATCCTACAGTAACAGTCAATGGTATTGACTTTCTACTATTATTCCCTCTTAATATTGGTAATTCTACTTTTTCCATCTTTACATCACTCTCAATCTAAAATATTTCTCCTAGTAAAACGGATGGCCAAGCTATTAATGGTATTCTCTTTTCTACAACCCCGATAATATCCTTATCTTCAACCAACCAGTTATCTTGAGATTCATTATTATCTCCTTTTGTCTGATAGACAGCTTCTCCATCGAGCGGATAAACCTTTATGACACGATGGACTATCATAACATTATTTCTTCTAAACACAATTACTTTATCCTTGATATTTTCGTTTTTCTCATATCTTCTGTAGATGATTGCATCACCTTTATTTATAGTTCCTGTCATCGATTCAGAACCTATACCTATCATCGAATATTTGAATTCTCTTGATACTAAACATACAAGTATTCCAAATATAATTGCCGAAAGTATTGTGACTAGTTTGTTTTCTTTTTTTCTTTCTCTTTTTTTTACTATAATTCTTCCATTATTTAATTTGTTAACGTAGTTATAAACAACGTATGGAAAAACTAATAAAATAACTGCCTCTAGTAACATATTTAAATCAGGTTTGATTGATAAAAAGTAAATATATAAATCCATTATTAATATGTATATGAATGTTAATACATATCCACCAATATTACTCAAATAATTTAGTAAGATATTTTTTGCAACACTTGGTATAAAAAATAATGCAAGAAATTCATAAACTAATGAGAATGATGTAAATGTATATATCTTAGGAGATATAGACAAATCTACTAACACACACATTAATATTAATAATATTTGAACTACATACTTTTGCCATTTCTTACCTGTATTTATATTTACTACTAGATAACGTATGATTTCTCTTGCTATTACTGTAAGAAACACTAGTAAGATAATTCTCTTTTCAACATAGGTTTTGAACATTGAACTGTAATTTGCTGTATATCCTACCTTTGTTCCAATTAAGTACAGTACGCTTTGTAGCAAGAATGCTAACCCTGCTACAAGTATAACTTTATATTTAAAATCTCTTTTATCTACTTTTCTATAGCCAAACAAGAAAATGCTTACTAGAAGCATTCCTAGTAGTACTAAAAAAGTAAACATAAAATCTATTGATTTAGCAATATAAACGTTAAAGAATAAAAGAGAAATTGTTAATATAATTGAAAGTATTTGCAATATATATTTAAACATATTTCTCACCACTCTTAATTTTTAATTAAATAATTATTCGCTTAAACCAGAAGCGTTAATAGTACATTTAACTGTATATGTTTTAGTATTTTCAGTTTCAGTACCAACATAAGATTTTTTCATTGTTACTTTAACTGTTTGATTTTCAATTCCTCCTTTTGAAGATATTTTCTTGTTAGTAGCTTCAGTTTCACCTTCACCTAAAGGATTTTTGAAATCTTGAACTTCAAGTCTAATATACTCTGGATTTGTATTCTTATTAGCTTCATCAACTTCTGTTCCATCATAAACATCACAAGTTATTCCTGTAAATTCTGCACCATATTGAGAATTATTAGTTATATCATATGATAATGTTACTGATTCACCAATGTTTTTTAATGTTTCTGTTGTGAATTCGATTGCTTTTCCGTTGTTGACAATTCTTAATTTATCTCCTTCAGCTCCTTCACCAGTTACATCTGAAATATCAGTTTTAGTTTCATCACTGTAATCTAATGATGCTCTTGTGAATATTAAATTGTTTTCAAAATTCTCTTGATTTGCTCCTAAATGGATTACACCATTAATGTAAAGTGTAGTTGATACAGCTGCAAATCCGATTGCTAGTAACACTACTAAAACTATAATACTTTTCTTTGTTTTTCCTTTCATAAAAACTTCCTCTCCTCTTCTATTATTGTCTTATAATTTGATTTTATCACAATTATTCCATTTATCAACATTATTCGACATTTTATTAACAAAGTTTACATTTGTTTTTTATTTAACTTGATTCTGGCAAATTCAAGTAAATATATTATTATTATTCCTATTATAAAGAAAATTATGTCAAAGTTTTTAAACGTTAACATTTTTAATGGTTCTTCTAAAGTCGTTGGTCCCATAACTATTGAATATAGAGAACCTATCATCATACCTATTATTGTATAACAAATTTGACTTCTATATTTCTTTAAGCCAATTCTTAGTAATTTAACAAAGAATACTATTCCAAATAATACTCCTATACCAAAGACAATAAGTATAGGTAATACAGAAAAGTTTAATGTTAAAAATTCTTTGATTGATGACATTATTGGGATGTATAACCCAAATACTAATAGTAAAGTTGAACCAGAAATTCCTGGAAGCACCATAGCTGTTATAGAGATAGATGCTGCAACCATTACATAAAGGTATGTAAATAAATTTGGTTTACTTACATTAACATCAATTAAAGTGTTACTACTTAAAAGAGTAATGCCAACTACTAAGGCTATTCCCAAAACTGCAAATACGATATTCTTGTATTTCCCTTTAAAAGAATCTTGTTCTTGCTTTATTATTAAAGGGATGGCTGCAAGAATAAACCCTATAAAAAGGGAAGACATAGCATAAATCTTCGTTGTAAAAAGATTTGAAAGAATAGTAGCTGATGCTAAGAAGCCTATTACCCAGCCTATTCCCAATTTAATTAAAAAAGTTAAAGCTTTTTTCTTCGCTTTCATATTTCCTCTAAAGATATCATCTAAAGAGTTAATGAACATATCATAAAAACCTAGAAGAAAAGCTATTGTTCCTCCTGATACTCCAGGTACTGAATCGGCAAGTGCCATACAAAATCCATTAAACATATTTATTATATAATCCTTTATTTTCTTCATAATTTTACTCCTTTATAACATTTTTCATATTTGACCATCTTTTTTTCATATATTCATCGGGGGCATATTTATCACACAATTTCTCAATAATATTTGTTGCTTCTACACCCTCTTTTCTTGTATTATAACGCATCATTACACATCCCGTTATTAGAAGATCTATAACAATAAAAATAAATAAGACATTTGTAACGAGAGCTCCAACTCTTTTGGGTATTTTTTCGATTAGTGCTGACATTGGCGGATAAATATATTTAATAAATATCACCGCAGCAATCCCCCAAAAGAAACAGAACAATAAATTAATTCTTCCATTCAAGTTAAGCGGCAAATGATGATAATCCCAAAATATAGTGCCAAAGAACACTTCCGTAAAAACACTACAGATATATTCAAAAGCTCCACCCATTATACTTCCAGCAATAAATATTGTTCCATTATTCTTATCCTTATAACGATGCAAACATAGTGTTGCAAGAGCCATACCCATCCCCCAAACAATGGACAGCTGTCCAAAAACAAGAGATGATCTGCTCATCCATCTGTGCATTGAGAATCGACAATATATTATTTCGCATATATCACCAATAAAAGCACCAATTAGAAATATTAGAAATAATTTATAAAAATTTATCCCTTCGGCAAATGTATCAGATTTAATTTTTGTTTTACGTTTGTTTTTTACGTTTGGATAAACATTTTCAATCCTTTTTTTAATTGATGTTAGTATACTATTACCTAATCTATTGGAAATATTTTCAAGACGATGCGTATTTATTATTTTTATAGTTATAAATGATGTTAATAAATCAATTGTCGCGATGGACATTAAGCCAAAGCAAATTATACTTCTAATAAAAAGATTAATATTTTGAAAAGTCGTTAAGAATATTGGGTTGATTACTTTTACCAATAATACTCCGAGTACACCCCAAAGTAAGGAATACTCTAAACAAATATAACCATCAAAATTAAATTTTTTCTTAGAATAGTTCCACCATCTAGCCTTATCTATTTTTTCAAGAATTTTACCTGTTAAAAACTCTAAAAATGTTCCGTAAATAACTGATGCTAAAAATATACCAAAAATATTTTCAACATCACGGGTAATCAGTAAAATAATTATCGAACAAAGTCCATATATAGGACACATTGGTCCATTGGTTATTCCCCGATTAACAAATTTTCCTTCTTTTATGGCAACAGCAACTACTTCAAGTACCCATCCAATTACGGAATATATCAAAAAAATAAAAATTAAGTCTAGTACACTTTCATACTTCATATTTTAATCACATATACACTATAACATAATTAAGCGTTATTTGGAAGTTTTCCCTTGAATTGATGGAAATAAGACTCTTTTAACTATATTTTCTCTTTCTTTTTGATAAACACAATCAATTACTTCTTGATTTTGCGTTTCAAGAGCTTCATCATATATTGATTTTCTTACATTATTTAAATAGTTTAGCGATTCACTTCTTTTCATTAGAATTCGAATATTTGGAACAACTTCCTTCCTAATGGCATAATTTAAAGGACGATTTCCATGTTTATCAAAAGCATTAACATCTACTCTTTTTTTGCATAAAGATCGTAGATAATGCTGATTTTCTTGAGCAGCAGCAAGGTGTATTGGCTTAATTCCCCAGAAATTGGCAGCTTCCAGATTTGGTTCAAAACTTAAAATATTATCAAAAGATTTTTCTAAATTATGTTCAATGGCTACCATAATTGGAGTATATCCAGTTTTTGGATCTTGATAGTCAACATCTGCGCCATACTCAGTTAAGTACTCAATATAACAAAGTGAGCTTTCATCTTCTGCTTCCATTTGCATTAATCCTTCAAGTAATCTTTTCCCCATGTTTTCTTTATATTCTACTATATTCATTTATAAACACTCCTTTTTTTTGTTTAGGCAAAAAAACACATTAAGTTTTTATCTTAATGTATCAATTTGCTTTTGATAATCGTTAGACTCACATATGTAACTACCAGCAACGACAATATCTAAGTCATCTAACATTTTACGAGTTTCTAAATTAACTCCCCCATCTAAAGATATTTGATAATGATAATTTTTATCTTCACGTAACTTCTTAAGTTCTGATATTTTATCCACAGTTGATGGTATTAGTGACTGACCTCCATACCCTGGATTTACTCCCATAATCAAGACATTTTCAATTCTTTCTAAATACTTTTCAATTGATGAAATCGTCGTATCAGGATTTATTGCTAATCCAGCTTTTATTCCCAAACTATGTATTATTTCAATCAGTTCATCTAAATCGTCGTCTATTTCGGCATGTATGGTTATATAAGAAACATTTAGGTTTCTTGATGCCTCAATATAATCTTCAGGATGGGAACACATAAGATGAATGTCTAGTGGTTTAGAACAATTATTAAATAGATTTTGTGTTTCTTCTATACTTAAAACAGTTCTTTCAACAAACTTCCCATCCATTATATCTACATGAATATAATCAGCATCAGTTTTTAATATTTCTTCAATAGTCTTTTTACGTTCATATTTACTTTTTAGAAATGTTACTGATATTTTCATTTTCCATCATCCCCTTGTAACTTTCATATCTGCTTTTTAATATTTTACCTGATTTAACATCTTCTTTTACTTGGCAACCTACTTCATTTAAATGTTTACAGTCTCTAAACTTGCATGAATCATGGTTAAATTCATAAAAGGCAAAGCGAATGTTTTCTTTATCATCTATTACATCCAAAGCAGAAAAACCTGGAGTGTCGGCAATATAATAATCGTTTACCTTAAAAAGTTCTACGTGTCTTGTTGTGTGTTTTCCCCTACCTAAAGCAAGAGATATTTCATCTGTCTTTAAATTTAAGCTTGAATCCAATTTGTTTATTATTGTTGATTTTCCTGCTCCAGTCTGCCCAGTAAGAGTTACTGTTTTATTGCTTATTACATCTTCTAGAGAAGAAATCTCCGTATTTAAAAACGTTTTTATGCCAATACTTTTATAATACTTAATTATTTCATTAAAGGCATGTTCTTCTTTTTCGCTCAATAAATCATATTTTGAAAACACAATTATCGGTTCAATATTAGATAGAATTACATTGGTTAACATTTTATCTAATAATGTTGCTGAGTAATCAGGCTCTTTTAAACTTGTAACAATTATGCATATATCGACATTAGCTATTGCAGGCCTTTTTAACTCATTCGTTCTATCAAAAATGCGATTTATAACTAATTCGTTTGAATCGAATTCAACAATGTCACCAACTAGAGGAATTTCATTGTTTTTTCTGAATATTCCTCGAGGATGGCAATCGTAGTTTTTTCCATTTGCCTCAACCGTATACAAATTACTAATATTCTTAATAATTCTTCCAGTCATCTATTCTTCTCCATTATCAACTGGAGCTTCGGCATTAGGATCATCATTTGCTAATTCTTCAGCAATATAGATTTTTAATGTTTGATTTGGCATTGCTGATGTTCCAGCTTTTTGCGATTGATCATATATGGTCCCTGGTGCATATTCATCTGTAGGATTATAAACTGGAACTAAAGTAACATTATATTTTTCACACCAAGCTTCTATTTCTTTTAGAGAATAGGAGCCTGTTGTAAAGTCTGGATAGTCACTAGTCTTATTAGGAACATATATTGTAATTGTATCTCCTTCTGTAAGAGTTGTTCCTACACCGGGCTCAGTACGAATTATTTCATTAACATTTGCCGTATCGTTTTCCTCTTCTTTTAAAATAACATATAAATTATACATTTTTTCTAAAACGGCTTTTACTTCTGTTGCATTTTGCCCAGCTAAATCCTCAACCGCATACCCATGTTCACCTGATGAAACATACAAGGTTATTATTGCTCCAACTTTTCTTTTACTTCCAGCTTGAGGAGAAGTTCTAACAACATGACCAGATTCGATTTCTGAAGATGAAACTTCCTTTTGTTCTTCATCTATTTCAAAGCCTAATTCTTGTAGTTTATTTTCTGCTTCGAGAACTGTTAAATTAGAAACATCAGGTATTTCATAACTTTTTACCCTTGTAAATTTAGGAACCAATAACACTAAAGTTGTTACTACTACAACAATTGCAGTAAAAACAATAGCAAGTATTAACAATAATTTATTTTCTTTTTTCTTTAAATCTCTTTCTGTTATTTGTTTAGCTTTAATATCTATCTCTCCCGTTTCTTCTTTTACTTTTTCTTTTGTTTTTTCCTTTGACGGTTTTACTTTTTCCGTTGGTTCTTTTATAATTTCGGCATTTATTACTTCTTTTTTCTTTTTTGATGAATCTGTTTCATCCTCTGGATATTTAAAAATATATTTAGGTTCACTAGCACGTGAATCAGATAAGGCTGTTTTTAAATCATCATGAAGTTCTTTTGCATCAGCATATCTATTTTTAACATTTTTAGCCGTTGCTCGCATTATAATGTTTTCAATTGATTGCGGTAAATTTGGGACTTTATCTCTAACGCTTGGAAAAGGCTCTTTAATGTGTTTTAAAGCTATTTCAACAGCATTATCGCCTCTAAAAGGTAATGATCCAGTTAAAAGTTCATACATTAAAATGCCCATTGAGTATACATCACTTTGAATAGTTGCGCCTTTACCACTCGCTTGTTCTGGTGGCAAATAATGAACAGAGCCCATAACTGAATTTGTTTGCGTTAACTGAGTTGAATTAAGAGCCATAGCAATACCAAAATCAGTTATCTTAATAAGACCATTTTCAAGTATCATAATGTTTTGCGGTTTAATATCGCGGTGAATTATATATGAATCATGTGCAGCAGACATTCCATCGGTAACTTGAAGCATTATGTCAACAACTTCAGTCAATGTTAGATTTCCGCGTTTTTTTAGAAGTTGTTTTAAGTGTTTTCCTTCAATATATTCCATAACGATATAATATGAGCCATTGTCTTCCCCTACATCATACACTTCTACTATATTTGGATGGCTTAAACTAGATGCTGATAAAGCCTCTCTTTGGAAACGTCTAACGAACTTCTCATCAGTTGCTAAGTCTCCTCTTAAAACCTTTACTGCAACATTACGATCAAGAATAGTATCATATGCAAGATAAACATTAGCCATTCCGCCTTCACCAATTGTCTTGATGATTTGATAACGGTCGTTTATCTTTTGACCTTTCATTATCATGTTTATGCCTCTCTTTCTTTGACAAGATAAGCAATTGATATATTATCTGTTCCACCTCTAACGTTGCATTTCTTTATTAATTTTATCAACTTATCTTCTACAGTTATTTCTGTTTCATTCAAAACTTTTTCTATTTGATCTTGTGCTAACATATTTGTTAAACCATCACTGCAAAGCATAATTGCATCTATATCTGTTTCAACTTCAAATATATCTATTTCGCACTGATCGGCAGCACCTAGTGCCTTCATAAGAACATTTTTCTTTGGATGATTTTCCGCTTCTGCTTCTGATAAATCACCGGTTTCTACTAAAAAGTTTACTAGAGTATGATCTCTCGTAATTTTTTTTAGTTTACCATTTTTGAAAACAAAGCCACTTGAATCACCAATATTTACAAAAAGTAAGAAATTGGCAGTTAAAAGAGCCATTACGCAAGTTGTTCCAAGTCCCATAGATTCAGGGTGTTCATCACTATATTTAATAATATTATTGTTCGTTTCTTGAACATTTTCTTTTAACCAATTAATAGCATCTCTTTTAGTACCGATTGTTGATAAAGCTTTAAACTTTGAACCTATTTGAGTTACTACCATTGAAGAAGCCACTTCTCCAGCACGATGTCCACCCATTCCATCAGCAACAATCATTAAATGCTCAGAAGCTGCGTTTTTTACAATTGTGACAGAGTCTTCGTTATGACTTCTCACTCTTCCCGAATCAGTTATATAAAATGACTTCATTTTTCCACCTCACTAGCTCGTAACTGTCCACAAGCTGCATCTATGTTTCCACCAAACTCACGTCTTACAGTTACGTTAATTCCTAACTTTTTTAAAGTGTCATAAAAATTCATAATTGTTTCATTGCTACTCTTTTTATATTCAATATGACTTGTTTCATTATAGGGTATTAAATTTACGTAAACATTAATTCCTTTTATTAAATGAGCAAGTTCTTTAGCTTGATCAATTGAATCATTTACCCCATTTAATAAGAGATATTCAATAGTTACTCTTCTATTTGTCTTTTCAATATAGTACCTAAGAGCCTTAAATACATCTTCTAATGGGTAGGCTTTATTAACTTTCATTATTTTATTTCTAAGCACATTATTAGGTGCGTGTAATGATAAAGCTAAATTTGTTTGAATATTCTCGTTAGCATAGTCGTAAATTCTTGGTACAATACCACTAGTTGATACTGTAATGTGTCTTGCACCAATGGCAATACCTAAGGGATCATTTATTATCCTAATAAAATCCATTATATTGTTGTAGTTATCAAATGGTTCGCCAATTCCCATAACTACTACTGATGAGATACGTTCTCGTATATCATTTTCAATCATGAGTATTTGTCTTACTATCTCCCCAGAGGTTAGGTCTCTTACTTTTTTAAGTCTTCCTGATTCACAAAAAGTACATCCCATGTTGCAACCAACTTGGCTAGATACACAGACACTTAATCCATAATCATGTCGCATTAATACTGCCTCAATCAAATTTCCATCACTAAGTTCAAATAAGTACTTATTAGTTAACTTACTAGTTTGTTTACGAACTTGTTTTAGCATTGATGTATCAAATGTGGATTCAAGTTTCTCTTGTAATGCCCGACCTATATTACTCATATCAGAGAAATTATATACTCTTTTTTTATAAAGCCACTCAAAAATCTGCTTAGCTTTATACTTTTTTTCTCCAATTGAAGCAAAATATTCTTGCATATCAGATAATTTATAATCAAATATACAGTCCATATTTTCACCCTATTACCATTATAGCAAATAAGCAAAGAAAATGATAGAAAAAAGAATCTATTTTCCAAGATTCTTTTTATTTAGTTTAGCCGTAACAACACGTTCTTCAACCATATCTACTTTAGTATAGTACTCTGTTTCCATTGGTAAATTTTTCTTTTTTAATCGCTTATCAGTAAATTCATTAAATAATTCATAAATAATCGTGAAACATGGAACGCCTATTAACATTCCTATTATTCCAAAAAGTCCACCAAATAAAGTAATGGCAAATAATACCCAAAAAGATGGTAATCCAGTAGCTTGCTTTTGAATTCTTGGAGTAATTAAATTTGCATCAATTTGTTGTAAAATTACCATGAATAAAATAAATGTTACTGCTTTAACTGGGTCTACTAGTAGAATAAGTAAAACGGAAGGAACAGATCCAATATATGGTCCAAAATAAGGAATTAAATCAGTAAGACAGATAATTACTGCTATAAGTAATGGGTAAGGATATTTAAATATTATAAGGAATAATAATGTACATAATCCAACTGTACCTGAATCACATATCTTGCCTATCATAAATTGTCCAAAAACATGATTAATATGTTGTACTTCATCAATAAAGCCGTTTACTTTGTTAACATCAAAGATTGAATATAAGTTCTTTCTAATACCAGCACTGAAAGTCTTTGTATTAGCTAGTATATAAATAGCAAAAACAAGTCCGATAGCAAAATTAAAGATAAACGATATTATACCAAATATACCACTACTTAGTTTTGACAATGCTCCATTAGCAATCGGTAACACAACATTATTTAAGGCTGTAGTTAAGTATTCACTTATTATTTTATAATTATCAATTAGGCTAGATTCCATTTCCGAATTTGTAAAAGTATTTTTTAACCATTCTCCTAAATCATTAAAATAGACTGGAGCATTAATGATAATAGATTGAATACTCAAAAGTAATTGAGGAATTATGAAACTAATTAGAGTAACTAAAATACCAACAATAATCATAAAAGAACAAAATATACTTAAATTTCTTTTAGTTGTATTTTTGGTTATTTTGTTAAATACTTTATGTTCAAAAAGATTTACTAAAGGATGCATAATATAAGCAAGAACTAAACCATATATTAGTGGCATTAATATACGGACTAAGGTTTTTAGAAAACCAAAAATATAACTCACATGAAATAAACAAAAACCAAATAATATACATGCCGCTATGACAAAGAATGCTGTAATTCCTATTTGCACAATTTTGTTTTCTAGCATTTTTTTCATTTTATCACCTATTTAGATTATAAGAAAAAAAAATTAGTTTGTAAACAATTGTATAAACAAAATCATAGTTGGTTACAATATTAACGGTGATAAGATGAACTTTTTAGAAAGAATAAAGAAAGATTATGTCGAAGTAAGTGATTTAGTCATTAAACCCATTAATGGTATTACAATTGTTTATTTAGAGACACTAGCTGATCAAGATAAAATTAATGATTATATTTTAAAAATAATTCCTAAAAGTAAAATTCCTAAAGATATAAAAAATTTAGTTCCGTCTCCTAATGTTAAAGATATAAAAACCTACGAATCTTTAACAAGCTTTTTAGATACTGGTTTTACTATAATATTTAATGATAAACAAATAATAGCCGTAGAAACCAAAAGTAATTTAAATCGTTCAATTGATACTCCATCCACAGAAGCTTCTTTGTATGGTCCTAAAGAATCACTAGTGGAAAATTATCAAACTAATTTGGGCCTAATAAAGAGACGTATAAAAAGCAGCAAATTAAAAAATACGCAATCTTATATTGGCAAGTATACTAAAACAATGTGTTCTATTCTTTATATCAAAGGTGTTGTAAAAAGCGAATTAGTAAACTCAACAATTGAAAAAATTAATGGAATAAATGTTGACGGAATTACCGATGTAGGTGAATTAAAACCTTATTTAGTTAATGATAAGAAGAATGTATTTCCAGGAATAAAGATTACTGAAAGACCTGATGTTATTGCAAATGCATTACTTAATGGAAAAATAATAATTCTTCTAGATAATTCTCCTTATGCATTAATTCTTCCAACATTCTTAGCCGATTTCATAAATCCTATGAGTGATAAATACACAAAGCCTGCCATTGTTAATTTTATAAAAATACTTCGTCTTGTTTGTTTTTTTATCGCTATCTTTGTTCCTGCATTCTATGTGGCTGTCACAACAATTAATCAAGAAACTATACCAACTAGCCTTCTTATTAATTTACAAAATCAAAGAATGGATGTCCCATTTCCCGCCGTTATGGAATGTGTAATAACTCTAATAATTTGTGAAATCCTAAGGGAAAGTGATATAAGGTTTCCTTCAAGTTACGGTTCTGCTATATCTATTCTGGGAGCCTTGATTTTAGGGGAAGCAGCGGTATCCGCTGGTATAGTATCACCAATAATGATAATAGTTGCTTCAATTACATTTATCTCAAGTATGATATTCACTGATGTTGAAATCATTGATGCTTTAAGATATTGGCGATTTATATCCTTATTTATTGCAGCTATTTTTGGACTTTATGGAGTTGGTATTTCTATAATTCTTTTATTTATTAACTTATGTAATTATGATATTGATGGAAAAAGTTATCTTTATCCAATTACACCTTTTGATTTAACTTATTTAAAAGAAACTTTGATAAAAATGAAAAATAATAAAAGAAGTAAACTACTAAGTAATAATAGAATTAAGGGGAGATTATGAAAAAAATATTAATTTTGTTACTCTGTTTATTTATGTTAACAGGTTGTTATAATTATATCGAATTAGATGAATTGGCTGTTGTTTCATCAATACTTATAGATTATAAAGATGATGCTTACAAAGTAAATGTTGAGGTATATAGCAAAGAAGACACAGTTGAAGTTTTTGAGTCTTCTGGCACCTCTTTAACTGAGTCATTTACTATTGCTGAAGAAATGAGTAAGCAAAAATTTTACTTTAGACACATAAATGCAGTTATGATTACTGATAATGTTAACGTTGAAGATATAATTTATTACTTTTTTAGGAATCCAGATACTAATGATAATTTTGCTTTCGTTTATACTAATGCAGAAAAGATATATGAAGATGATGAAGTTAATATTGGTGAACTTATAAAAAATAATATCGAGGATGATGATTTATGTTCCTTTTTTGAAATAATGAAAGGATATATTAATAAATTAAGAGATATTGCTTTACCAATGTTTGATGGTAAAAAAATGGGTGGAATTAAAGCTTATAAAATGCTTGAGCCAAAAGAAGAATTCTCAAGCAAAGAAGAAGAGATTTTTAAAGTACTGAAAAACAAATATGATGGAATTTTACATATAAATTGTGGTGACAAAGATGCAATTATAAATATTGATTCAATTGACACAAAGTATAATATTGAAGAAGCTAAAATTAAAATTAAAGTAAAATTGAAAACAAGTATTCAAGAAATGAACTGTGATTTAGATATTACTAAGGTAAGTGATCTAAAAAAACTAGAAAGAATGGCCGAAAAAGATTTAAATGAAGATATTCATAAATTTATGGGAACACTCAAAGAGAATGAATCTGATATTTTAGGAATAAATACTTTAATAAGAAATAAATATAAAAAATTAGATAAAATGTTTAATGATTACGATTATGAAGCTAAAGCTGATATCTCAATTTATAAGAAAGGACTATTGCTAAAATGAAAAAAGAGTTTAACATGTTAAATTATTTTAATACTCGAGCATTGTTTATGGGTATTGGTTTGTCAAGAGTTATATCTTATGCTCACGAATATTCTTATATCTCAGTTATTTTAGGTACTATTATTGGCGTTTTTCTTCTATATTTATTGAAGTTAGAAATGAAATCTTCATTTATTAATGTTTTACTAAACTCCTGTATAATTATTGTTTCTCTAGTAATTTTAATTAATATGATTTCAACAATGTATTTAACAAAAATGCCAAAACTTTTAATTGGACTTCCTTTTTGTTTGGTCTTACTATATTTGTTAAATAAAAAAGAAATAGTTCTATATAGAATATCTAGTATACTCTTATTCTTTAATCTAGTATGTTATATTTTTGCTTTCTTTTCTTTAGCAAGATATTTTACCCTTGATAATTTTTATTTTACTGATGTTTCAATTAAAAGTATTTTAATATCAGCTATAGAATTTGCCCTTTACTCTGTAACTCCAACATTCTTAACAAGAAACAGTGAAACTAAAGATATTAGCATTTATAAGACTTATATTGTATCAGCATTTACTATGGGAATCATAATAATGCTTGCCATTGGCATTTTAGGTTCTAATGTTAGCAGTATTGTTAGATACCCTGAATACTTAATATTAAAAGAAGTTAGTCTTACTACGGCAATACAGAATATAGAGAATATAGTTTCATATATGTGGATAATTGATGTTTTCATACTCCTAGCATCATGTGGTAATTCAATAAAAAACAATGTTAAAAACAAATGGGTTATTAACATTGTTATTCCAATATTATTATTTATTACAACTTATATGAATAACCATTATGAATTTATTTTATTACTATATAGATATAGTCCATTTATACTGTCTGGAGTTTTAATAGTATTATGGTTATCCAACAAAAAACTTATCTTTGAAAGATAAGTTTTTTTATTCAATATTTACTCTTCAAATATTTTTTTACCCGAATATGTATAATATGTGGTTTTGTCATCTTTTTCTATTGTTATATAATGCTCATAGAATGATGGTATTGTATCAAATTTTATTAACTCTTTTTTAGAATCTATTGAAAATAATTTATGCTCATCTTCATTTCTTGTATAAACATAATATTTTTCATTATTAATTTTGATATCAATGTCTTCATAAATAGTTTCTATAAGTATTTTTCCTTTTTTATCCATTACTCCTGTTTTACCATCTTTTTCTACTATATAGTAATCATCCATTTGGTATGATGTGTTGATATAGTCACTTATTTTTTTACCCTTGGTATTAATGAAATAGTAATTTTCATCATCTTCGCTTACAAGAGCAAGGGCATTACTATCAAATGTTAAAGCACTTTTATATTTTTTTCCAAATAATTCTTTTCCTGACTCATTGTAAAAAGTATATTCGTTATCTTTGTAAACTAAATAAATACCTTCTTTTGAGTATCCTTTATCTGCTAAAATAGCATTCTCTATTTTTAAAATGGGCTTATTATTTTTTAATATTTGGACATCATTTCCAACAGTAACAGCGTAAGATTTTGTGTTTTTATATGTCATTTTTGTTAAATCAGCATCTAAAATATTTAGTTTTGTATCTAAAAGATGACTTACTTCATTTTTTGTACAAATTAATTTATCATTTAGTAAGTATAGAGAATCACATTCTTCATTTTTATCTTTTACTTTTCCGTCTATAATTACTTTAAATTTAACATTTTCTGATGCTTCATACCAAGCAACGCAAGAATTTAAAGCTATGATACTTCCAGATTCATTAGCAGAACTTACACAATACTGTTCATCATCCTTTATTTTGGAAATTATCTTACCAGTTCTAGCATTAAAAATAACAGTTAAACCATCATAGTAAACCGAAACATAATCTAGATAATTACTAGAAGTTGGTGCAATTTGCTCTTCTTTATCTTTATTTACTTTAAACGTATAAACCTTTTTTCCATTATATGTATATACGGCATATTTATCTTTAATTAATACGATTGTTGCAGCATATAAATAAGAATTAGTTTTTAAATCGAATTTAGTGGATTTAATAATTTTCTTCCCGCTGGAAGATAATAAACTATATACATTATCTTTTTCTTCTACTTTAAATAAGCCACCGTTTTGTGTAATAGAATTATACTTTCCTGGCTTGGCTACATATTTTCCCTTTTCGTTTATTATGGCACTTTTACCATCTTTATCCGTTACTTTTGCAACTCCATTATAAATATTTTCAACTGATGTAAATATAAAATCCGTTAATTTTTTTCCCTTTTCATTAAATAAGGCATAATTATCATCTTTATTTTTAATAAAGAAAGCCGTAGAAACAGTCGGATCTTTCTTTGGCTGAGTCGCCATACTAATAAATTTTACAGCAAATAATAAAATAATTACTAAAATTAAGACTGCTATTATTCTAAGAATTGTCGTTCTGTTTTTATTAATAAACTTGTTTATATTTTTCATCTTCCACCTCTATTAATATATTATCAAATTATCTAATTTTTTAAAACCTTTTTTCACTAATAGTATTCTCTTTTTCTCTCAATATATGAAAAAAAGGCACTATTTTTGGATTAGTGTCTTTACTTCTTTAATAAATGGTGTTTCGGCATTTATTTTACCCTTATTCTTTTCAACAGCATTTATAAATGAGATAAGTTCAGGATATTTTTCTTTTCCATAAATTAAGTTTCTTACAATACTTATTAAAAGATCGCCCAATTTATAATTTCTATAACGGTAATTTTCACGAGCCATTATAACTATAGTAAATAAATCATCTTCGGAAAAAAATTCTTTTTTAGCATAGTTTTCATATGATATTGTACCATTATGGATACTTTCGATAACACTTTCTATATAAGGTATTTGATAGTTGTATTCAAAATCAAAATTATCTTCTTTATCTTGACCAGTATTCTCTTTTGTTTCTCCCATATATTTTTCTATTAAACAATTGTCTGATTTTTCTGTTTTTGTTATGGCAACAGCAATTAATTCATCAAATATTTTAGCAAGTGATGAAGTAATATATTCATCAGTTAAAGTATCTTTTTTATTATCTAGTTCATCTAATCTATTTAGAAAATAGAAAATCCAGTGATCTTTTTTTATGGCTTCTAAATAGGACCAAATTAAATCACTTGCCGATTCAATATCGCCGTTGATAATATTATTATAAATATCTTCTATTACACCATCAAGATAAAAACTTAGTTCACCTTTATAATCATTTTCAATATTTCTTTGTCTTTCTTCTTTTATTTTTTCAATAAAAGAAGAAATTACTTCATGATGGTTAGTAGAAGCTATTTTATCTATATCCTGAGCTTCTATTATGTCATGAATGTCATATTGGCTTGGTAAAACCTTTACGTTTAGTGGTATTCCATCTAAAACATTGCATAGCATAGCATAAAGTTTTTCAAAATCTTCAGCATTTTTAATATTGCTCTTCTTAAGATCTAAAAAGGCCTCAATTGTTCTATAGTCTAAAACTTTTATTGCTTCTTTAACATTTTCATTTATATTCCTTACAGCTGCATTAATCAAAACTCTTATAACAGCACTAGATGGATCAATTGAGCCTCTTTTATATAAATGTTGGCATAAACTCCTCGCATAAATATATTCTCTTTTTTCAATAGCCTCTCTTATTTGATTTTGTAACGCTATGTCTTGGTAATTTTCATCAAATCTGCTTACATAAATATTTTGCTTTAATAAATTAGGATTTTGATCAAATGATAAAATATCACTTAAAATAAGTAAATACACTACATAATCTTTTCTATTTTTGGAATCATTTTTGAATAAAAAGTCAGCGTATTCATAAGCACTTTTAAACTCATTTAAGTAAATAAGTGTTGACATAATGATAAACTTAAGTTGAAAGTCAACCGTATTATTTTTACACTTTTTTTCTTCAAATATTTTTAAGACTTCTAAAAATTTTTCCCTATTTATTAAAGACAGTTCACGACAGTTCTCCTTAATATATGCAAGAGTTATCTTATTTTTTTCTAATATCTCGTTATTAATTGGTACGTCATTTGCTAAAATTTCTTCTAAAGTCATATTTACACTTCCCTCCGAGTACATATTATAACTTAAGAAAAATAAAAAGAAAAGGATAAAATATATCCTTTAATCATGATCTTTAAATGCCATTAAATAATATAGCATTTGAAGTAAAGTTGTTAAAACTCCTGCTACGTAAGTCATTGCTGCACTTTTAAGTACACGTTTCGTTCCATCTAATTCAATTTCTTCAATTATACCCATTTTTTCTAGATTATTGTTAGCTCTTCTAGATGCATCAAATTCAACTGGTAATGTTATTAATTGGAAGGCTAAACTAGCCGTAGTTAAAATAACAGAAATCATTATTAAATCAAATGCTTGTAGAATAAAACCAAAAATTAGGGTTCCATAGGCAATCTTATTGGCAATAGAAACAATTGGAAATATTAAGCTACGTAGTATCATCCAAAAATAACCTTCTTTGTCTTGTATAGCATGTCCACATTCATGAGCAGCAACAGCTGCTGCTGCAATTGATTCTCCATGGAATATATCAGTGCTTAATTTTACTGTCTTCCTTGTTGGATCATAACAATCAGTTAAATTTCCGGGAACTTCAACAATGTAAATATCATTAAGACCATTCTCATCTAGTATTTTTCTTGCAACCTCAAATCCACTTAGCTTTTTATCTAAAGATATTTCCTTGTATTTTCGGTAATTTCTATTAATATTAAAAGAAGCAAGGGCTGGAATTATTAATAGCAATAAGTATATAAATAGTATATCCATTTTCTTCACCATCTCCAATATAACACATATTTGTGAATTTTGTGTTAATTATTAACCAACTATTTTATAAGTTGTTCCTTCTCTTGTGTCAATCAATTCTATTCCTTTTTTATATAAATCATCTCTTATAGAGTCTGCTAATTCAAAATCCTTCTTTTTCCTAGCTTCATTTCTTGCCTCGATTAATTTTAAAATATCTTCGTTCGCTTCAACTTCGACTTTTTCCCTTATTAATTCTACTGCTAGCACTTGATCAAATGATTTTATTAATTCTAATTTAGTATGACCGTTTACTTCATTATCTTTTAATAAATCATAAAGAATTGATATTGCATTTGCGGTATTTAGATCTTGTTCTAAAGCAAGCTTAAAGGATTCTGTGTATTTTTTAAATACTTCTTCCCAAAAATTACCATCATCTTTTATATTAGCAATCTTATTTCGTAGTTTTTTTAATGTTGTTTCAGCTTGATTAAGTGCTTCATAAGAAAATAGTAATTGCTTGCGATAATGACTATTTAAACATAGGAACCTAAAACTTATTGGATCGTATCCTTTATCTTTTAAAAGAGATACTGTTAAAAATTCACCATTAGATTTGCTCATTTTACCAGTATCATCTAATAAATGCTCATTATGAAACCAATAATTACACCATTTGTGTCCTAAATAGGCTTCACTTTGGGCAATTTCATTTGTATGATGAGGAAAAATGTTATCAACTCCACCACCATGAATATCTAAGTACTCCCCTAAATGTTTAATTGAAATACCAGAACATTCAATATGCCAACCAGGGTAACCTGTACCGAATGGTGAATCCCATAACATTTCATGATTCTCAAATTTAGATGTTGTAAACCATAGAGCAAAATCAGCTTGATTTCTTTTATTATTATCAAAATCAACGCCTTCTCTTACCCCAACAACCATCTTATCTTCTTGACTATTATTTGTTAGACAATAATAGTTTTTTACACGGGATATATCAAAGTAGACATTTCCACCAGAGATGTAGGCAATATCCTCGTCTAATAATTTTTGAATCATTTTAATATACATGTCAATGTTAGCTGTAGCTTTTTCGATTATATCGGGTCTTAAATTATTTAATTCATCAAAATCACTAAAAAATGCTTTTGTATAAAAATCTGCTATTTCATAAGCTGTTTTTCCTTCACGTTTTTTAGCAACTTCCATCTTATCTTCGCCAGAATCAGAATCACTTGTTAAATGTCCAACATCAGTAATGTTCATAGCACGAGTTACATCATACCCAAGATATTTTAAAGTCCTAACTAAAACATCATGGCCGATGTAATTGCGCATATTTCCAATATGGGCATAATGATAAACAGTTGGTCCACACGTATATATTTTGACTTTTCCTTCCTCATTGGGAATAAATTCTTCTATTTTTTTTGTTAATGTATTATATAATTTCATAAAAACTTTTTCCTTTCATTTTTTATTTAATTATATAAGCAACATCGTAATTTCATAAAAATCCCTTCTTTATATATTATTATATACTAAATATCTTTTATTTAAAAGAAAAAGTACATATTAAAATATATGTACTTTTTAATCTAATTAGTTACAGTAATTATTATTTTTTATATATTCTTTTAAAGTCAATTCATTAGTTTTTTCTAATTTAAATTTATGTTTTCCTTCATAAACAAGGGCATAATTAACATTAACAAGCCTACTTGTTTCAATTGAGTTTTCAAATAGTTTTTCTTCATCACATATTGTTATAGGATTATTATTCACAAATAGTTGGTCTTTTAGAACATTACTAGTCAATAAAACGACTTCACTACTATTATAAATGGCTGGCTCTTCATCATTTAAAAACATTCCATTAGCATCCCCTATATCATAAATTTCTAATATTTTTTCTCCCTTACTTGAAAAGGCAAAAAATACAGTTGTTCTAAGTTCATTATCGCTGCCCGTAAACAATAATATATCATCAACAAATCCAACAGAGGAACTGAATTTTTCTTTCGTTGCAACAGCTATATTATTAATATAAAGAGTATTATCCACTTTCTTAAGGGTAAAATCTTCTACTTGATAATTTTCATTTTCATTAAGATATAAAGAATCATTTAAAGTTTCACTACCAAAGGAAAATATTCCTGCGCTTCCGACTTTAATAGTTGTTGCATCATTATATTTTAAATTATTTGATTTATTTTTAATTGATATTAATAAAAAGGCAGAAGAAATAATTATTCCAATAATAAATAAACCAATTAAAGTTTCTATTATTTGAACTTTACTTATTTGTTTTTTCTCTAGCTTTTTGGTTTGTTTTTTTCCCTTTATGGTTTCCGATTCTTTTTTTTCAATCTCTTTTATAGGTTCATTTAATGTCTGGCTCTCTTTGGAGACTTGAATAGGTGTTGCTATACGATTTATCTGCTTAAACCTTTTATTCTCATTATTCATATAATCCCTTCTATTCTACATGTATTATACCAATTATTTTGAGTGTTATAAACAAGATTCTTTTAAAGTATGTAAATTAGAATAGTTTTTTTCTGAATCTAGATTAGTCATATTAAATTTGTAAGATTTAGTGTCTTTGTAGTAAATAATTTGATCATCTTCTTTGGCTTTTTCGTTGTAACCTATTTGTGAACACATTTCATTATTAGTTTTTATTATTATTGTAGAATTAAAGTTTATTTTATTATTAAACTTATCAACTAAATAACCTTTATCTATAATTGAATTAAATAGTTCTATAACAGGAATTGAAGCATATTCTATATTCTTAAGAAGAATTAATGAATAAGGTTTGTACTTTATCTTATCAAGAATAGTTCCCTCTTTGTAGCCTACATAGCCGGGATCTGAACCAATTAGGCGGTTTATAGAAGTTGAGGATGAAAATTCTTTCATATCAAGTTCAATTAAATTAAAATCTAATGCCTCAGCAATAGTTTCGGCAGTAAATCTCTTACCCGAAGAAACAGGACCTTTTATTTCGAATCCTAAAACTCGGTTATGAATAAATTTTGGTTTTAATAGTTCTTTTAAACGAGTTAAATCTTGACCATATATTTTTTTATCTAATACATCTATTAATTTTTTGTAATCTTTTAAATTTAAGACTCTAATATTGGCTAGATTTTCAATTACCGATATTATATCTTCGGAAGTTATCTTTTTCGTTCTACTTGCTTTAACTTCTAAGGCTTTTTTATAATCTTTATTCTTTAAAAATTCATTAAAAGTGTAAAGATTATTCTCTTTAAATTTACTTAATTTTACTCGCGATAATAAGCAATCAAGAACTTCAAGTGATTTATCAGGATTTTGATTAGTTGTAATATACTTGGTTGATAAAGAAACGATATCTTTTAAAGTCTTATTATCTATCTTAACTTTATGATATTCTTCATACATACTTTTTACTCCTAAAAGTATTTTGTTAGTATCTTCTTCTGATGGTTCACTTATATAAACTCTTGCAAATCTTCTTGATAGAGCTGAATCTGAACTAATATATTCATCATATTCTTTTAAAGTGGTTGCTCCAATTAATTTAATTTTATCACTAGCTAAATAAGGCTTTAAAATATTTGCGGCATCACAAGATCCTTCTCCACCGCCAGTCCTCACAATAGTGTGAATTTCATCGATAAATAATATTATATTTTCCTTGTTTATAACTTCTTTGATTAAATTATTCATCTTTGTTTCAAATTCTCCACGATATTTAGTATTAGAAAGCATACTGGCCATGTCAAGCATATAGATTTCTTTATCTTGGATATTCTCAGGAACACGTTTTTCTTTAATCATTTTAGCAAGTTCATAAACAATCGCAGTTTTTCCTACTCCTGCTTCCCCCACAAGAATTGGATTATTTTTATTTTTTCGAAGTAGTATTTCTAACATACTATTAATTTCTTTTTCACGTCCAATTAAAGGATAATCTAAAGATGTATTCATTAAATTTGTCCCAATTTCATCTAAGTATGAACGAGTATTTAATAATTCTCCATAAAGTCCATCTAAGTCAATATTTAACTCAATCATTATCCTTACGGCAATACCATCATCACTTGCTAAAAGTTCTTTAAGAAGAGTTAATCCATCAGCACTATCTTTAGCCTTTTCAACACTTTTTTTAATTATTAATTTTAGTAACGGGGTATATAAAATATATGTGCTTTTTATGTTAGAAGTCCCGATTATACGAATAAGTGCATTTTTAAATTTATCATATGTCAAGTTATATTTATTCAAGATTTTGGCTGTTTTAGTACTTTTAAGTAAACTTAGAAGTAAGTGCTCACTTCCGACATAGGGATGGTTTAGTTCTAACATTTCTTGTTCTGCAAATTCTAAAATTTCTCTAATACGTTCATTTATATTATTTTCCATTTAAAAATCCTCCTATAAATATATATGAGGATTTTTTTTACTTATTATGCATATTTTGCATTTAATTTTAATCTATCCGCTAAAGTCACTATAAATTCTGAATTAGTTGGCTTACTACGATCAAAGTCAATTGAATTTCCAAATATTTCTTCCATAAGGTTATAGTCACCTCTAACCCAAGATACTTCTATTGCATGTCTAATTGCACGTTCTACTCTTGAAGATGTAGTATCATAAGTAGATGCAATACTCGGATATAATTCTTTAGTAATTGAACCAACCAAAGAGGAATCTTTGTAAAGCATCTCAATACCATCACGAATATAAGAATATCCTTTTATATGTGAAGGAATACCAAGGCTATGTAATAAATTAGTAATTTCAACTTTAATATCTAAATCCGAAGAAACAGTAAATGATTTTCTTCTTTTGCATAAAGCAACAATAATTTCTTCAAGTGTACTTACATCAAAAGGTTTCTTAATAAAGTAATTAATTGAATAGCTACTAATACTATTCATCATATCTGCTGATATAAATTCACTTGTTGCAATAATTATTTTATCATCACTTATTTCTCTTATTTGTTTAAGTAAATCATAAGAGTCCATTCCATTAAGTAACATATTTATAATTATACAATCTGATTCGTTTATGTATTTAAGTGCTTCTTCTTTTGTTTTTGCACATCTTACTTCAATACTACTAGAACTTCCAGAATACTTCACAACTTCCTTAGTGTGGTTAGAATCTGCATCAACCACCAATGTTTTAATTGCCATAAAATCTCCCTTTTTTCTAATTATTTCTTGACTGCTAAAAACATTATAGTATAAAGTTTTACAAATAGAAATAGCAAGTTTTGTCGAGAGATGTAAAATTTTGTAAACAATAAGACAATTTAATGTATAATTCGACAAAGTTTTCCTTACTTTGACAAAACATCAATTGCTTTTTGTAATTGAGTATCATTAGCATCATTTGGATTTAATGCATATTCTTTAGTTAATTTCACTTCTATGTCCGGTTTGTAACCAATTTCGTTTACATAATTTCCTTTAGGAGTAAACCATTTTGCTGTTGTATATTTAATCATTGATTTGTCACTTAAAAAATTGGTTTGTTGAACTAGTCCTTTTCCAAAAGTTGTTGTTCCAATAAGAATTGCCCCATAGCTTTCTTTTAGACTAGTTGCTAGTATTTCTGAGGCTGATGCTGAGGCGCGGTCAACTAAAACAACGATATCATATATTCTTGAAGAATTTGTTGTATCATAAATCTGTTTATTTCCATCTTTAGCCTCAACTGAATATAACACATTTCCTTTTTTCATAAACATATTTAAAATAGAATCACACGTATCTAAATAGCCCCCTGTATTTCCTCTTACATCTATAATTAGTGATACTATTTGCTCTTGCTCTAATGTTTCTAAAGACTCTTTTACTTGTTTAGATGCTGTTTTAGAAAACGTTGATATATATATATATCCAATTTTCTTGTTATTTTTCTCATAAACTTTAGAAGTTACAGAGGGGTATTCAATAGTTTTTACATCAATATCAATTGTTAATAACTCCTCTTCTCTTTTTACTTCAAGGGTTACTTTGTCTTGCTCTTTTATCATATTTGATACTTTTTCCAGTTGATCTGATTCAAGTATTTCATAGCCGTTAACTTTTTTTAATATATCCCCTACTTTAAGACCAGCGGTCGAAGCAGGAGTTTTATCATATACATTTATAACTTCAATATTTGTTCCTTTTTTTTGTACAGAAATCCCTACTCCATGATATTTTCCATCAAGTTTTTCTGACATACTTGAAGTATCGCTTTGATCCATATGAACTGTATATGTTTCATCTAAAGAGGACATCATACCATTAATAGCGTTTGTTGCAAGTTTCTCTTTATCTAAGTTCCCGTAAAAATCTTCACTTATTTTGTTGTAAGTCCCAACTATATCTAAAAGATTCCTATCTAAAATTAAATTACGGTTATTTTTAAAATAGAAAAATAGACCTGTAATAATACCTGAGAGAGATGAAAATGCTAGAGTAATAACGATTACTTCTAGCAAATTAAAGTTATTTTTTTCGAATTTCTTTTTCTTGATGTTTTTCATGTTGATTCTCCTTACGTTAATTATAACATAAAAAGAAAAAGAATACTTTAAAAGTATTCTATTTAGACTTTAATTTTTCAACAATTATGTTTGCATCACTTATATAGTCTATTACTACTCCCTCTTTTATAGTGAGTAAACGTGGCCCTTTTACTACTAATTCTGATGCTTTTGTTGGTTTGGTTAATTCAGTTTCTAAATCAGCATTATAATGATCTTTATTCATCTTGTTTGAAAGATCCACTCCATATAATACACTGTCTTTACTGTAGCTATTAAATAAGCCATCATAAAGTATACCACTTTCTTTATCACTTGAATCATATATTAAAACCATATATTCTTTGTCTTTTTGATTAAATACATCTGTAGCTAAAATAATGTCTTTGCTAAATGTTGGTTCAGTTGTTTGTGCTGTTGTTGAATCGGAAAAAATATCTTTAGTTATAACTTTTCCATTAAAATAGAATAATAGTCCCAATAAGGCAATAACAATTACTAAGACAATAAAGAAAGTCTTAATTTTTTGGTAATCTTCATTGCTCATTTTATTTTGTTTAATCTCTGTACTTACAAATCTTTCTGTTTGTTTTTGTTGTTTCTTCTTCATAAAATTCACCTATATCAAATATATCATAAATTAAGGGTTTAAACAATGAAAAAAATGGTTATGCAACCATTTCTATTGTTGATACAGCTTGACTTTGCTCAGATTCATTTTCTAATAGTCCAGCTAATTCAGCTTTCATTTCTTCTATTGCTTCTTCATTTTTCTTTATCTCGTCGTGCAGTTGTTCGTTGCGAGATTCAAACGCTGTTAATAATGCGCTAATGCTATTTATTTTGTTTTTCATAACTACACCTCTTCATGGCTATATATTATATAGCAACTATTTTAGTCCTGCAACTAAATTTGATGAATTCTCTAAACTTTCTGCAATTGTCATCATTTCACTGGCATCTAATGTCTTACTTGTTAAGTAATAATCAACTCCATTACTTGTCCAATATATTGAATTATCAGAAATAGCCCCAATAGTTGACCCTAAAAATAATGGTTCGCCATTAACGGGAATTATATCAAGGGTATCATTCATGTTAGATGCTTCTTCTACTAAGATAAACGGATCTACTCCCGCAAATGTTAATATTATTCTATTTCCATTATCTGTTGAGACTGTGTCTTTTCCTGAAAGATATGTATCAGTTGGAACATATAGAGGATAAATAATATCTTCTAAAATATTAGAGCTTGCTTCTATTTTACAAGTAGATTTGCAGTTTGCTTCTGTATCAGTGCAACTTGCTAAACATTCTTCATCAAGTTTTTCATCTTTTTTCTTATCTGTTGTTGTTTCTTCCTTTACGAGATTGTCTAAACTAAAATAGTCGTTCGAAAATTTAGGCTTATAATTAATTTTAGTTATATTTACTTCTATTTCTGTTTTATCTTCTTCTGTTTTTACGCTAACTTTTTTTATATTAAAGTCTTTGTCTGTTTCTATTGTTTCATGATGTAATTTTTGATTGTTTGGATAATCTACTTTAGAAGTAATTAGGTAGCCACCGCCTTCTTCTTTTACAGTGCTTGATGCATCTTTATTAACGTCATTTACTAAAGATTCAAGTAAGTACGCTTGACTAGAATTATTAGGCCATTCGCTCATAAACTTAAAACTTTTATTTAACTCAGGAGTAACAACATAAACCCCATCATCATTTCTTAAAATTACTTGTTCATGATTATTAATAGTATTCACTAAAGATACTTTATAATGTTTATTATCACTTACTCCTACCGTAACATTATAGGTAAACTCATCTTCATTACTAACTATTTTCATAGTACCATTAAGTTCATAAGTTGTATGCTTAGCGTTATGATCTTTAAACGATTTTAAAGTATCAGTACTTTTTGCTCCGCATCCTGATAAAAGAAGTAGTCCAATCATTAATAAAATTAACTTTTTTATAAAAATCATCTCCTAATAAGGTATATGAAGAAATAAAACTTTAATTCATTTTTATGTCAAAAATACTTATCTAGCCTAGACAAATTGAGCAATTTATAGTATATTAATAAGTACCTGAGAGCTTTATTTATACTTATTTTTTTATTTAAGGAGGATAAAATGAACAAAAACGATAATTACACGTCTGTTTTTGCCCTTGGTGGTTTAGGCGAAGTTGGTAAAAATATGTATGTGGTTGAATATAAGAATGAGCTTGTAATAATTGATGCTGGGGTTATGTTTCCTAGAGATGAACTTTTAGGAGTTGATTATGTTATACAAGACTTCACTTATTTAAAACAAAATGAAAATAAGATAAAGGCTTTATTTATTACCCATGGTCATGAAGATCATATTGGTGGCATTTCATATTTATTACAAAATGTTAATATACCTGTTGTGTATGCATCACGTATCGCACAAGATTTAATAACAAAGAAATTAATAGATAGAAGTGTTGGGTATAGTAATATCGAATTATTTGATGATAGTTCTATTATTAAATTTAAAAATATTACAGTTGAATTTATAAGAACTACTCACTCTATACCAGATTCTTACGCAATAGTTGTAAGAACTCCTAATGGAACAATAATTCATACTGGAGACTTTAAGTTTGATTTAACACCAATTGGGCCAATGGCTGATATTCATAAAATGGCTCGTTTAGGAGATGAGGGAGTTAAATTGCTCTTATCTGAAAGTACTAATGCTTTATCTCCTGGGTTTTCGGCAAGTGAAGAAATTGTTGATGAGGCTTTAGGCGATGTATTTGCAAGAGCAACAACAAACCGTATTATTCTTTCAACATTTGCATCAAATATCTATCGTATTAAACATATAATTGAAACTTGTAGAGAAAATAATCGAAAGATAATTACTTTTGGTAGAAGTATGGAAAATGCTAAAGATATCGCGATTAAAAATGGACTTATAACTGATTCTTCAATATTTATTGATACTAATCAGGCTAAAGATTTAAAAAAGCACGAAATATGTATATTGTGTACAGGATCTCAGGGTGAACCTTTAGCGGCGTTATCAAGAATAGCGAATGGTGTTCACAAACAAGTTCAGTTACTTCCTGATGATATAATCGTCTTTGCCTCAAATCCAATTCCAGGTAATTCATCAAGTATTAATAGAATAATTAATAAATTCTATTTAAAGGGTGTAAAAGTTTATACTAACTCACAGTTCCCTGATATTCATACATCGGGGCATGCTAAGGCCGAGGAACTAAAATGGATGATGCGACTTTTAAAGCCAGAATATTTAATGCCCATTCACGGTGAATACAGAATGTTAAAACAACATGCTGACTTGGCTGTATCTTGTGGTATACCAGAAGAGAATATCTTTATTTGTAAAAATGGTGATTCAGTAATTATGGATAATTCAGGAGTGCACCGTGGAAAGCCAATTCCAGCTGGAGATGTTTATGTTGATGGTTCGAGAGTTGGCGACATTGGATCTGTTGTTATTAAAGATCGTAAGATTATGAGTAATGATGGTGTTTTAGTAACAATACTTAATATAAATCCAGAAAAACATCAATTATTAATTAAGCCAAATATAACAACTCGTGGATTTGTACTTGTTAATGAAAATGCTAACCTAATAAAAGAGATTGAACAAAAGGTTTCCGAAATTGTCAATAAATCTCTAAGTGGCAAATATAGTATTACAGATATTAAAAACCAAGTTATATTAGAACTTAATATGTTTATTAATGAACGTACTGGTAGAAGGCCAATGATTTTGCCCGTTATTATGGAAGTAAAAAAATAGTGGCAGTGTGATAAATTAATCATAATATATCGTGAGGGATATATATGATTAATTTTTTTTATGATTTAAATGTTTATAGTCAAGCTTTAATAGCTTCGATGTTAACATTTAGTGTTACCTGTCTTGGTGCAGCTGCTGTTTTCTTTTTTAAAAATGTAAAAAAAGAAATAATGAATGCAATGATTGCTTTATCAGGCGGCATAATGTTAGCTGCTGGGATTTTTTCGTTATTGCTTCCGTCAATAGAACAAGCTAATAATTTAAACTTAAATGCTGCATTGATTGTTTCACTTAGTATTCTGATTGGCTCATTTCTTTTAATTGTTGGTGATAAATTTACAAACAAATATATAGTTCCAAATAATAAGAGTTTTAAAAGTACCCTTCTATTAATTGTATCAATAGTTTTGCATAATATTCCTGAAGGAATGGCAATTGGCTGTGCATTTGGATCTATTACTTATGGTATTGAGGGAGCTACTGTGGCAGGAGCAATTTCTTTAGCTATTGGTATAGGTATTCAAAATTTTCCAGAAGGAGCTGCTATTTCTATTCCCCTTAGAAACGCAGGATACTCAAGAAAGAAATCATTTATTATAGGCTCTCTTACTGGAATTGTTGAACCTATAGCAGCAATTTTGGGAGTATTTCTAGCCTTAAAGATTAAATTAATTCTACCTTACTTACTAGCTTTTGCAGCTGGAGCTATGATATTTGTTGTAGTCGAAGAACTAGTACCAGAAGCAATGGACTCAAAACATAAAACACTTATGGCTTATATTAGTCTAGTTGGATTTGTCGTTATGATGATTCTTGAACTTATAGCAGCATAAAAAAACACGATTTTTCTCGTGCTCCCCTTTATAATCTTACTGCAGTCAAGTTCTTAATACTTATAAGGGGAAAAAATATTACCACCTACCTTCAAATTAAATATATCATAAATCTATTATTCTGTACCGGACTTAAAGAGCCCATTAAAAAATCAGTTCAAAATGAACTGATTTTTTATAGTAATGGTTCTTTTTCTAATAAAGTATGATTTTTAATAAAATAATGTTTTTTTGCACATATTAGTTAAAAGAGTTTTTTTCGATATTAAAATATATGTTTTATCTTTAAAATACTTCTTAAATAAAGCAGCTACTTTCTTTTCGGAATCTGTATCTAGTGAAGAAGTTGGTTCATCAAAGAAATAAATATCTTTATCACTTATTATAGCTCTTATAATATTAATTTTTTCGGCTATATCTTCACTGATACTAGGATTAAGTATTTCATCTAAACCAGATGACAATGTATTATACCAACCAGTAAGACCAATTTCATCAATCAAGTCTAATAATTTTTCATCAAGTTCTTCTCTTCCAAATTTTAAATTATCTCTTAAGGAAATACTAAAGATTGTAGCGCTACTGGAGTAATAGGCATCAACTATTTCATCTGTACTGTTGCCATCAAATAAAATATCTCCTTCATCAAGTTCAAATATTCCACTTAAAATATTTAAAATTGTTGATTTACCTTGCCCTGATGCCCCCATAATACTAATGTGATCTTTTTTTAATAGTTCAAAAGAAGGTATTTTTATATCTTCTGTCGTATCATTATAATTTACTAAGCCATTTTTTATATTTATTTTTTTCCATGATGTATTTATCTTGGGTTTATAAGTATACTTTAAAATATTATCTAAAATAACTTTATTTTTAGAGGAAGAAAACATATTTTTTATTGCAGGATTTATTTTATAAAGTAAATCTTGAAGTTTTAAAACTATTATAATAAAGAAGATTATTAAACCTAAACGCGTAATTGTATTATTTACAAAAAGAAACGAAGATATTAAAATAATACTGATTAGAACAAATATTAAATTAGTAAATTTTAAATCACTTACTGTGTCATTATTTTTTAATATACATATATCATTTTCTTTTTCTTTATTTAATTTATCAACACAGTAGTCGAAAATATTAAGTTTTCTAATTGACATAATTTTCGAAATAAATTCTTTTAGTAAGTCATTATAATTTGTGATTTTTATTTCTTCATCTGCTATATTAGAGTAAGAATAGACAAGAATTCCAATTAGAGAAAAGAAAGTAAAAATGGCAAATATTTTATTTAAATCAAGTAATTTAACAAAAAGAATAAAGACGCCAACTAAAGCTGGAATTATATACTCAAATATGTCTGATATTATTTTTGTATAGTTATATGATACTTCTAATATTCTGTTTGCTAAATCTTCTTTATCAATATTCTCTAAATCTTTATAACTAATTCTATTTAATTTTTGAAAATAATACATTTCAATTGAATGTTTTAAATTATAGTAACTATTATTGGCATTCTTTTTATACAAGTTTTTTAAAAATACTCGAATACCATAGAGTACAAGTAAAGATATTACTAATAAAATTAATTTTACATCATCTATTGAATCTCTTAAGAAAACGTTGAAAGCACAAGCAAATAGAAACCAGCATATATATATCGCAACTTTATATATTCCTGTTAAAAACCATTCGCTTATATTAGTATTCTTAAGTAATTCTTTCATTAATATCACGTAACTTTCTCTTTTGTTCTTTTATTATACAATATTTGCCTATATAAATCTAGGTTATTTATTTTACTGTGATATCAGTACAAATACATTCAATGTAATTATCTATTTTTGTTAATGGTTCAAGATGCGTCCTAGCTCCATAGTTAGTAATACAAAACCTTGAAATTGAACTAGCTCGCATATATGCAAGAGAAATTATTTTTTCATTTACGGAAAACTCTGCATCAATAATAGTTCTAATAAATTCAGAAAAGAAAGAATCCCCTGCACTAGATACATCAACTTCGCTTACTGGATCAGTTATTATTTTTTCATACACCACTCCATCATGAACAATATCAGCGCCTTTTTTGCCTCTTGTAATTATTAAGACATTGGGATTAATAAGTTCATAAAAGTCTACTAAATCAAGTTTAAATTTATTTCTTAAGACATCATACACTTTTCCATTCATATTAATTATTTCAAATCTATCTTTTAAAATGTCAATGATTTCATCTAAACTTAGATATAGAAGATTACCTAAATAGCCTATATCTAAAAATGCTTTATTATTAGTATTATTTAAAACTTCTAAAACACCTGCATTCAAATTATCAATAACAATAAAATCATCTTCTTGTATAAAAGGAAGAATTTTTTTTGGATCATACTTGTTATTTTTATATGCAAGTTTGCGTCCACAGTAAGGACACGTTGTGCTATAACCTTTAGAATCGATAAAGAAAGCTTTTGTATGCCCTTCCACTCTTTCAATATTACTCGTATCTACGCCAAGGCAACTAAGAGATTTTATAGCTACATCTCCTTGCGCATCATTCCCACACACACCATAGAATGCCGTATCATAATATTTTGCTAAATTGGCAATAACATTAGCATTTGTTTTTCCGCCACATATGCCCAAAACTAAATCGTTACTCAAATAATAATCGATATATAAATCACCAAAACTTATTACTCGCATATTACATACTCCCTTTAAAATAATATAAATTTCTGACAGCTTCCTTGTCATATTTAATACTTCTTAAATTTATTTTTTTTGCTCTTGCTATATTCATTAATAAAACCATACTTTGTAAAGTTAAATAATAGTCATTTATAATAGGATCTTCAAAGTAGGATTCCATTATAAGATGATTTGCCATTGTTTTACCTATTACTTCTTTTAATTTTATATCTAAATCTGTATTATTGTAGCCTAAATAAATGCAAGATGATGCATGATCTTTATTAATCGTACTCCGACCATGACAATAAGAATATTTTTCATGTACTAATGGACTTTTTATTCCTGTCTCTACGAGAGTTGATGTTATAAATTCTTCTGAAGAGGCAGTTTCAATACCCGAGAATATATTTAAATGATTTCCTTTTAATTCTAAAGTTAAAGAGGCATCAATACTTTCAAATATTTCATCTAATATTATAGCAAAATTATCTCCTAAATAATATCTTAAAAGAATAGAATTGGGAATAAGAGTTGCCTCTAGTGATATAAAACTTTTTTTTGAACTTGCTTCATAGTGTAATAAAGTTTCATTACTAATTTTTGTTTTTCTATGAGAAAGAAGATAGGCAGATTTACCATCGATTATAGAAGATTTAACTCCATAGTTTGAACCACTGTAAGAAATTATAAATATATTATTAAATGAAGCAAGATTTTTATGATGTAAATCTCGTGCATCCATTACGCTTGTAATTATATTGTTCTTTTTTTCTAAGATATTACTTAAAAATTTAGCTACTACTTTACTTCCTCCAGTTCCAACAATGATTGTATTAGAATTAATACTTTCAAGCTTAGTTATTATTTCATCTATACATTCTGTGTATCTTAAAAT